>JAOFXR010000014.1 GCA_028047635.1 Verrucomicrobiales bacterium
GTGATTCCCGTTTGGCAGCATCTTGATCGAAGAAGGTTTCCATTTTTCCATTGAGTTCCTCATAGAAGGTCTCAGCGAATTTTTCTAGCTGGCGCGCCCTTTGATCCGTTCTTGCGTTCCCGCCGGCTGCCAGCTTTGCTTTCTCAGTCTCAATGCGTTCTTCGAAAGATGACTCGAGGTCGATTAGATTCTCGACGAATTCTTTCGCCGCACGTGAACTGTCGATTCCTTCGATCATGGCATTTTCGAGTGGCTTGTTCTGAGTCAGGTGAAGTAAGCGCCCGTCGGAAAGGTCATCCATGTAGGCGTGAAAGCTCTTGAGCCACGCGTCACGCTCACGGGCATAGCGAACTTCCTCGCAATCTACGAGAGAATCATAAGGACCGGGTTGCGAAAAGAATTTCACGACAAGAGGGATCGTATCGATCAACATAAACAGTCCGGCAAGGATGCAGTAAGCAATCAAAGCGAATTTACCTCCTTCGGCGCCGTTTTCGAAGAGACGGTGGAGTGCAAGCGTCTGGGTGAGGATGTCTCTTCGAGGTTCTGCTGTAATTCCGGCAATACGCTCCTGCTCCTGGGAGCCGATCGCCCCAATTTCTGATTGAAGTCGCTCCAGCTCGCTCAAACGCGTATCGATCTGAGCAGTGATAGTCGTCCGAATCGTGTTTTGTTGATCTACAAACTGGTCCGCTTGAGATTGCTGGACCTGACGCTTCAAATCAGCGACGCGTGCACGTTCTTCCTTGATTCGGCCTGCTTTTGCTGCGGCAATGCCAACGAACTCGGCTTTGATACCTTCTTCGGTTTCTTTGACGCGAGCGGCGAGATCTGTTTTCTGCGTCGTCAAATACGCAAGCATCTCGCCAATACGCTTCGCCTCTTCACGACGCCAGGCAAGCTGATCATCACGAATGCTTTTAGCGCGCGGTCCCAGGCCGACAACTCCGCTGCGTTGACCATTTACTTCCCGCTCAAACTCTGTCTGCCAGCTGTCTAACTCCATTTGCAGCTCCGTGTATTTGACCTGCATCGCAGCAAACTCGGTTTCCACTGACTCAATCTTCTGGCGATAGACAGCGGTATCGGCATCGATGCGACCGTTCATTTGTGCTCGTAGCTCTGCATCCAGCTCAGAAAGGGGATCTGCAAGGCCTGCCGACGCATCTTCAACGAGGAACTCTGCAGAAAAAGTGTCTTCAAACTTCTGGCGCTGCACTGTAATTTGCCCTTCAAGCGCATCGACCTTGGCTTCAACACCAGCCTTGTTGCCATTAGCCGCAACCCGAACGGCTTCGATTTCCTCCTGGCGCTCACTCTCGATGACACTGCTGATCGTATCGCTGAAGAGAAGCAGTGTGAGCGGGTGGGAAATCGTTACTCCCATCAAGGCCGCAACAATGATTCGAAGAAAGAACTGGGCAATCTTACGATGAAATTTCTGATACGAGCGGTAGATCGAAAGCAATGCTCTATCGATCGTCATGATGATGAGACCCCATGCGGTTGCAACCGGAATGATAATCTTCCAATTGTCAGTCAAGGTTGAGAGCGCGTAAGCACAGGCGATAAACGCGAACACCGTGGGAACGAGCACAGTGGCTCCGAAAGCGACATATTTTCGTTGCTCCCAGCCGGGGCACTGCTCAAGCGTGTCAGCTCCGGCTCCCGAAAGCCAAAAGAAAAAGTGCTTGAGAGGGTTACTGGATCGAGGTGGAGCAGGTGGTGTCGTTGAGATCATGGCACGCAGGTTGGGTGGTTAGACAATAGTCTCGGCATCACCAAACCAAGGCGCTCGGCGCTACCAAATGAACAGTTATCAGTTAAATACTTAGGATTTGTTGACAAATTGTAAATCCCTAAATTAAAGGAAAGCATAACTCTTTCGAGTACTGCGCTGTCTGGAATTGACGGTATGAAGAGTGAATGTCGGAAGTTGAGGAGCGACCCGTTCAGCCTCCTTATCTCTGTCGATGCTCAATGGCAGAGATAAGGCGACCTCCCTGGCAATGGTGTGAGCATCCCGTCCTCGACTGTTCCGGTTATGGGCTCCCGCAACGTCAGAAGTCAGTGACCATTTCATCTTGCTCTCTCCAGGGGCAAATTTTACCCAGCTTCATCATTAAGTGCCAAACCACTCGTTCATTGCACATCAATGAGCCCCTCTGAGAGCGGATGGAAATATTAATAAATTAGTTTTCTATTTAATAAATTTAATAAATAGCGGGACTGAATTGACCAGGGAAGTGTGGTCACCAAGTCCACCTTCGTGAAATGATGGGGGATCTTTGCTGTCAGTCGGACGGAATCGTTTGAGCTATCGCAAGAAACTTCAAAATCTCTCGATCACTCAAACTCAGGCCAATCATGCTTTGGATAGCGGCCGCGTAGTTGCGATCGCACCGCAGGATAGCTGCCGGTCCAGAATCCGGCAAGGTTCTCAGTGACTTGAACAGGACGTGAATTGGGGCCGAGGATTTCAACAACGACGGGCACTTTCCCTTCACAAATAGTCGGGGCGTCTTTCAGTCCGAAGAGGTGTTGAATCAAGACCGATATTTTGGGTTTCTCGTCCGGAGAGTAATGAACCCGGACCACTTTACCGTTTGAAAGGATCACGGACTCGGGCGCGGCATGATCGATCACACCAGCTTGATGAGAGGGGAGCCATTCTTTGATCACGGCATTAACGGGACGGTCTTTGATCTGCTTGTAACTGATTCCTCCGGCACAGATTTGCTCCAGCATGAGCTGCTTTGACTCCTCATCGATCGGCGAGATTTCGTATTGCGGGCAGTTTTCCGCCACCAAATTCACCCGGCTGAACCACGCCTCCACCTTGCCGTCCCACTTCTTCAAATTGAGTTCACCTGAGAGAACCCGCTCGGCGAGCAGGGTAGCTGCTTCTTCGGGGGGAACTTCGCCACCCGGTTTCGTTTCCAGAACAAGATCACGGAATCGTTTTTCAAGGCGGGCTTCCACTTTTCGCGAGCGCTCATCGTAAACAGCGCCCTCCTTTTTCTCAAAGGCATCGGGGAACAACTCCTGCAGCCAGGTTTCCTCAATTCGTGTGCAAAGCCCTAGCTTCACCGTTAGATCACGCCCCTCGACCTCTATCATCTCACCGGCGATAAAGGTTCGGCATGTCTTATCGCCGGCAACGCTGTCTTTCTCGACCTGGCCACGCCGTCCACCGATTACAGCGCAGGTGAGCGTGCTTTGATTGTGACGGATCGCGAGTCGATCAGAAAACCCGGAAAGTAGTATTTTAGCCAGTGCCTCATTATCCGGCTCAGCGAAGCTACCGCTGCCAAAACCCCAGCGGTCTGCAATTCTCGTGAGCTGTTTGGTAATTCGATCAACATCGCGAGACGCTCCGGCATGAATTCCAAGTCGTTCTCCAATCTCACGGCGAAAATCATTCTGTTTCATTTGCGTCCAGGCACGGGCGAGTGCCTGGAAATCAGAGATATCATCGGGCTGCGCAAAATCCTCAGGCATGAGATGATCAGAATGCCGTCTGCGCAGCGGAAAAAGGGGACGTGCTTGTGTCAGCGCGGCGACCAAAGCGAGGTAATCCAGATAACCGCCCTTCGCCGCCTCCAGAAGAACTTTACCGAAACGGGGAGGAACCGGTAATTGGCTGATCTTTCGACCGTCGGGAGTCAGTTGCTCATCACGACTGAGTGCGCCGAGTTCGATGAGCCTGAGCATCGCCTCATCTAGAGCCGCTCGATCCGGTTTCTCGAACCAATTGAACTCCCGAATCGAAGTGATCCCGCTGGAATAGAGAATGAGTATTGCCTCGGTCAGGTCCATTCTCTGAACCTCGGCAGCAGTAGCCGGAGCGCGTTGTTCGTGTTCACGCTCACTCCAGAGGCGTATCGCAGCGCCTTTCGTGGTTCGACCTGCACGGCCGGCCCGCTGCGACGCCGATGCCTGCGAGATCTTTTCGATGTGAAGGGTCGTGATGCCACGACGATGATCAAATGCGGACCGTCGCTCAAGACCGGAATCGACGACAAGTGTAACGCCATCAATCGTAATTGAGGTCTCGGCCACGTTGGTGGCAATGACGATTTTCGGCCGGCTGCTTTTTGAAACCGCGGCATCCTGCTTCCCCGGTGGGAGCTCTCCGTAGAGTTCGTGAATTTCAAAAGAGCTCCCGACGGTTCGCTGCAGGGCGGAGGCGGTCTTTTGGATTTCATACCGACCGGGTAAAAAGACCAGAATGTGCCCATCCACTCCGTTGACCTTGAGGTAGTCTCGAATCACTCGCGCGATGTGGTCCCAGAGTTCGCCTTTGTGACGTTCGCGTGGCGGTTCGTAAGCAACTTCTACAGGGTAGGTGCGTCCTTCGGAAATGAGGTGCCTGCAATCGTCGCCGAGATAACTTTTAAGCGCAGCTGTTTCCAGTGTTGCGGACATCACAATGATCTTCAGATCTGGCCGCAGGGTCTTTTGCACCTCAAGACAACGAGCCAAACTGATATCACCGAAGAAGTGGCGTTCGTGGAATTCGTCGAGAACCACTGCGGAAATAGTGGCGAGATCCGGCTGATCCATCAGTTTGCGAAGCAGGATGCCCTCGGTCACAAAACGAATTCGGGTATTCGCTGATACGGCATTCTCAAATCGAACCTGAAAACCGACTTCATCACCCAGTGATCCATTCCGCTCGCTGGCAACTCGCGTCGCCAACATCCTCGCTGCGAGCCGGCGGGGTTGCAGCACATAGACTTCGCCGTCACCGCAGAGCCCACTGTCTAGAAGAAATTGAGGGACCTGCGTCGACTTTCCGGAACCGGTGGGAGCCTCGATCACGACGCGCGCGTTTTCGTTGCTGACCGCAGCGGCGAGATCGATCTCGAGATCGAAAATAGGTAAGGAGCGGTCGCGAGACATTACTCCGGGCGAGTCATCCGAAACTCGCCAAGTTCTTCACGGTCGTTTGAGTAAGTTGCCTTAAAGGATTTGCCTGAAATCGTGGCTCGATGTCCGAATGTTCCGAAGAGCCCTAAATCCTTTTCCCCGTCCACGAGGTATCGCGAACCGCTGCGTCGTGCGGGAAAAGTGACGGTGTATCCGCCCGATAGAACTTTGGCCCACGTGGCATGGTAGCGAAAATCATATTCACCGGGCTTGGATTTTGATTCCGAAACGATGGCTCGGAGATCGCCTTCATGACCGTTCGTGGTCGTCGTCCAGCCTCCCGCCCAGGGGCCTTCTAAAGTAGCAATTTTCCCTGACTCGTATTCAGCCACTGCCTTCTTCCAGTCCTGTTCGAAGCTCACACAACTGCTAAGAGCAAAGGTGGCAAAGAGAATAAATGGTCGGAAAATCGTTTTCATTGGAGCCAGTTGAGTAAGAAACGCATTTCAAGCGTCTCAGCAACCGCTAATTGGGGCGGAACAAGGGAAGTTACGAAGCCTCTTTCTTCGCGCTCTCCCGCTCACATACATTCACCACATTATCGGCCTGCAGAAGCAGCCCAATCAGTTTCGCGTCCCCTCCGCCTTTGTTCCCGAATTTCAATTCATCGGTCTCCGAGAGAAATAATCTTAGTAAATCGCGGGCAGGGGCGGGAAGTTTGCTCTTGGTATCGGAGGTCCGTTTCAGGAACTCCTCTGACGTTTCAAAGCGAACTGGATCGTTGAATTTTTCACTCAGGTAGTCTTTCAGGGCATCTGAAATCGCGAGGGTGAATTGATTGGGGGCATACTCAATCCGATTCTTTTCGATCTCAAGAAATCGGCTTTTTACTTTCGCAACAGAAGAATCTCCACCGGTCTGCTCACTTCTTTTCAAGTAATACCAGATCGCTACACCTATCGCGGCAAGGATCAAGACTCCGAGAATACTCCAAAACACGGTCGGCCATATCGGAGGAACCGGCTCTAACACGACAATATCGTATAGCTCGTCGGCTCCAGGTGTTTGTTGTCCCAAAAGGAAAGTCATCTCGCTATAAATCTAGACACCAGAGCGATCGCGCCGTTTAAAAAAGCTGTGAAGGGCCGGGAGATACTCTTCGTCGGTGCGGAGCGAGATTTTATCAATCGAAAGCCGTTTAAAATCCTGATCAATCGATTCCTGCCAGCGTTTTGCCTCGGCATTGTAGGCGGCTCGCAGTCTCGCATTGCCGGTGTTCACCTCAATTTGACGTCCTGTCTCCGGGTCTTCGAGGCGCACATGCCCGACGGCAGGTAGCTCAAGCTCCGCCGGATCACTCACTTGAATGGCAACGAGATCGTGTTTGCGATTGATGATGCGCAGGTCAGTTCCGAGGTCTTCTTCAAAGAGAAAATCAGAGAGCATAAAAACGAGCGATCGACGGCGCACGGCGTTTTTCAAGATCTCGATGGGAGGATTCAGGGAAGTGCCATGCCCCTCCGGTTCAAAATGGAGAATCTCGCGGATCAGTCGGAGTGCATGTCCGGTTCCTTTGCGTGGTGGAAGGTAAAGCTCAACTTCGTCCGTGAAGAGAATCAGTCCCACTTTATCTTTGTTCTGAAGCGCACTGAAGGTAAGGAGAGCAGCGACCTCAGCCATCATTTCCCGTTTACTCAGGTCATGGCTCCCGTATTTGCCAGATGCGCTGATATCAACGCAGACGAAAACGGTGAGCTCCCGCTCCTCAGTGAATTTTTTTACAAAGGGATGTCCCATCCGGGCCGTCACGTTCCAGTCAATCGCTCTGACTTCGTCGCCCGCCTGATACTCACGAAAGTCTTCGAAATCGATTCCCTCGCCCTTGAAGCAACTATGATATTCTCCACCAAAGCTTTCTCTCACAAGTCCTCGGGTGCGCAATTCGATCTTCCGCACCTTTTTCAAAATCTCGCTGACTTCGCTGCGATTCTTATCACCGACGGGTTCGATCGGTTTGACTGACTTACGGGCGGGCATACAAATCACTCTTTGGTGAAGGCGTCGCTCAAAGCGGCAATCTCATCGGGTTCCATTTCACCTTCACGTATCACGAGACGGTAGTGGACTTCAAGCGGCTTTTCCTTAGAAACTTCCGCGGAAAAATAGCTGCCGAAACGTCCGTAGTCCCGCTCACTGTAGCGAGCCGGTTTCGGATTGGAAGGACTGTCCAGATAGGCGACGGTATACTGCTTCTTTTCGACGGTGAAACACATTCCCTTCCAGGCAAGATCGCGGGTCGCCTCGGTATCTGTTTTGGCTGACCAGTTGATCGACGAACCCGGTTTGCCTTTGCCCGAAACGGGGCGGAGGTAATACGTAGATTTGGTGCCGAGCTCAGAGACTTCATTGCTGGCCCGAAACTGAAACCCTGCATGCTGCGGGTCACCATCCAACTTCAATCGGGGAACAAGAGGGGTGAGTGTTGAATTAAAGTCGACTACCACATCGCTGTTCAGGACGGAGAAACGCATCGTTCTCAGCTCAGTGGCAAAGGCATTTCCATCGTCACCTATCCAGTCAATTTTAGAGGTGAAGGTTCCTGACTCCTCATCCGTTTCCATTTCTGTAAACTCGCGATGCACCTGATGAGCCATCCGGCAATGCCAGGTATCAACCTTGGAGTGATCTTTCCCTTCGTTGTCCGTGTAGCTGATTCTCGAAAATCCGTAGAAAATGCCGCGGTGGTGGGGGAACTTGCCACCGGCGCCTTTCGTGACGAAATGGTCTTTGCTCCACCATTTATAAATATGGCAGAATGGCTTGTAAGTCTCTTCGCGCCGCTCTTTCGAAGACTCGTCAATCGGCTCAAACATGTAGCGAGCGATGAGACGGGTCTTGTAACGAAGGTCGAGATGCTTTCCATCTTCTTTTTCCCAGACATATTCGGCCGATGCCGTCGAGGCAAGAAGACTTACTCCAAAGCTGAGTGCTACCAGTATTGTGAATCGGTTCATATTCTTATTTATCAGGGGGAAACGAATCCTTTTTCGACCATTTGCGCTTTCGATAGGCGTGGTCGAACTCGCGCCGGAGTAGGCAAGCCACTGATGCGGTCGAACTCGTCGGCGGTGCGAAGTTCAGGCACGTAGTCTTTGGTTCGTTTTTCCCAGTCAATCAGCGCCGCTCGCAAGGCTCGAAGGAGCGGGGCGTTGCGCTCATCAGAGACGAGATTGTTTAACTCGTAGGGATCCATTTTCGTATCATAGAGCTCTTCCTCAGGGCGTGGAGCGATGAAGCAGGCCTCCTGTGCCGGGGTGAGCTCGCCTTTATCCCGAAGTCTCGTCAGTTCGACAAACGTTGAACTTCGGAGTCCATCAGCCGATGGGGTCTGAGGCAGATCGTTGTAGTAGTTGCGGATGTATTTGTAACGGTGATTGCGAACCGCTCTGACGTGGTCTTCGTAGTCATGCCAGTTTTTCTCGGCGTAGACATAGTCACGGACCGGTTTATCCGGATCTGTCAGCAGGGGCGAAAAATCGACTCCTTCAAAAGTTTGACCCATGTTGGTGATTCCACCCAGTTTCATGAAAGTCTTGGCGATATCAACTGTGCTTACGATTTTGTCAGTCGAAGTCCCGGGTTTCACCGTGGCCGGCCATCGCACGAGCCATGGAGTTTTGATGCCGCTATCGTAGACGGTGGTCTTGTCCCGTGGAAAAGGCCGCCCGTTGTCGCTGATGAAGAGAATCATCGTATTGTCTGCAATCCCCTGTGCATCAAGCTCATCCATGACGAGGCCCACGTATTTATCGAGGCGAGTGATTTCATCGTAGTAAAGCTGATAGTCGGCTCTCACTGCGGGGGTATCAGGGTGATAGGGAGCCACTTTAATTTCATCGGCGTGTGAGGGCTCCGGAATGATTCCCGAATGGTAGGGGCGATGCGGATCAAGTGCGGCGAGCCACAGGAAGAACGGTTTACCTGGAGGGCGATCGCGCATCATGGGAACCCAATCGACACAGCCACTCTGCGCTTCGCCTTCCAGTGTCTCGCTGAACTTTCCTGTCGTATCGCCACTGGGGAGCTGAAAACCGGATGTATCAACCTCGCGAATTTCATCAAAGCGATCACGCACTTCATCTCCGAGGTGCCATTTTCCCGCCGCGGCGGTCCAGTAGCCCTTCTCTTTTAGTTTCTCGACAAAGGTGACTTGATCTCCTGGTAACGGAAAGTGGAGTTCCTCTGCGTTGGTCTGATGAGGGTATCTGCCGGTGATAATGCTCGCTCGGCTTGGGCTGCACGAAGAGGTAGTCGTAAAGGCATTATCGAAGCGCATGCCTTCGTTTGCCATCCGCTGCAAATTCGGCGTCAAAATCGAATCATGGCCGTAGGGCGACGAATCATCCCAGGCGAGATCATCCGCAATAATGAGAACGAGATTAGGCAGCTTTAAAAGCTCAGCCTGTCTCGCTACTTCCTCTGGCGAAAGCTCAGGCGTTTCTTCAGTTTTTTCATCGTCCTGGGCATAACTAAGGCTGATCGAAAGCACACAAAGAACTAAAAATCGAGTAAGGGATCGAAACATGCCTGAATGAAGCAGATTCCAGTCGCATTGCCAAGCTCAGTGATCGATCGCCGGGCAAGAAACTGGCGTGAATTCAACTGCTTTGAGCGTGACATCGCGACCGATATTCGTTCTATTTCTTCTCATATGCATCGCGTCGCAATCGCCTTCATTCTTTCGCCCTTCAGCTGGACTCTCGCGATTTCTCAACAGTCGGTTTTTTCGACTGATTTCACAGCCGCTCAGAAACTGAATTACACCCAAAAAGGCGAAGTGAACCCCCGTGATGGAGAGGTCGTCTTGAACGGTGGGCATCTTGTTTTCAAGACTGACAGAGATGGGTTGATCGGCAAAATGAAAACGTCGAACGAGTTGTCGGTGGAGGTCTGGTTTAAAGCTGCAAACCTTAAACACAAGGGACCGGCCCGACTCTTCACTTTTTCTAAAAACACGTCGGAACGGAATTTTACAATCGGGCAGGAAGGCGATCATATTGAGGTGCGACTCCGCACTACGAAAACCGGCAACAATGGGCTCCCCGGAATTGCCGCGCCGAAGAAATCTCTCAAGGCAGAGCGAACACATCTGGTCTTTACCCGGCAACGGAACGGGGAGGCCCGCCTTTACCTGAACGGGAAAGAGGTCGCGAAGCAGCGGATCGAAGGGAATTTCTCGAACTGGAATCGCGATTTCAATCTGATCGTTGGTGACGAAAATGGAGGGGGACGCGCGTGGCGGGGAACTGTTTACTCCCTGTGCGTGGTCGACTCTGCGCTCAACGCATCCGAGATCAAGACGCTCTATGATTCCGGGCCGGGCTCGCTTCTTTCCTCTGCTCCGCCTGAAAAACCTGAACTGGTAAAGAATTCGAATGAGATCCTGTTTGAAACCCAGGTAACGACCATCCTGACAAAACACTGCCTCGAATGTCATGATTCGGCGAGTCAGAAAGGGGATTTGGACCTTTCGAAGAATCTCAAATCACATACCGAAGACGGAGTCATTGTTGTAGGAAAGGCAGCTGACAGCCTCTTGTGGGAGTCTGTCGAATCCGACGAAATGCCGAAGGACCGTGATCCGATCAGCGACGCTGAGAAAAAGATCCTGAAGGATTGGCTCAATGGCGGAGGCTCGTGGACGATTGATTTTGTTGATCCTGCGATTTATTCACGCCCACCTGACGTAAGCCCGACGAAAGCCCAGCGACTCACCGTGACGGAATACGTTCGCACGATTCGGGACACGTTCGGTGTCGATGTCGAGACTCAGGCACGCGAATGGCTGCCGGCAGATGTGAGAGCAGACGGCTTTTCGAACACGGCTTACAATCTCACGATTGATCTTGAGCACATTGAAGGATTTTCGAATTTGGCTGGCTTTGTCGCCGGAAAAATTGATCCCGCGTCTTTTGCGAAGCGATTTACGAACAAGCGGGACCTCACTGACAAAACCATGATCGCTTTGATCGACGCGATGGGACGGGTCGTCCTGCGGGGGCCGCTCTCCGGTGAGGAAACGGCTCTCTATCGCGGGGTTTCAACATCGGTGGCATCGGCGGGCGGAGACTTCGATGAGGCGATTCGTTTTGTCGTTGAAGCGATGCTGCAATCACCGCGTTTTATCTATCGTTTGGAAGAGACTCCTGAACAGGGTAGGCAGCTTCTTGATGACTACGAGATGGCCTCACGACTCAGTTACGTGATCTGGGGAAGCTCGCCTGATCGAAAGCTTCTCGAGTTGGCTGACAACGGAGACCTGAATCATTCGGGGCAAATCAAAGCGCAGGCAGCTCGCATGCTCAACGATCCGAAGGCGATCGAAAGATCGCTCGATTTTGCCTCCGATTGGTTGCACCTCGATCGATTATCTCATCTCCAGCCAGGCAAAGAACACTTTCCCGATTGGGACCCTGCACTTGCCTCCGAAATGAGATCTGAGACGCTCGCCTTTTTCCGTGAAGTTGTCTGGAAAGAAAAGCTACCTCTGAGCTCTCTTCTCAATGCTCCCTTCACCTTTGTGTCTCCGGCCCTCGCTGATCACTACGGAATACCAGCGCCCGTGGCAGGCAAAGAAGGCCTTCAGCGAGTGGATTTGTCGAAGGTGGTGACACGAGGAGGAATCCTTACTCAGGGAAGTGTTCTTACGATTGGGGGGGACGAGGCATCGATGGTGACGCGAGGTCTTTTCGTTTTGAACGATCTACTGAGAGGCGTCATCAAAGACCCTCCGCCGTGCGTCAGCACAGTGCCGGTCCCCAGTGAGCCGGGGAAAACGCAGCGCATGATCGCGATGGAGAGAGTCGCGAGCAAGAGTTGCGGGGCCTGTCATGTGCGCTTTGAGCCACTTGCTTATGGCCTTGAGAGATTTGACGGACTGGGTGCGTTCCATGAGAAGGATCACTTTGGCAATCCGTTGCGAGACGATGGTGAGGTTCTGTTCCCCGGAACTGCAGAGCCGGTTGCTTACAAACAGGTCGGCGAACTCATGGACCTTCTCGCCCGGAGTGATCGCGTCAAAGAAACCCTAACGTGGAAGCTCGTGCAGTTCGCGGTGGGTCGTCCACTCAGTGCGGCCGACGCAGAGTCCGTCTTTTCGATTCATCACGCCTCACAAGAAGCGGGCGGTCGTTACGAAGATGTTATCAGCGCTATTGTCCAAAGCGATTTGCTTCGTTATGCTTTTGCCGGAAATTCAAACCCGTCCCACTAGAATCACATGAATGCTCCGACTCTCAATCGACGAAAACTGCTCAAAGGCCTCGGTGGCATTGCGGTGGGTCTGCCTATACTTGAGGAAATGCTTCCCGGCACTTCCTACGGGGCGACGAAGAAGGTGGCCGAGATTCCGGTTCGTGCATTCAATGTTTTTTTCGGGCTGGGTATTCCAGCGCCGGTTCAACCAGGCGATTTTAGCGATGTGCTTGAGCCGTTGGCTTCACTGAAAGATCAATTGCTCATCTTACGGGAAGTGGACCAAGTGCGCTGTGATCGATCAGGTATGAACGCCCACTTTGACGGCGCGTCAGGCGCATTCACCGCAACACCACCTGATGGCGAGGCCAAATCCGGCGGCGCCTCGATGGACCAACTGGTGAGACGTTCCCATTATCCGGATGGTTTGCCCGATGGGATGGTTTCGACGTTGGTTGGCGGAACGTTTTTCCGACGCAGCCGTGTCGGGCGTTATGTCCACAGTTACAATCCTGACGGAACGGTTGCGGCAACGATTCAGGAACGCCCACGCGATCTTTTTGAGCGGGTCTTCGGCAAAATAAGAGGCTCCGGCGAGCAGGATGAACGTGTCGAGAATTTGAAGCGCAGTGTCCTCGATAGTGTTGTTGGTCAATACAAGCACTACATTGGGCCGAACTCTCCACTCGGAACCGTTTCGAAGGAAAAGTTCAAAGATCACCTCGATCGCATCCGCGAATATGAGCAACGTGCCTTTGCCCTCGATATTGACGATCCCCGGGCTCCCTCAATGCCACCTCCGTCTGAACTGAAGCACGGAGGCGCCGCTGACCCGGGAGGTGAGGGGATTGATATCACTCTGGATCAATTGAGGACCGAATGGCATCTCATGGCCGATCTCTATGCGCTCGCGATTCAAATGGACCGGGCGCGCTTTGGATCGCTCACGTTTCTTGCGGCAGGCGAACGGATCCGTCTAAAAGGGGATTATCACTTCAATGGTAAGCTGGTCCATCAATTCGACGATAGTGCGCAACTCAAGGCTTCCGGGTCAAAAGGTTGTAGTCATGAGTGGTGGCACAAATTCAATGAGAAGAGCAGCAATCAGCAATTGCGCGCTCATGCTCACATGAAGATGAATGAGGTCGCCTACTTTCTGAAGCGATTGCATGAAGGGGAAGAGTGCCGTGAAGCGAATGGAAAATCGATCCTTGAAAACTCGATGCTCACCATTTCCACCGAGTCCGGTGACGGGCGCCACAATGATGTGAAACGCGAGCTATCAGGGGTATTCCACGCTGTGACCGGAGCAGGCGGGCGATTCAAAACCGGACAGGTTTTGAATGCGAAGGCTGAAGGAATTGATCTCTACAATACGATGCTATCAGCGATGTCAGTAAAAGAGCGCCTCGGGCCCAAAGAACATCAGCACGTCAATGCTGATACGATCATGGCGTAAAGGGTTGAACGTTGTATCGCGTTGACTTGCGATCTCACGAGAGACCGTGTTGTCGCTTAGCGCTTATCTTGCTGGTGCAATCTGTCCGCTTCCGCTTCGATCTTGCAGAGACGGTTCTCGACTGAGTTGAGCCCCTTAATAATCTCATTCAAGCTCTTTTGGACAATGTAGAAAATCTTCGCGGTCCAGAAGAGGATGAGAGATAGCACGATCACTAAGAAAGAAGCGAATAACAGTTCCATATGTTTAGCTGGTTAGCATCTGACTAGTAAGCTCTGATAAAGGCTACTGAAAACATATTAGCGATTCGGCAGAATCGGTAAAGACTATCACCGGCACTTTACTGATGAAATACGGCGAACGATATCGGCGATTACCCCGCAGCTATCTTCACTACAGACAATTGAGCGAGTTCACGCTCTCACCGTGTCGAGAGTAAGAGTCTGTCACGAAGCGGAGAGCCTCGCTCTACTTCACATCCAGCGTATCCGTCACAGCACCTTCAGCTGGCTCGATGCCGAGTAGCGTACAGATAGTGGCGTGGAAGCTGAGTTGCCCGATCTCTCCGAGAGTGCCGGAAGCGGGTGACTTCGGAAATCCTGCGAGGAGGACTTGACCAGACATACGAATCGACTCTCCGACGGGATAACCGTAGCCGCCAAAGTTTCCTCCCGCCTCAGCCGGGTCAAACACAGGCTCCTCTGCTTTTTTGTCGGAAAAGGAGTAACTGGTTTTCAACACGAGAACTCGATCGCCCGTTCGCTCGCTCTGGTACGTCCAGTCTTCCGGGAGATCTTCTTTTTTGATGGTGCGGAAGTAAATTCGCTTACTGAGTTCGCTGTCGAACTTGTCGGTAAAAATCTTAGCCTCGCCTTCGTTCTCCGGAAGATCTTTGAAGAAGAGGTTCGCAATGGCGTTGTGAGCCACAATATCGGCGTTCTTCATCATCTCTTCTCCGAGGAGGTGCGCGATGTTGACGTTCTTGTCGACCTCGGCAAGACCGTGATCAGTGGTCACGAAGACAATTAGGTTAGCATTAGCAGGAGCAAGCTTGTCCCATTCACCCCGAACTGTCTCGACGAACTTCTTCAGGGCCGCATCGGCAGCACTCACTGCTGCGAAGGTTTCATCCGCGCGAGGGCCGTGCACGATACCGGCGTCGAGCACGCCATCAAGTTTCAGCATGACGAGCCTGAGTTTGTCATCACCTTCCGAGGCCGCACGCCATTGTTCCAATGCTTTATTTAGACGTTCCTCGTCGGTAGCGTCAGGATTATAGGCATCGAGAAAGTGAGCCGCGACATTCTCGCCGGTCTGGTTTTGCGAAAGGGGCCAATCGTGCACCAGTGTCTTCATTCCCTGGCGGGTTGCCGTCTTCCAAATGGGCTCAGCGAGAAGCAGGGCATCGTCAGTAGGGTTCATGGCGACAGCGCCAGGTCCCGTGCGAATCCGATCCGCGGTGATTCCGTGTTTATCGGGGGTCACCCCGGTTGCCATCGTTGTGTGAGAGGGAAACGTGAGGCAGGGGAAGCTGGGGCGCATTTTGTTAGTTCCACTACCCTCAGAAACCAATTCGTCAAAGAAAGGGGTTTCGGACTTCTCGATGTAGTCGCCACGAAAGCCGGGAATACTTACCCAGAGAACGACGGGAGGCCCATCTCCAGAACCCGCTGCCGGCGCCGTCTCGGTCGGCATTTCGACGGTCTCTGTGCCTTTGGCCGCTTCTTCAGCACGTAGCTTCTTGAGACGAATCTCATCCACGATGGCGACGGTAGAGCGATCCCCTTCGAAGCCGACTCGCTTGAATTCGACCTTCTGACTGCCAGTCCAGAGGAATAGAATCATGAACGCGAATAGCAAAATCGCTATGAGCGTAATCAGTGAGCTGGCGAGGGTGCGGAACATACGTTAATTTTTAGGGGGAAATGGCCTCAATGCAAGTTCCGCAAACGGTTTTTAACCGCTAACAAGCGAATTGATCACCGGCGGGGTAACTAGGCTCTCAAAATAGCGGCAAAAGCTCCATCATGCCCGTCTTGCCATGGAAGACTGGTCACTACTTTTTCGACGGTCATTCCTGAGGCTTCCAATACCTCTTCGTTTTCCACCCGATCAATTGAGCAGGTGCTATAGATGAGACGTCCGCCGGGCTTGAGCGCTTTGGCGGTGTTCTGAATCAGCGTTGTTTGCAACTTGGCGGAAGTGGCAAAGTCACGAGGCTGAATCCGCCAACGAACATCAATACGCCGACGCATCACCCCGGTGTTGGAGCAAGGCGCATCAAGAAGAATGGCATCGAACTTTTCCCCACCAAGAGGCTCTTCCGACTCGACCGCCCAATCCGCGAGTGTGACTTCGATGTCGGAGAGATGGAGTCGATTGAAATTCTGCTGCATCTGCTCGAGACGTGTCTCAACGTTATCAGTAGCGACGAGGCGCCCTTCGTTGCCTCTCATTGCGGCGAGAAGAGCGGCTTTACCGCCCGGCGCTCCACATGCGTCAAGGATCGACTCGCCGGGCTGAGGGGCGAGAAGCGAGCAGGCGCGCGAAGTGCTCGGGTCTTGAATGTAAATGAGACCTTCATCGAGCCAAAAGGTATTGGGTGGTCCTTCGATCACGAAAAAATCGGGGTAATCTTCGCCGAGCAAAAAAGCTTGGGTGTCGGCCCGAACCCTGGCGAGTGCCTCTTTATCGGGAGCGAGCGAGTTGATGCGCCCATAAACCTTGGGCGGCTGATTGTTCCAATGACAAAGTGAAACGGCCGCTTCCTCGCCATACTGTTCGGTCCAGCGTTCAATGAGAAACTCAGGCTGAGAATACTGATCCTCGAGTGACCAATTTTTGATGTCGGCAAGGATCTCGTCTTTCTGGCGTTGGGCATTGCGCAGAATCGCATTCACGAAGCCTTTTTCGTGCTTTTTACAGAGACTGACGGTTTCGTTCACCGCCGCGTGCTCGGCGATTTCGGTCAGGAAGAGTTGGTAGAGACCAATGCGAAGCAGATCCTGGGTGGCATTTTGAAGGCTCCCTTTTCGAAACTTCTCGATGATGGTATCAAGTAGGTAGAGATTCCGAATTGTCCCGAACAGGATTTCCTGCGCGAGGGCACGATCTTGCGGAGTGAGACGAAAACGCCCTCCCAGATCGGTGAGAATATCGGAGGCATAGCGGGAGGTTTCCTCCCATTGGGAAAGCGCTTCGAGAGCGCAGCGTCGTGCTGACATGGTGAGGCGCGAGGCGCCGTAAAAGGTGAAAGTAAAAATGAAACAATCGGCACCCCGGCTACTGAGAGGCCTCGCTGCCGAGTTTCGCAAGGGCAGTTCGGAGCCGTTCGGCTCGTTTGCCGTCGATTACAAGTGTGTTTGCGAGAGCATTACCAAAGGTTTGGAAATCGTGAAAGGTCCAGACGACTTTTTTCTCCCTCGTAATCTCGATGATTTGGGGATTGTCAGGGCCTGCATGGCAGTTACCGATGCGGAGGTTGCCGTTCTTGAGTTCTTCAATTGTCGTGACCCAGGCGAGAGCGATTCCATCGAGTTCGTTCTGCCCAAGTTTCCAAACGACTTCCTTTTCCGGTGTTACTTCGATAATACTGTGCCCGTTTCCAGTCGCGATGAGATAATTGCCATTCTTCGCTTTGACAGCGGCAAAGCACTTCCCGCCAAATGCCTCAGGGCCGTGACCTTTGGCGGGGTCTTTTCCGAAAAGAGGAACGGGAAACTCCCAGATGACTTTGCCCTCCGGATTGTATTCCTTCACCATCTGATCGTTCTCGTGAGCCACAAGGTAGTTGCCGTTTTCGAGCTGACGAACCAGTCTCGTATCCGAGTGCGGGCTGGGGCTTGATACCTGGAGTGGTAACTCTTTGATAATCTCCTTTTCGGGAGTGACTTCGATAATTCTTCCGGGTCCGGATTCGACGATCATCGTAGAATCGCCCTTAAGTCGCTGGTACGCGTGAATCTCCACCTTCCCGTCATTCTCTCCCCGATTGATTTTCGTGGCATCGTATTCCCAAACCACCTTCTTCTTTAAATTCACCTCAATGATCTTTGCCCACCCATCCTGAGTCAAAATTCGATTTCCGGGAAGGAGGTGAAGGTCATGAACGGCGCCGATGGGATGATGCCAGAGAACTTTGTTGTTATCCGCCGGATCAACGATCGCGACTCCTTTTTTTCCCTCCGCGCCAATCACAAGGCGTTCAGGCGGTGCGGCATTTGCCAAATACGGAAGGCACAGGAGAGCGGTGAGAATGAATCGATTCATGATGAGTAAGTGCGTTGGCGCAGGACAGGATTAGCGAAAAGTAACAGGCCACACGGCGGCTAGCTGCTCATTGCGCAACCATCCACGGATCTCGCCGGGAATTTCGACATAGGTCCAGGGGCCTGACTCCTGAATAATGCGAACTTCCGAGCCGGGCGGCAAGGCAATAACCGTTTTAGCATCAGGAACCGGAGCAGTAAGCGCTGCCGTTCCATTCGCGGTAATCGTGGCAAAGTTCTCGATCGCAAAGTTACGGGCATAGTATTGCGAAAACCAGGCCCCACTAAATGCGAGCACTGCGGCAAGGCAGGCAAAGAGGAGGGGACGAAACCGCCGATCCTGATAGCGGGGAAGTAGAAACGCCATCGCTAGGCAAATCGCGACGAGCCAGAGGCCGATCATCGCCACCCAGTCGCCAAAGGTCGGAGGAAGCTTGCGAAAAAAGGCTGACACTCCTTCACCGGAGAATTCGAGATACCCCAGCTTCTGTTTGAGAAAGGCGAGGTTCTGACGCGGTTCGACCATCCCGGAATTGATAAGCAGGGCACGCCGCATCCAGAGCACCGACTTCCCGTGTTCTTTTTGTTTCTCGAGTGTCGTCGCCAGATTGAGATAGAGTTCCTTCGAGATCAGGCCACGTTTGGCAAGGAGTTGGAATTTTTCAGCGGCAGCGGCATAATTGCCATCCGTGAAATCTTTGATTGCAAGCTGATAGGCCTTGTCACTTGAGACTGTGGCAATCTCTTCAGTGCTGCTACCCTCAGGGATCGCCTCCTCGCTCTGCTCCTGAGCAATAAGGCCCGTTATCGACAAGCAAACCGCGACTAAGAGGAGAAGATGTAAATGAGATAAACGCATCAGGATTAACGGCGTGGAAGCTTCTCAAGAATGGTACGAAATTCAGCGACCTCGGTCGGTCCCACTGGCGTGTCCGATGAAAGGTTTCCGCTGTAGAGAACCGAATCCGAGCGCTCCTTGATCCGGTTGATGACCTGCTCGACCTTTTCCGGTGGGTCGGAGTGCTCGCTTTTCCACAGCGAAAGAGCGGTATTTACGGCATGATAGAAGTCGTGTTTCGTCGCACCATTGCCGGGAAGCTTTTTCAGCGCCTGAGCAAAGGTCGTCGGTCCGGTATCCTCTGATCGTTGGAAACGCCCCTCCTTGACCATTCTCATGATACCAAAGCCAAGGATGGTAAAGAAGGTGATGGAAAAAAGAGCCTGAACGATAAAATAGAGGGTGCCGTGTTGCCCGAGGTCTGCCTCCGCGATCCATTTCGGCGAGCGTGTCGCAATGTGGAGCATTCCGTTGAATTCAGGGGTGGGCGTCGTCGCGGAGTATCCAATAGAATCGTTCCCACCGTTGCCTCCGTTCGGAAACTGAATCACCGTCGGAGCGGCGCTGCCCACGCGTTCAATCATGGAAATCGGAATCGGCTCCGATTTTCTCGTGATATATTTTTCCTGTTCCGGATCAAAAAAGCTCAGTTCAAACGGGGGGATCGCATTCACCTTCGCTTCAGGAATGATCACGATCGAAAAACGTGCCCGTCCTTCCTTGAAGCCGTCGGAATCATTTTCATCTTCGAGGGTCTTGTTGGCCTCATAGGATTTCCAAATGCCCTTCTGTGGAACGGCAAAAACGGGGGCGCTCATGGTTCGCAGGTTGCCCACGCCGGTAATTTCGAATGCCATCGAAATGGGATCGCCGATGCTCACGGTTCTCGTCGACGGAGTCGCTGCCATTTCGAAACTTCCCACGCCGCCAGTGAAGCTGATGGGCTCGCCATTGGGGAGCGGTTTGACGGTGACGTTGACGGTATTCGTCGTCATCTCTTTCGTGATAGATCTCTGGAAAAAAGCAGAAAGTCCGAATCCACTGCTGGAGTCGACGACGTTGACCCCAATCGTAGCGGGGCCAAGACGGTGGGTTCCTGCCTTGAGTGCGAACAGATTGGAGGGGACGACTGCGGTGGAAAAATAGGCGCTGGAATTCCCGAGCGTTCCGCCGTCAGTTCTCACTTCCCGAAACCCGCGAAAGACAAAGCTCTCGTTATCAATCTGAGGACTCACAACCTGACCGATCGCATTGCGACCTCTCACATAAGCAGCGAGTGAGAAGGGGACCAGCTCGTTGACGTAGAAAGTTTCCTTGGTCACCTCAAGCTTCGCGAAATAGGGTTTCGTCGCATCACGGGAATCATCATCGAATTTTCTTTCATACACGGTGACGGCGATTGGGCGGGTCACGAGCTGCTTCCCTCGAACATTTAACGTCAGAGAGGGAATTTCAAAATCGCCCGGCTGGTCGCCTTTGAATCGGAAGTAATAAGAGTTCTTTGCGGTGCGACTTCCATTGGTGATCTGCTGGGAAAATTGCGTTCCCGATCCAATGATCTCGAGGCCTTGCGCTTCAATTCGTGCAGGCAGTTGAGCGTCGCCATTGATCACTTCGACGATGAAAGTGCCAAACTCCCCAATGGCTACCCGGTTGGTCAATACATTAGCAGAAACCGATGGATCAGTCGCTGACTGCGAAAAGAGTGTAAGCGTCCCGAAAAGCGAGATGAGAAGAACGATATAGACTCGGGGAAACATCGTGGGAATTTACCAGTTTTTATACACTTCGTTTCGCGAAGGCATCAAGATGGGTCGAACTTCGGTCTCATCTGCCAGCGTATCAAGCAATTGCCTCGCTTCGCTGGGGGAATATCCGGTTTCGGGGTTGGTTTGTAATTCGGCTGGATCCGGCTGAGAAGGGTTTTTAGGTTCTGCGGGAGGTTGCTCCTGGTTCGGGTCCGCTTCGAGATCGCCATCTTTAGGGGCATCGGGTTGCTCGGGTTCAGTACCTTCCGGCTTTTCAGGCGGGGAGTCTTCCTTTTCATCTCCCTCACCATCTTTATCTTTATCCTTCTCTTTATCCTCTTCGTCGCCCGGCTCCTCTTCTTTCTCATCCTCAGGCTTCTTTTCATCTTCACCCGGTTGGTCCTCAGGCTCACCGTCGCCCTCCTCATCTTCCGGTTTCCCGTCGGGATCTTCTTCTTTTTCGCCGTCCGATTCTTCCTCCTGATCTTCGTTCTCCTGCTCTTCCTCTTCGTCTTCTTGTTCCTCGTCTTCCTTATCTTCTTCTTCGTTCTCCTGCTCTTCCTCCTTTTGCTCCTCTTCTTTTTCCTGTTCCTCCTGCTCTTTCTGTTGCTGCTTCAGTTCCTCGAGCTTCTTTTTAACCACTTCCATGTTGTGAGTGGCCTGGGCATTTCCGTCATTCAGTGAAAGGGTTGATTCAAAGTGTTCGATCGCGCTTTCCCATTGCTGAATCGTTGCATCCAGTGATTCACTGGATGAGGAAAGACTCTGTGGTTGATCCGGGTTCGCCGGTTGCCCGATCGCCTGCAGGGCGGCTTCACCTCGCTGGTAAAGGGTGTTACCGAGATTGTAGTGCGCTTGCTCTCGAAGCGATCTGTTTCGGTGGGTGAGTGCTTCCCCGTAAGCTGCAGCAGCTCTTTCGAAATCGCCAAGTTTGTAGGCCGTTGCGCCGACGCCCATCTGGAGCCGTGAACGATCTTTATCGGTTATCTTCTCAGCGAGGGCTCCCTCGTAGAGTTCGAGTGCGGTTTGATAGTCGCCGGCTTCGAATGCTTTGTAGCCGTTTTCAAAGCCTTCCGTGGCGTTGAGACCTGAGGAAAGCAGGAGCGTCAATACGGCTGCGGCAACTTGCTTTCGCGCCGTTGCGGGCACGTTGCGGCGTCTACCTAGGATAATAGGAACAAGGTAGGCCAGCACTAGGAAAAGGATTGATGCGCCAAGTGGCCACATGAACCGTTCGATCGGACGCAATCGGGTTTCACTGTCTTCGCGGGAAGTGGCGATTCCTTCGCGGATTTGCTTAGCGACTTCAGTCAGAGACGCTTGTCCTCCGAGATGAATATAGGTCCCGCCGAGCGATGCCAATTCCTGCAGGGCCAGCGGCTCAAGGCGCGATTTCACGACCTGTCCGTTATCGTCCATGATAAACAATCCGGGGATGGCTTGCCCTTTGGCATTGATCTCAGGGATGATTGCTCCGTCAAGAGTTCCGACACCAACTGAGAGAATTGTCATTCCAGCTTCTTTAGCCAATCGTCTTACTTCCTCGATTTCTTCGCTACCCTCGAGTGCTTCACCGTCCGAGAAAATGACGAGAGCGCTTTGCTCTACCTCGGATTCATTAAAGGTTTCCATCGCGAGGCGCGCCGCTTCGGCGATGTTCGTACCCCCGCGGGGAATGATTTCCGTATCGAGTTGGTCGATGGATTCGATCACAGCCTCGTGATCCACAGTCAAAGGAGCCTGGATGAAAGGGCGCCCCGCAAAAGCCAGCAGTCCGACTCGATCTTCGGGCAGGGCAAGAATGATGTCTTTCGCTGCGAGCTTAGCTCTTGTAAGACGATTGGGTCGCAAATCGTCAGCGAGCATGCTTCGGGAGGTATCAATCGCAATGATCAGATTTCGTCCCTCGGTCTGGGAATCAATTTCGTCGAAGCCCAGTTGAGGGCGGGCCAGTGCGGTGATCACAGAGGCCATTGCGAGACACTGGAGCGCGAAGGTTGCCCATGCCGTGGCACGAGCTGAATTCACAATGAGTTGCTTATGCAAACGCGGCGAGACCAGGCCAGGCAGGTTCCTGCTCCCTTTGAAATGCGCCCGAACACGAAGAATAGCGAGAGGCAGCAGCAGAAACAGCGCCAGAAAGAACTCAGGATGTCCGAACGTCAGTCCACTCATGGTAGTCGCCTCCAAAACGTTTGATCTCCCATCATGGTGATGAAACCGAAACCGAGACCGGCGATCGCGAACCAATGAAACAGTTCATCCGTTTCGATGCGCGTGCTGCGGTTGATTTCAGTTTTTTCCATTTCGTCAATCAATTCAAAAATACGCTCCAATCCCGAGGTGTCTTGAGCGCGAAAATACTCACCGTTCGCGATTGTCGCAATCTCCTTAAGCGTTTTTTCATCAAACTCCTGCCGGAGCTTCTGGGGCCCTACGGGCGTTTGAACCACATAGTCGCCATAAGTTCCGACTGCGATGGTGTAGACGCGAATACCGAGTGTTTTCGCGAGCTTGGCGGCTTCGATTGGAGGAAGCGCGCCGGCATTGTTCACCCCGTCGGTGAGAAGGACGATCACTTTGCTTTTTGACTCCCGCTTGTCGAGACGCTTAGCCGCGGCGGCAATCGCCGAGCCAATTGCTGTACCATCCTCGACGAGACCGATCTTTACGCGGCCTAAACCATTAGGGCCCTCAAGCCACTCCTTGGAAAGGGTGAGGGGGCTCGCCAGATAAGGACGCCCCGCGAACGCGAGAATACCGATTCGATCGGTGGTTCGGCCCTTGATAAAGTCGCGAGTTACCTTTTTCGCCGCCTGAAGCCGGTTCGCACGACTCCCTTCGATTTTGAAATCCTCCACCTGCATCGAGCGTGAGACATCGATGGCGAGGATCAGCTCAACACCACTCTCGGAAACGATCTCCGAACGATTCACCCATTGAGGGCGAGCTAATGCGCCAATGAGACAGGCAAGACATAGAAAAAGAAAGACAAGCCGAAAGCCGCCGGAACGACCCTTTGCCACAGGCCCGAGTCGATTCAAAATGTGCAGCGAAGAAAAGATCACGGCACCCTGGCGGCCCGATCTCCCTTTGAGAAGCGCGAGTAAAGGGAGGAGCAATAGCAATGCCAGAGCCCAGGGGGCAGACAGTCTAAAGGTGGTATCCGCAAGCAAGGTCATCAGGTCACGGAGTATCTGACACCGCTGGAGAGATTCTGCTCAGGATTATTACCATTCGATCACGGCGCTGGCCCAGGTGAGTCCGGCTCCGAAGGCAACGAGCAGGATTTTATCACCCTTCTCGATGCGTCCCTGACGATTGGCTTCGTCGAGGGCAATCGCCACCGCTGCCGCCGAAGTGTTGCCATACTTATCCAGATTGATGAAGACGTCATCACGACTCACATCGAGACGTTCCACGATGGCATCAATAATCCGAAGGTTTGCCTGATGCGGAATCAAAAGTTTAATATCCTTAGCCGTCAATCCGGCGGATTCGATCGCCTCCATTGCGGCCCGCTTCATGGCATTCACCGCGTGCTTGAAAACCTCACGTCCTGCCATTGCCAGTGTTGCCAACTGATCATTCGCATTCTCGATTGTAATCGGACAAGCGGAGCCACCGCCCGGAATATTCAGTAATTCGGTTTGAGCGCCGTCTGTTCCCAAATGAGACGAGAGGATCTTGCCATCACCGTTGGTCGACGGAACGAGAACGGCGGCACCGGCTCCGTCTCCGAAGAGCACGCAAGTATTGCGATCCGTCCAATCCACGAAAGCACTGAGTTTTTCCGCGCCGATGATCAGCGCATTTTTAAACGCGCCTGCTCCCACACTGTGGCGAGCCAACTCCATGGCATACAAAAACCCTGAACACGCGGCGGAAACGTCAAAGGCAACCGCCTTGAAGGCTCCAATCTGCTGTTGCACGTAGCAAGCCGTCGCAGGAGTCAGCGTATCGGGAGTAATCGTTGCAATGATGATCAGCTCTACATCAGCAGGATCGATCCCTGCTTGCTCAAGAGCCTTCAGGCCCGCTTTGCTGGCAAGGTGGCTCGTGTATTCGCCCTCAGCGGCAATACGGCGCTCACGAATCCCTGTGCGCGAAGCGATCCATTCGTCGGAAGTATCAACCGAAGCCTCAAGATCTGCATTCGTCATGATTCGCTCCGGAAGATAGCTCCCGGTGCCTGCAATACGAACGGAGGTGTGAGAATTACTCATGCGTAGATCGATAAAATAGTTAGGAGGTCTTTTTGACCAACTCAGCCATGGCTTCCTCAATATGCGGGTTCACGTGGTGTTTTACCGCCTCAGCGGCAACGCGAATCGCATTCCGAATGGCACGAGGTGAACTCGAACCGTGGCCAATAATGCAGGTTCCATTCACCCCAAGCAAGGGACTTCCGCCATAAGTTTCGTAACTTCCGCGTTCCTTGGTCGCTTTGAAAGCGTCTTTCGCAATCAGGGCTCCCATTTTGCGGATCGGTGTCGCTTTGATGTCCTGCTTCAACCACTTGAACATGACTTTGGCAGTGGCTTCACATGACTTCAAAATCACGTTACCAACAAACCCGTCACAAACGACGACATCGAGCTCACTTTCGAAGAGATCGTGTCCTTCAACGTTACCTTTAAAGTTTAAACCGGACTCGCTGAGAAGTTCGAAAACCTCACGGGTGAAATCAGTGCCTTTGGAATCCTCTTCACCAACGGACATCAGGCCCACGATGGGATTCTTTTTCCCCTGAACGTGGTTCGCGTAGATGCTGCCCATAATAGCATAGCCAAGCAGGTGACTTGGTTTGGCATCGATGTTCGCTCCGGCATCGACAATATTGCAGGGGCCGTGTTCGTTCGGAAGGGCTGAGGCAATCCCGGCTCTTTCAACGCCGGGGATGTTGCGAAGTTTAATACTGGAAGCGGCGACCACCGCGCCGGTGTTACCCGCGCTCACGACGGCATCGCAATTGCCTTTCTTCACAAGATCGACGGCTACGCTGATGGAAGAGTCCTTTTTCTCCCTGACTGACTTGACCGCTGAATCATGCATCGAGACCACCTGCGAGGCGTGAATCACTTCGATGCGGCGATGGGCGTAGGAGTAATGATTGAGGCTTTCCTTAATCACCTTTTCGTCTCCGACGAGAAACAGTACTTCCAGATCGTCACCGAAGCTATCAAGCGCTTCAATCGCGCCCTCCATGGTGGCTTCGGGGGCTTTGTCGCCACCCATGACGTCGAGTGCAATTCTCATTTTCGGGAACGGGGATCTAGCATCCGCCAATCTAGGAACATTGGGCGAAAATGTGCAACACCCAAAACAAACAAAGTCACCCGGTTAGAGGTGACTTCGCGCAGAAAAAAAATAGTAACAGGGAGGCGATTAAAACTCGTCAACCGTGATCACCTGGCGGCCTTTGTAATATCCGCAACTAGGACAAACAATATGTGAAGGGGCAGCACTACCGCACTCCGAACACGTATTGAGCTTAGCTGCACGCCATCTCTGGCCTGTGCGGCGGAGACGTTTTTTCATTTTCGAGGTTTTGCGTTTTGGAACTGCCATAGCGTGCTAAAATTTGTTTGGAGGCGGAATTAAGCGTTTTCCTGTCGATTGTCAACGCAGGAATGTGAGAAGTCGCGATAAAAGTTAAGAAACATTAAATTCTTCCCTCTTCGATATCGTAAACGTCGAACCAGTAGTAAACAACTTTTTCTGCGGGAAGAAATTCCGGAATGTAGCCCTCAAGGAACTCCTGAAGTTCATCCGGCATCTCGCTGATGCGTTTATAGCGAAGCTCGTTGTTCCATTTGATAATCTCAATTTTGGCGAGATGGGTCGTTCGTTCGCTGATCCAGGCGCAAAACTCTGTGTCATCGAGTCCGGAAGTGACCTTTTCTTTGAATTCGTCCGCAGTGATCCCCGTGAAATCCAAAAAGAGATTGTCGAGAGGGCAGTCGAAGTGGTATTCACCGGCGGTTCCGGCGAGAACGGCACGGCATTTGTCGAGAGTTCGGCCGAGAACGACAAAACCGCCCAGCGTGCTCCGGGGGCTTCGAGGGGTAGTGCTATTCAGATCAAGGGCCAGGCTGGAAAGGGATTCGCTCATAAAGTATTGCGACGCACCCGGTTTCGAAGGCTTACAGCGAAAAGAGAACCTTTCGGGAAAGCCTTTTCATCCGTGATGGTGTCATTGGCGGAATCTAGAATTCGTGAAAGAGTGGAGCATGTCTATCCTTGTTCGAATTACCGTTCTACTTCTGCTCTTTAGCGTGTCGATTCAGTCCACCCAAGGAGATCAGAGCCCCCCCAACGTCGTGATCCTGCTCGCTGATGATCTCGGTTATCAGGATATCGGTTGCTACGGCGGCCCTGTCAAAACCCCTGCGATTGATTCACTCGCGGCAGGGGGGACCCGGTTTCAGCAATTCTATTCAGGTTGCGCGGTCTGCTCACCGTCACGGGCCACCCTCATTACGGGGCGACATCATATCAGGACCGGCGTTTACAGTTGGATTTCCGACAAGGTTCAAAAATCGCACCTCCTTGAGCGGGAAGTTACTCTCGCTGAAATCTTGAAGAAAGCGGGTTACGCCACGGCTCATGTAGGAAAATGGCATCTAGGCCTGCCAACGGACACTCGCGACAAGCCGACGCCAAAGGATCACGGATTCGACCACTGGTTTGCGACCTGGAACAATGCCGAGCCAAGCCACCGGAATCCTGAGACCTTTATTCGCAATGGTGAGCCTGTCGGAAAGTTAGAGGGCTACTCCTGCCAGCTTGTGGTCGATGAAGCCATTCAGTGGCTCGATGCACGGACAGATACCGAAGCGCCCTTTTTCCTCAATGTTTGGTTTCATGAGCCACATGCTCCCATTGCTGCGCCCGATGAGATCGTCGATGACTACGGCAAATTGAAGGATAAAGGGGCCATCTACTCGGGGACAATCGACAACACCGATCAAGCGATCAAGCGGCTCCTCGCAAAATTGAAGGAGCTCGGCGCGCCTGAAGACACCATCATCGTCTATGCCTCCGACAACGGAAGCTACCGTGATGATCGCACCGGTGGCCTGCGAGGACGGAAAGGGATGAACTGGGACGGCGGCATTCGTGTTCCCGGGATTTTCAACTGGCCGGGTAAAATCAATCCGGATGTTATTCTGCAGGAACCAGCCGGGTTGGTCGATATGCTCCCGACGATTTGTGAATTGGTGGGCGCGGAGCGTCCTGATGGGATTCATCTCGATGGAACCAGCCTCGCATCGCTGTTGCTCGGCGATGGTGATGGATTCGACCGAAAGCAGCCTCTGTTTTGGCACCTTCAAAAATCCCGTCCTGTCGTGGCGATGCGCTCAGGCAAATATTCGCTCGTCGCCGATCCTGATTATGAGCTCTCGACGAGCAATATGTTCGAAGAAGCCTGGATCCCCGCGATAAAGAACGGGCGATACACGAACTACCAGCTTTTCGACCTTGAAGCCGATCCCAATCAAACGACAAACATAGCGGGAGATCATCCTGAACTCCTCGGTAAGCTGAAAGATCAGCTCCTTGAGATCAATGACAGCATCATGATGGATGGCAAAGACTGGCACAAAGAGTGAATGCAACCGTAACAGTCGGCTTGGATTCGCCATGACTGGGAAATTAAAATCGCCCTACGCTTCAGTGATGTCGCCAGCCACCTTCGATGGCCGAGACGCAGAAGCGGCTCCGCGACCGGGGATTCTGACAACCTACACATTCCATGACGAAACGGCTCATCACTCTCGTAACCACACTTGCGGTATTCGGATTAGCGAACGCCGAAAACCCGCTTCAAGATCAGAATAAGATATCATCGAAGCAAGCGATTGAGCTTCACGAAAAAGTCGCCGGCACGGTTTGGACCTATCCGTGGCGAGGTAAGAGCTACGACTTTGGATTTTCAAAGGACAGCACGATAGCGAAATTGGAAACCGGATGGACGGATACTACTTGGAAGACGGTTGGTCCCCGTGATATTTTGATCGAGGGTGCTGATAATGCGATTCTTCTGAGCTTCAACGAAGATACAAGCTCCTTCAAAACGTTTGATTGGGACCATCAGCCCGCCTCGGGAAAACCGAAGACCGAAACGTTGCAATCTCGAACAAAGCTGAACTCATGGACTCCAAAAGAGATCCAAAAACTCGTCCAAACGCGAGGAAGAGAGATTACGAAGATTGATCAAAAATACAGAAGTGATCTCGAAAAACTAAGGTCGAAATATGCGAAACTCGGCGATACCGAGACGTTGAATTTGTTAGCCGCGGTGAAAGCGGCGATGGATCCCGTAAAAAACAAAGGAGCACAGGATCGCCATTGGGTTTGGAGATCTGGCGGTGAATTGATGTTAAAAGCAAATGGAAAGGCGCGCCACTCCAAATGGCCACGAGAAGGAACCTGGTCTCTTTTCCCAGACGGTGCGATCAAGTTGGAAGGCCCTACGGGTAGCTTCAGAATTCACTTTCAAGGCGATGTGGGATACGTGCAACATCTTGAAAAAGGCGGTTCGACGACGATAAGCCCAAAGCACTAGTTCACTCACTAGACCCAAGGCGGGAAGAGTGGCGTTATGCAGCCACTCCTGACTGAATTGCATAGCCTCTGCGGCTCGGCTCAAGCGGCACGCCCCCTGTGATTACGATTCCCCAATTGGCGACGATAATGTAAACTGAAGCGGATGACCTTGCGCTGTATTACCTTTGTCCTTCTCTTTGTGATTCACCTCAATGGCGCTTGCGCTCAGGCAGATGAGGACGCGCAAACGATCAGGGTGTTCATCGCGCTTTGCGACAACAACACTCAGGGAATCATGCCTGTCGGCGCAAAGATTGGCGATGGTGATCAACCGGATGAAAACCTCTATTGGGACTGCAGTGATGGTTTCGGTCTTTATTTCAAAAAGAGCCCGCACTGTAAGGTGGTCGAATCCGAGAAGGAAATTTCGGAGCAGATACTGCGACGGATGACGCTCAGGCACAAGTCGAGCCCTATCACTTTAATTGCCGATGCCTATCGTGGTTCTGAAATGAGGCAGTGCTACCTCGATTTTGAATCCGCACTCGCCTCTGGAGAATATGTGCTGGTGTCCTATATTGGTCATAACGCACTGATGGATTCGGTGTATGAAGAATCCGCCTTCATTGCTAAGCATTCGACTGATGCGATCGTCCTCGTTTGTCGGAGCGATTCATATGCTTCGAGCCGAATTAAAAATTTAGGAGGACGACCCGTTTTGATGACTCAACAGCTGATGTATCCTGGCGCACTCATTCTCCATGACGCCATTGAAGCGTGGATACCAAAGGGAAGCCTCGCTGAAATTCGACGAGCAGCAGGAAAGGCTTGCAGCAAGAATCAAGGAATCTCAGTGAAAGCTGCCACCGGCATTTTTGCAAACCTCGAAGAGGATACCGAGTGAAGAGGGGGACCTCAAGGATTTCTATTCCGAGTATTTCAGTTGCGCGCGCACTTTGTGGCCATTCACCAGATTCTCAACCGTTGCCGATTTGCCGCTGGGATGCACTCTAATCGTCCAGCCGGTTTCCTTAGTCCTTCGTTTCTCACTCCAGAAGTGGAACATGCCCGGTTCGGACGATTCTTCATATACTTGATCATCAGGTCGCAAATTGACTCCCGTGACAGTCGCTTTCCCATTCGCATTGAATACGGTTGTCGTGGTAAAATCGGGAAAGTTATCATGTTGATAATAAGCGGTTTTCCCGGCAAGCAATGCCTCACCGGATTTGGGACTGGTAGCATTTGCCGACGCCTGATTTAGAGTTGAAATCTCGTTCTCAAGGACCTTGATCCTCTCGTTGATTGCGTTCGCCTCGTCCAAATCTCTCGCCTTGATCGCCGAATCGAGTGCTGCCTTCAGCTCAGCAATATACTTCTCGTTGAGCCGCTTGATCCCTTCAGCCAGATCTTCCTCGTATTTTTTTACGAGGATTTCGTAACGCGAAGGAAGATCAGCTGAGAAGGTGTCAGAAAGAATGCCCCAAAGCGATAAGGAATAGGGATCGAACGTTGGAGAGCATGGGATTCAGGTCTCTCTTTCTATAACGGTTTGAGAAACGGGGATCAAGCATTCAAGCCGGGGAGAGGATTGAATGAACTCGCCGATCACGAGCGCTTTGAGCATACGATTCGCCTCCGAACCTTTGTCTTTTATCCTTTCAGCATTTCGGATACATTTCGGTGAAGCAGTGTAGAATAACGATATTTTCAAATGGTCCGCGCCCCCCAATCCATAGAGGAACTTGATGAAATAGCCAGTAAACCGAGCGAGGCAGTCATCGAAGCGTTGTCGGGAATTGAAGGCCCCATCGTCGTCGCGGGTGCTGGAGGGAAAATGGGATTTCATCTCTGCCGAATGCTCCGAAGAGGCTTCGATCATCTCAATATGAGCAATGAAATCGTGGGTATCTCCCGATTTGGCGATGCTGCGACTCGTTCGCTTTTTGATAAACAGGGAATAACGACCCTTTCGGCGGATTTAACGAACCCGGTCAGTTATAACGACCTACCGGAGGCGTCAGCCGTCTTTTTTCTAGCCGGACGAAAATTTGGAACAAGCGACTCTCCTGAAACGCTTCGACTTTTTAATGAGGAAATGCCATCGATGGTGGCTGAGCGCTACGCCGATTCCGACATTGTGGCGCTCTCAACCGGATGTGTTTACTCATTTGTCACGCCGGAATCTGGTGGCTCTGTTGAGACCGACCCCACCGATCCCGTCGGTGACTATGCTCAATCCTGTCTTGGAAGGGAGCGCGCCTTCATTCATGCCAGCGAGAAGCACGGAACGGCCCTCTCTCTGATTCGCCTAAATTACTCAGTCGATCTTCGCTACGGGGTTCTCGTAGATCTCGCCTCGAAGGTTTTTGCCGGTGAAGAAGTCGATGTCACGATGGGTTATTTGAACTGCATCTGGCAGGGCGATGCGACCGAACATATCATTCAGGCGCTGGCAGAGACACGGCCGGCCCCGACTCCGTTTATTCTAAATGTCACCGGTTCCCGCCTCCTCAAAATTAGAGAGCTTGCCCTTTGGTTTTCGAGGCGATTTGACAGACGCGTTACGCTGACTGGATTGGAAGCAGAAACGGCATGGTTGAATAATGCCGAGAAATCACATCGTCTCTTCGGTGCACCAGGCATTGCGGAAGACGCATTGATGGAATGGGTGGCTCAATGGATCGAAAACGACAGGCCGCTTTTGGGCAAACCAACACACTTTGAAGTTCGAGATGGAAAATATTGAAGCAATTAACCTGCGAAAGCACCTCGTAAAGGGCCAGGTCATTCCCGCGGTTCCGCTGGCTTTGGAGAAAGACGGAACCTGGAGTCAAAAATATCAGCGAGCCTTGTTGCGATATTATTTGGAGTCAGGGGCAGGGGGACTTGCGATCGGTGTGCACACCACTCAATTCGAAATTCGTGATCCAAAGCACAAACTCTTCGAACCCGTCCTCGAGTTTTGCTCCGCTGAGATCGATCGACATCGCAACAGTCGCAACACCTTTGCCAAGATCGCCGGTATCTGTGGGAAGACCCGTGATGCTAAGAAGGAGGCCAACTTTGCAATGAAGCACGGCTACAATGCCGGCTTGCTGAGCCTCTCGGCGTTTGAGTCGGCCAGTGACAAAGTCATGATCACTCATTGTCAGAAAGTGGCCGAGGTCATTCCTCTGATTGGTTTCTACCTCCAGCCCGCGGTGGGTGGGCGTAAATATTCTTACGCGTTTTGGAAGGAATTCGTTAAAATCGAGAACGTCGTCGCGATTAAGATTGCTCCGTTCAACCGTTACGGAACGCTCGACGTGATTCGAGCCGTTGCTGAAAGCGGTCGGGAGGACATCATTCTCTACACAGGGAACGACGATAATATTATCCACGACCTTCTGACTCCGTTTCAGTTTGGTGAGACCACTCTGCGCATTATGGGTGGGTTGCTGGGCCAATGGGCAATCGGAACGAAGAGCGCTCAGGAAACCATGCGAAAGATCAGAAACGGCGGCGGTGCCACAGGAGAATGGGCAAGGCAGAACGCCGGTCTCACTGATTTAAACAGCGCCATTTTCGATGCGGCCAATGATTTTGCAGGATGTATCCCCGGAATCAATGAGATGCTTCGTCGTGACGGGCTTTTACCATCAAATCGCTGCCTGAATCCGAAAGAAGTGCTTTCGTCGGGGCAGGAGGCCGAGCTTGATCGTGTTAGCCACGCCTACCGCGACTTATTGGACAGGCCCTTTATCGAGCAGAATCTGGAGCGCTGGCTGGAGGACTAAGGGCCAACCGTTTCTAAACCTTGTTGTCCTCTCGCCAGATCGCGAGTGTCGGCATCGTCGACCAATCTGGCTCAGTGCCTGATCCGAAGCCTATCGTTTGAAGTGAGGCGGTTTCGACTTTTCCGTTTTTTATTCGCAGAAAAACGTCGCCATCTCTTTCCTCATAGAGGTCCGGATTCTGTTTCAACAAGGCCTGCTTTTCCACTTCAAAGAGGTGAGACATCCCATACGCGTAGTGATGGCCGTTTCGTTCACAATGATCGATTCCGAGAACGCTGAGGGTGACGAAATCCTGATGCAGCGGAATGATGGACATATTGGATAGATCCTCGCCGGAGAGAAAGGCATCCCGATTTGAGACCGTGGCAAAGTGAACGCACAATCCGAAGTTGAGAAGGGACTTAAAAACGCCCTTACAGTTTTTGTGAGAAGTTCCCGAATACCCAATCGCGAAGGCGTCTTTAAACGCCATCGTCGCTCCATCCGCTTCATCGATTTCGAGCGGTTTTCGCTGTGAGATTTCGGCGACGGTTGCCGCGGTTTCAGGATCGTGAGTAAGCGCCCGGGTAAATGGCTGCTCGATGAAACGCGTGTGCTGAAAAAGACCGGTCACTTCCTGCTCGAAACGTTTCACAAAGGCTGCGAATTTTGCGATATCGGTGTAGGCCTCATTTCCATCCAGCGTCACGACCGGGCTGTTGATATGGACGAGCACCTCATGCCATATTTTTTCGAGTCGCTGTAGATCATGATCGGGCTCACCGGAGATTTTAATCTTAAAATAGCGAAGTCCGTCTCGATCCGCGTATTCCTTCAGTGTCTCCGGCTCGCCGTCATTAACGCGACTCTCCTCAGGCCATTCTGACGCATCAATTGGATCAGACAGACCAACCGTATGGCGAATGTAGAACTTTGTGTTCGGTTTCTGAGGAAGGATGAGCGGGAGGTTGAATCCCTCCAATTCCGGGTGGACCGTTTCAGGCGTAATCCCGAGTCGGTTTTCGTGAACCATCTCAAAGAATGATCGCCCTTCGATTCGACAGCAGGCGTCAATGACCGCTCGTTCAAAAATCGCCGAACCATAGCTGGCCATCAGATCCTCGTAATTATTATCCCTGCCGAACTGCGCGACGATCTCACTCGCCACACTCCAGAGTGAGAAAGCACTCTCAAACGACTTACCATTTTCGAGATAGATCGTCCGGGCTTCTTCTACGAGGTCGAGAAGCATGGTCAGCTTTTCGCCGGGATCGATGTCCTGACGCTTGTCGAGCCACCCGAAGGAGGGGCGATCCCCGGATAGCCCCGTTGCGGTTTTCCCATCATGAGACCGAATTGAGACTCTGACTAAAAGGATCGCACGAGGACGTCGTTTCGCCGTCGCTGCCTTTTCACCGGTGGGCTCAGATTTACCGATGGAGAAATTCATTCGGTTCGGCGGAGTTTCGCGAACGAAGACATCGATGGATTGCAGTTGATAGGCCATAGCTTCGCGAACATACTTCGATGTTTCCTAAAGCGTAGCAACACTGATTTCTGCGGACATCCGTTGAGAACCTTTCCCATGGCCACCGAGCATATTCGCCTTCTTCAACTCAGTGACATTCCCTTTGCCCAGCGGGTTCGTAAGATTGCGGGATGGAACCAAACCGACGCCGATTGGGATCGGCTTATTCGGTTCGAACCGGAAGGCTGCTTTCTCATCGAGTGTGAGGGAACTCCCGCCGGCACGGCAACGACTACCGTCCATCATGATGAGGTCGGTTGGATCGGGATGGTTTTGGTTCATCCCGATTTTCGTCGCAGGGGGCTCGCCACGAACTTGTTGAACGAATGCATCAACTATCTCAAGCCGCGAACCAAGTCGATCAAACTCGATGCGACTCCGGCGGGAATGTTAGTCTACGAGAAACTGGGATTCGCAGAGGAAACCCGTCTCCATCGCTGGGAGGGGAAGGGGACCGCGAGTGCCCGTCCTGAGGGCGGGGGGAGCGAGCTGCCGCTGGAATTGGATAAACTCGCTTTTGGAGCCGATCGCTCAGAATTCCTGATGAGACTCGCCCAATCGAGCGAAGTTCATACCCGCTCCGATAGAGATGGATACGGTATGATTCGTAAGGGTATCAATGCTTCCTACCTTGGATCTGTCGTCGCCCGGGTTCCCAAAGTCGGTCGCGAAATTGTTGAGGCCCTGTTATCTCAGGCCAATGACGCAGCGGTCTACTGGGACATTCTTGATGAAAACCTGCCTGCGATGAAATTAGCGGAAAAACGGGGATTCGAGAGACAACGCGAACTGATCCGAATGCGCCTCGGTGCAAAAGGATTCGAAGGTGACCTTTCCAGGCAGTGGGCGATCACCGGCCCTGAAACGGGCTAAGTCGCGTCCGGCCCGACAAGTCCCATTCTCATCGAGAAATAGTGCGTCTCTTCGACCGTCCGGTCGCCTGATTCTTTGATTTCCCTCCAGACCTCTTTCATCATTCGTTTAAGCCGTGGCTCTTGCGCTGGATCGCCTGCCAGATTCTTTAATTCACCGGGGTCGCTGGGTAAGTGATAGAGTTCATCGAAATCAAACCCGTTGAAGACAAACTTGTAGTCTTCTTCCCACCAGATCCGTTGGGCGAGCGGAAATCGTGTCCCGTGATATTCGGAATAGGCACCGCGTCGTGCGCTCTTAGCTTTCCCCTGAAGCACTGCCACAAAACTCGTGGAATCTGAGAGGGTGATCGGTTCAGCGCCTGTCATCGCCAACAATGTGGGACAAAGATCATGGAGCCCGATCAGCGCCTGGGTTTCGCGTTTGGCGACAATTCCGGGCCCTGCGATCAGCATCGGAATCCGATAAATTTCTTCGAATGGCCCGAAGTTATGTGCATCAAACCCGTGGGCGCCGACATATCTCCCGTGATCCGCTGTTACGACGATGATCGTGTTCTCAATTTGTTCCGACTCCTCCAACGCATCGAGCAGTCGTCCAAATTGAATATCCAACTCGGTAATGCGTGAGTAATAGCAGGCACGGGCCATTCGCCATTCATCGTCTGTGAGCGATTCCCCGATCAATTTCTGCCTGCGGTAGAGCCCTGGACTGTTCTCAAACGTATCACACCGATTGTCTGGCAGTTCTATTTGTTCCACCTCGTAGCGAGTGAAGACCTCTTCACTCGCGATGAGCGCTTCGTTTGGTTCTGAAAAACTGGCACAGGCACACCACGGATTCCCCGCTTTTGAAACGTCAGCGATATAGTCAATCGTCTGGGTGGTCGTGAAATAAGGATAGCGCTCTGAAACCGGATCTCGCGAAACGCCATAGTGAAGAATATCGCTATAGCCTTCGGGGCCGGAGTGGTAGCGCGAAAATTCCGGGAGGAGGTCAACGGTTTGAGCACCCGGTTCAATGCCTTTTCCGAGACCGGCGTGGTGTCTCGCTCCTTTGGCATGAAAAGTTTCCCAGCCGAATTGAGCGAGGTGGTGGCTTCGCTCAATGTGCCACTTACCGAAATAGCCAGTTGCATAGTCAGCCTCTCGCAAACGTTGCGCCCAATGCGGCTTGTCGGTCCTCAGAACGCATTGATCATTATCCCGACCATGCTCGACTTCAAGAACGCCATGATTGTGCGGAAGAAGCCCGGTCATGAGTGATGCACGCGAGGGTGAACAAGTGGGACTCGGACAATAGGCCCGCTGAAACCGCAGTCCTTTTTCCGCAAGCCTATCAAAATTAGGGGTCAGACATCCGCTATCTTTTTCAAGCGCCGAGGCCTGACAGGCATCCATTACAAAGAGTAAAACATTGGGTCGCCGGCTCATACTTTTTTCTAATCAACAATGGGTTTAACTCGCGATCCAAGTCGCTACCGAAGCAATGAGCACTCCTATGACAACCCAACCCGCGAGGAAACCGAGCACAGCACGTTTCCCGGGTTTTGGAATCTCCAGATCCGTATTCGGGAAGTAGACGTGGCGGGGGCCCGGTGTCGTTCCTGCGGGGAGAGTGCACGGTGCGGTAGTCTCCTCACCAGGTTGGACGGGGGTTCTCAGCAGGGCATAAAAGTTATCGAGCTTCTCTGTGCTCACTTTTCGGGTAAAGAGACTCACGACAATACCCGCAAGAAAGCCGATCGAGATATAGAGCAGCATTTGCCAGGGCAGGCTGAATGAAACGACTTCACCATCGACTATTTTCAGCATCATGAGCTTTTCGACCACCGCGTTGTCCGAAAAACAGCCAGCGAACCACGCCTGTGTCGTTAGCCACCAGCTCAACAATGCTGAAAATGTAGCGGCCCAGGCTCCTGCGACCGACGTCCTCCTCCAGAATATGCCGAGCCAGAAGGCCATCGCCATCATCGTATTGATTTTCCAGAGATTTTCTAACAAAGGCACAACGCCTTCTGCGAGGTAGGCGAGGAGAACTCCACCGATGACAACGACAAGCGACGAGATGCGTGCCACCTTCAAATAATGGGCGTCATTTCTCCCGGGGAAGAGCGGCTTGTAGAGATTCTCGGCGATGAGGCCGGAGGAGGCGATCATGAAAGAGTCACAGGATCCCATCACTGTAGCGAGCAATGCCGCCAGAAATAAACCCAGCAGACCGGGCATGATCTGAGGAAGGAACTCGCGTGCCATCGTTCCATATACCAGATCAGGATCTTCCGCATGGCCGCTATAGTAGGCCAATGCGGCCAGTCCCGTGAGACACCAGGCCACTGTGCAAACTCGTTTTAGAAGGGTGCCTCCCATGAAGCCAACCGCGCCTTCGATCTCCGTTTTTCCCGCCGCGCAGGTGCCCATATTATGAGGCTGCACGACGACACCGAGGAGGCTGTTGATTGAGATCATGATAAGAAAGAAAACTCCGATCTCACCGGGGGCGACGAGGGAAAACATGTCTTCTCCGGGAAAGAGTCCGGCGACTGTGGTTTTCATTCCCTCCATTCCGCCGACAGCTTTCATTACCACCGGCACCAGCATGAAGGAGAATAGCAGCGTGAGAATCCCCTGAACAAAATCAGTAACGATGGCCGCGCTCAAACCTCCGGCCATTCCATAAACGACAAACAGAATCGTCATGATGGGAATCATCAGATTGGGTGAGAGTGCCCCGTCCGTTGCGGCTCCGATAATGACCGAGCTTCCCTTGAGCATCAGCCCAATATTCACCATGAATTTCCCAAGCCCGAGAATGGAGTAGAGAACGGAAACCGAGCGGTCGTAGCGGGCCTCAAATACATCGGCGGTCGTCAGCGCACGGAAGCGTCGCATCATCGGGCCAATGAGCCAGAAAAACGGGGTCGCAAAGAGCCACATCCACTGATACCAGATTCCCGAAAGCCCGTTGGTGAAGGTTTTTGAAACCACCGAGACCGCCTGGTCTGAATGGGTCGAGGTTCCAAAGCCATGCATCAACATAAACGCCTTACCGAATTTCCGGGGCATCACAAAATCCGAAAGGCTTTTCACCTTCCTCGCCGCCAGCACTCCCAAAACGGTGACTCCGATCAGGTAGAGCGACAAGGTGGCAATGTCAGCGGGATGGAGATTGAACATCAGAAACGAGCAGTAAGAATCGGATCAGTATGAGAAAACAGGAAAGAGACGATCTTGTCTATCCCGTAAATTCGCTCGAGTGATTTCGATTCTCTATTCTGCGCTCGTCGGGCTTCTGAATCATCACTCGGAGAGTGATGGGCACGTAGGCGTCTATCTCCGAGAGATGCAGCGGAGACTACCGTTTGCCGGGGAAGAGGCGCGACGCTCAAGATGATGAAGTAACCGTGTATCTTTTTGATTCTCCAACCATCCTCATACTCGCCCCTATGCTAATGCCACTCCGACCGCGAGTCTCTGCTCCTCTTTTTGCTCTCATTTTCATAATGTCGGCGACAGCTGAGGACAAGGCATCGCGCTGGTGGGAGGAGATTCCTGAATCGGTGGTAAATGATCCCACCACTCTAGGGTTGTGGAAATTCACAACGGAGGTGGCTAGCTCAAGCGGTCAGTCTTCTCACAAGCACGAGGGCACGATCAAAGGAGCGACGTGGAAAGGGGATGGAAAATTTGGAGGTTGCCTCGTGAGTGATGCGAGCCACCCACCTGAAGACAAACCTCATGGCTTTTGGGTAAAACGCTCTCCACTGCTCTCACCTTCAGGGCCGTTCACTCTTGAAATGTGGATTCGGCCCAAGCCCGCAGAATCGTTTCCCCCAGAGATGAGGCCTGTTCTCGTCGGCTCCAAGTATACGCCCGATAACCACACCGGCTTGATGTGGTCGTTAGGAAGAGAAAGCAGCAGCGGGAAACGCGTTTTCCAACTCAGTATGGAATTGGGGAAACGCAGCGAAGACTGGTATCCCGAACCAGTTCAATTGATAGCTGATGACTGGCAACATGTAGGATTTAGCTATGATGCGCGGGGCACGGTTTCCTTCTTTCTCAATGGAAACTCGGTAGGAATTTCCAGGAAGGAGGGAGCCGGAACGATGGCACCGGCAATCCGTGAACTCGCTCTCGGTGATCGAATTGGATCAACTCATCGGGGATTCCCCGGCAGTATTGACGAGGTTCTGCTGAGCAACGGTTTACGCGAGTATCGCCCCTTGAAAGCCGTTTCAAGTTCTTCTCGCCCCGTCTTTCGTCGGTTTTCAAAGCGCTCCGAAAACCTCTTGGAATTCTCGAACCTGACTGCCGCGGCTCTGGAAGGATTATCCGCAAAAGTAACTGTCCCGGGCAGTCCGTCCTATGAGACCGAATCATTTAGTGAGCTAGGCTTAGAAGCAGTCCATGAAATGCGCATTCCGGTCGATTCGAGTCTCAGGCCCGGAAGCTACGAGGCGGAAGTTGCCATCACCGTTCCCGGTTGGGGCGGTGAGGGGACGCACAATACGACCACGACTCGAATTCCTTTTGTGATCGTTCCGAGACCACTTCCTCACCGTATGCCGGTGGTGATGTGGGGACTGGGGGGGGGGAACGAGCGGTGTCGTCGAGGAAATTCCTCGGTTGAAGGATCTGGGATTTACCCATTCACTTGGATTGAGACCAAACTATCAGATGATATGGGATCAGGGAGAATCGGCTCAACCGGGAACCAAAGAAGTGATACGCGAAGGGCGTGAAATGCTCGACCGTGTGTTCGAAAACGAGCTTCAGATCGTGAGCTTGCTCTCCCCGGGGCGTTGGCTTCGCTCTGCCAAAGTGGGTGAGGCGTTTCATCGGATCAATCGAGAAGGCGGGCACTACCAACGCGAGGATGTCAGTGTTTCTTTTCCAGAGTTTCAGCAATTCGCTTACGATACGGGAGCCGCAATGAGCCGGGTCTACGGAGATCATCCTGCGTTCGACTCCGCGCTGCTGAGTACGGAGGTGCGTGGCGAATCGCAGGTGTCGTTTCATCCGGCGGAAATCAAAGCGGCAGAGGAAGCGATCGGAGGATCCATTCCGGATGCGGTTACGATTAAGAATGGCGTCCAATACGAAAAGCTTCCTGACTTCCCCGAGGACCGCGTCATCGCTGACAACGAGGGTGCAAATGAAAATCCTTCGCGACAGGTAATTGAACACTTAAGCAAAATAACCACTTGTATTTACATTGTAAAACATAAAGTCAAAAATGAAATACCTAATCCTTCCACAAACCGGAAGGTCACGAAACGCCCGGCTCAGGGCTGGCCTCTTGTCGGAGCTACGTTTAGTTCCCATTGCTGAAGCTGCTTTCGGAGCCGATTCAATTCGGAGGTGTAGGAAGGTCCGAAGAGATTCTCCTGCTCGCGAGGATCGTCTGAAAGATTGAAAAGCCATTCCTCCGATTGACCCGCTTCCTTTTTACGGAGGTATTTCATATTACCATCGCGAATCGCCCACCACGTGCGGTCACCTCGTTTGGCGCGCCAGTGCAAAGACCGCGCTTCATCGGGCTTTCCGGCGATGACATGACCGAAAAGATCGATCCCATCCAGTTCGAGATTCGCGGCTTTCTCAGGTGACGCAGCATGGAGAAAACTGGAAGTCACATCCATGAGGCTGCCCATTTGCTCACTCGTTTTCCCATCAGGTAATTGGCCGGGCCAACTCGCGATAAGCGGCACTCGAATCCCGCCGTCGAACAAAGTGCCTTTAAAATCCCGCCACGGATCATTAAGACCGGGTTTCATCGCTCCGTGATCACTGGTAAAGACGACGATAGTGTTTTCGGTCATCCCGTGCGTATCAAGCGCCTTCACTATCTCGCCCACAGACCAATCGAGCCGTTTCATCATTTCAATGTAGCTTTCACGCGTTCCCACGGTCCATTCCTCCTCGGTAGGAAGTCGACCGAGATCATCTTCCGGCCCCTGAAAAGGAAAATGCGGAGCCGCGTGGGGGAGATAGAGGAAAAAAGGTTTATCAGACGCCTTAGCCCGCTGATCGAGAAAGGTGAGGGCGTCTTCGGTGATTAGGTCAGTAAGATAACCTTCTCGATTGATCGGCTTGCGCCCTTCCAGGTAGACTTCAAGCTCCGATAATTCAGTGTGCCGAAAATACTCAACATTGCCCCCGAGGAAGCCGGTGAATTCGTCGAAGCCCTGTTCGAGTGGTGAGAATTTGACCTCGTAACCGAGGTGCCATTTTCCAAAGACACCGTTGTGGTAACCCGCTTTTTTCAGTGTCGGCGCAAGCACCGCATAATCAGCAGGCAGCCCTAGGTCGCTCTTTTCAGCGAGACGAATCGCATCATCATAACGCCCCACGTTTCCGGTTCCAATGGCACATTCCATTCCTCCAACCCGCTGAGGGTATCGCCCTGTCAGAAACGATGTGCGGGAAGGCGTGCACTCAGGCCCCATCGCGTAGATGTTCGTGAATCGAACCCCATCAGCTGCAAGCTGATCGATATTCGGTGTCTTAACATCCGGGGATCCAAACGAGGAAATATCGGCGTAGCCCATGTCATCAGCGACGATGAAGACAATATTGGGAGAATCCGCGCGAAGTGCTAAAGGCGAAAGAGTTAATAAGGCCAGCAGGAAAATAGATAGTCTCTTCATCAAAGGGTTAGGAAATGTTTTTACGAACTATTGAGAATAAAGCCAGCCTCAATCAAAGGCACGGATGACTCCCTGAACTCTCGAATCGAGGTCTTGCATCGCCCGTTGAGTTTGCCCGGCGGTATCGGTCGTAGCGACTTTGACACCTTCAGTGCGATTCCAGATCTCACGCCTGTCGTTTCCGATGACGACCGAACTGGTTTTTGAATCAAGAACGACCACAGCTGAGAAATCCGGGCTGTCATCCAGTCTCAGCATCGCCTGAGTCAGGGTGATTCGAGCTGTTCCACGAGAGCGCTTCACCTTTGCCCGGTTTAAGGTATTCATCGGGCTGAAAAGGCGTCCCGACACATAGAGCTTCCCACCCTGAACCTCAGCGCGGCTAATAACCAACTGAGCCGACCCTACCGGTCGCAAACCCAGTGCGCTCTTTGTGACCGGTGCAGTACTGCAGTGAGTGATCAGAAACAGGAAAGGAATCAGAAAGAGAAACGAACGAGTCATTTGTATTAGGGACTAGCCAAAGTAGTCAGGCGCTTCGCCCGGCTTCCATTTGATACTGCATCCGCTACTGGGATACCAAGGCTCCGGAACCGAGCGTTCTGCAAGGAGTTGATCAACCGCGGCGCGAAGACTTGCTCCGTCAGCCGTTCCGCGACCGGGGCGGCTGTCATCAAATTGACCGGCGTACACGAGTTTAAGGCAGGAATCAAAAAGATAGAAATCAGGAGTGCAGGCTGCGGCATAAGATTTAGCGACGTTCTGCGACTCATCATATAGATAAGGGAAGTGCCATCCGCTTGAGTCGGCGAACTCAAGCATCCGCTCCGGCGAGTCAGCCGGATAGTTGGCAACATCATTGGAATTGATTACCACCGTCTGAATTCCTTTCGAAGCAACCTCATCCCCAAAACTCCCCAGCGCCTCGGCGAGATGAACCACGAACGGGCAGTGGTTGCAAGCGAAGGCGATCATGAGCCCCTTTTTCCCTGCAAGCAGGTTGGCGAGTTGGTGAATTTCACCGTTTCCGTCAGGAAGCTCGAAATCAGGGGCTGAATCGCCAGGTTTCAGTTGGAAAGTGGAGGGGACTTCGGCCATATTTTCTCAGGAAAAGTGAATAATTTACTTAACAAGTCTAAATCTTGTCGAGACTGCCTTGACAATCTATCTGATAGCGCCTAAATGTCCCGCTCTTTTTCTGTATCGAAAAACTCACGCTTACAATGGCAACTGTAGAAGTAATTTTAAAACAAAAGATCGAAGGTCTCGGCTCCGAGGCTGACGTGGTCAAGGTAAAGCGTGGGTTTGCGCGCAACTTCCTGCTTCCGCAGGGACGAGCCTACGAGGCAACTCGTGCAAACCTCCGTCATCTCCAGCAACTCCAAGAGGTTCGTGCCAAGCGCGAAGCTGAGGAGCGTGTTGAAGCAGAGAACACAGCAGGCAAGCTCAAAAAGCTCCGTCTCTCCCTCGAGCTTTCGGTGGGACAGGGTGGAAAGGCATTTGGTTCTGTCACTACGGCTGATATCGCTGCTCTCATCGCTGATAAAAGCAAGCTCGAGATCGATCGTCACCAGATCCTTCTTGACAAGCCAATCAAGACTCTCGGAAGCTACGACATTCCTATCAAACTCCATGCGGATGTTGAAGCCGAGATTACTTTGCGTGTTCTTGCTGCCGATACAGTTGGAGCATCGAAAGAAGAGTCGGAAGACTAATCTCACATCGAAAATGGTGATATCGGTCAGTTACTGATCGATTCACTTTGCGAAACGGAGGCGGGTTGCTTAGATAGCACACTCGCCTTTTTTTGGTTCGCTCGTAAAACGGCGGACGTTGAATTGCCTTCCTCACGTCTCCAACACAAATACCCACTCCCGCTTCATGGCTGATTTTCAAAAAAAGGACTCCAAACCATTCTACGGAGGGGACGACGATTCTCTCCGTAGAGGCCCTGGAAAGAATAAGAAATACAACAAGGGCGGCGACGACAAATATTCTTCGAAGGCTGACAGCACGCTTAGGTCGATGCCGGTCAATGTTGACGCCGAGAGAGCTGCACTTTCCTGTATGCTGTTGGATCCAAGTCTAATCATTCCCAAGGCGATCGAGAAAATGAGCCCAGGTTACTTTTATATCCCGGCTCACCGTATCATCTACGAAGCACTGCTTCATCTTTACAAGACGCGCCCCGAGGGCAAACTCGACCTTATTATTCTCACAACAGAGCTCGATTCGAAAGAGCAGCTGGATGCCGTCGGTGGACCGAAGACTCTCGCCGACCTCCTCGACGATGTTCCGACGACTGCGCTTTTTGACGACTACTCTGAGTTTTTGAAAGAGAAATTCATTCTTCGTCGCGTTATTCAAGATTGCACCGATTGCGTTACCGAAGCGTATGAGGGCCCCGAGAGTGCCGCTGAATTCCTTGATTCAGTTGAGAAAAGCGTTCTTAAGATTCGAGACGAGACACAGCAGGAAAAGGGGATTGAGGATATGAAAGTCCACGTCCTCAGTGTCATTCAATCGATTGATGATATGTACAACGGCGAAGGCACTTCCTCTGCCGGAGTCATGAGTGGATTCGACGATCTCGACGAGATGACGAATGGATTTCACGGTGGTGAGATGATCGTCATCGCGGCCCGGCCTTCGATGGGGAAAACGTCATTCGCGATGAACATGATCGAGAACATTTCGATTCGGAAGGACAACCCGGTTCCCAGCGCTGTTTTCAGTTTGGAGATGAGCTGCGAATCACTGGTTCAACGAGTATTGTGTTCTCGTGCAAAAGTTCAGATGCAGAAGTTGCGGGGGGGATTTCTTTCCAAGACCGACTTTCCCAAACTGATGACGGTCGCCGGCCAGCTCGCCGAGGCCCCGATCTGGATCGATGATACCCCCGGCCTGACGATTAACGAACTCCAGGCGAAAGCCCGCCGACTCAAGCAACAGCATGACATCGGATTGATTGCAGTGGATTACCTACAGCTTCTCAAAGCGCCTGACACAGCACGCAGAGATGGCCGGGAGAAGGAAGTCGCCGAGATTTCCGGTGGCCTAAAAGGGATTGCGAAAGAGCTTCACATTCCCGTCATCGTTTTGGCTCAGTTGAACCGGAACCCTGATTCCCGTGGCGGTAAGCCGCGCATGAGTGACCTTCGGGAATCAGGATCGATCGAGCAGGATGCCGACCTCATTGGCCTTCTCATGCGTGCCGAGGTTTACGCGGATGATGAAGACGATAGAGAGAGCAAATGGGGCGAGGCCGAGTTTATAATCGCTAAACAGCGTAACGGGCCCACCGGAGAGGTCCCTCTGACCTTCCACAAGGAATTCATGCGGTTCGAAAACCGTGCGAAGATGGAAGAGTAGAGCGATTCAGTGAGAGCGTCGGAAGACTCTGTGCCTTGCTGTGGATGAGGGCCTTGACCTCGTTCTTGCGTTCGAAAACCGTCGATATCAACACCGAACCAGTGTGGGTTCTGGTTACCAGACGATAGGAATGGTAAATAGAAAGAACGCTCTCTTGGCTCGACAGGGAGTTCCGAGGTAGGTAGACACATTATCATGAAACAGTGGCAATGGGTTCTCCTAGCAATGATTCTCGCTCTCATTGCGGGAGCGGCGATCAACTCTACCTGCGTGGTGTCCACAGACCCGATGGAGTTCAATGAGGCAGGGAATTCCCTGATCTTTATTTTTGATTACATCGGCACACTCTTCATGAATCTGCTAAAGATGGTGATCGTCCCGCTTGTCTTCACCTCAATCGTGGTAGGCATTGCCGGTCTCAGCAAAACAGACGGGTTTGCGAGGCTCGGTCTGAAAACAGTCGGCTACTATGCGCTCACGAGTCTCATTGCAATTTTGATTGGTCTCACCGTCGTCAATATTTTCAAGCCGGGGCTCGTCAACGGGAGACCTAATGAGGCCATTCAGCAGCAGATGGAAGCAAACGCCGAAGAGTACAGGGGCAGTGTCTCCGGAAAACTGCAAGGGCAGGAAGGCGGGCTCAGCGCAGTGCGGGACCTCTTCCTTCGCATGGTTCCTCAAAATGTTTTCGAAGCGTTTGGAGCGAATAATAAAATGCTCGCTCTTATTTTCATCAGCCTCCTCACGGGGGTTGGGCTTATCTTTATCAGTGAAGAAGGCCGGTCCGCCGTAGTTGGCTTTTTTCAAGGGCTCAACGAGCTGTCCTTACTGATTACCAACTGGGTCATGTGCCTCGCTCCCATCGGGGTTTTCGGACTTGTCGCAGAGACCACCGCTCAAACAGGACTGCCAATTGTCCTCTTGCTAGGGAAGTATTTTCTCGTTGTTATCGCAGCGCTTTTGATTCATCTGCTTGTCGTGATGCCAATCCTTCTCAAAACACTGGGAGGCGTCAGCCCCTTGAAGCATTTCTTTGCGATGCGAAATGCGCTGCTGACGGCATTTTCAACCGCATCGAGTTCAGCCAGTCTGCCGGTAACGATGCGAGGGCTTCGGGAAGGGGCAGGGGTTTCGAACCGGGTGACTAGTTTTATTCTTCCGCTGGGAGCGACCGTCAACATGGACGGGACGGCGCTGTATGAGTGTGTTGCCGTGATATTCGCCGCTCAAGTGTTGGGATTTGAAATGGCGCTAACGACTCAGTTCACGGTCGTGATGCTGGCCCTCCTTACCAGCATTGGAGTGGCGGGAGTTCCTTCTGCGAGCCTCGTTGCCATCACGATCATTGTTTACAACGTGGGAATCCCGAACGCTGAAGTGGTGATTGGTTTGCTCCTCGCCGTTGATCGGCCAATCGACATGGTTCGAACTGCTGTGAATGTCTTCAGTGATTCTTGCGGTGCCATCGTCGTGGCGAATTCGGAAGGGGAGACTCTCTTCGTGGAAAAGACCGGTGCCTAGTCACTTGGTCTCCTAGTTCATCACCGCTTTGCGGCCAACCGGGGTTTGCGCATACCAGTCCAGGAGTGAGTGTTTCAATCGTGCGGTCACTTCGGGGTTTTCTCCCGTTAGATTTGACGACTCCTCCGGATCACTCGCGAGATCATACAGTTCGACGCTATCTCCGTTCGGATTGGCGAGGAGTTTCCAGTCGCCGCTCCGCATCGCTAGCTTCACTTTTGCCGAGGGATAATACCAATACTGCGCTTTGGTGCGCTCAAAGGTTTTGCCTTTCATCGCCGTTGAGAAACTCTCCCCGTCGGATTCATATCCCTCTGGCATCTTCACTCCGGTCAGTTCGGAAAAAGTTGGAACGAAATCGCAAATGTTCACGACCGATGTTTCATCCACCCGGCCGGCCTGCACCGCACCCGCGGGCCAACGCATAATGAGCGGAACTCGAATGCCACCCTCGTAGAGCATGTGCTTCCAGCCTCTGAAATGGCCGTTGGATCCGCCGCGTCTTCTCCCGGCTCCATTGTCACTCGAAAATATCACCAGCGTATTCTTACTCATCCCGAGGTCGTCCAGCCTGTCGAGAACCCGTCCAATCTGCCCGTCCATATACTTGAGCATCGCATAGTGATCCCGGGCTTTTTCATCAAGCTCGGTAAAGGGTGCCAGCATCTCATCCGTTGGCTTGAACGGTGTATGCACGTCCTTGAACCAGACATTGAGGTAAAATGGGTCCTCTTTATGACTCGCCACATGATCATCCAAAAACTGAATGGAGTCATCTGCAATGGCACGGCTTGACCAGGTCAGCCACTCGGTTTCGACATACGGGTATTTGTCGTGCGGCTCAGGCCAGGGCTTGGCCTTTTTCCAGGTAAGCCCGTTACCGGCTGATATTCGAGCGTGGTGGAAACCATAGTCAACCACTGGAGGAGCATCAGGATGATTCACCACGATTTCAGTCCGACCTGAGGTATCTACGTCAGGTTTTTTCAGATCGGTAATTCTAAAGGTGCTGCCACTGCCACCTCCGAGGTGCCATTTGCCGATCAACCCGGTTCGATAGCCCGCTTGCTGTAGGACACGCGGAAAGGATGCCGCCTCTACATCAAGCCAGTTCGGCATGTGCCGTTTTTCGTTCTGCTCGAAAAATGAAACGTATCCACAAATCTGATGTCGGCTGGGAAACTGTCCGGTGATCGCCGATGCCCTTGTGGGTGAACAAACACAATTCGAAACATAAAACTGCGTAAAACGAGTGCCCTCGGCGGCTAATTGATCTATCCTCGGAGTTTGTGCCACCTCACTGCCATAGCAGGCGAGGTCACCGTACCCCATGTCATCAGCGTAGAAAAATATGATATTGGGTCTTGATGGCGCGGCTTGTGAGATTCCAGTAACAAAAAGCAGCGCGTGAAAGACTGACCACAACAGAAGGTGGGATTTTCGAGGTAAATATTTCATAGCGGTAGCGTTTCACCATCCTATCAAAATGAGGTGCATTTGCCGCTCAAATTTCACGGGAATCCGGCATTGATGACTGAAGGGGAAGTGTCGTATGATTCGCTTTCCGGAGAGTTCCGGAATATTAGTTTCCATGAAAAAATTACCCAATCGTAGAACATTCGTCAAAGGAGCCGCTGCCGCAGCGGCTGCTTTCAATTTTCAGGTCGTTCCCAGCCGAGTCTTCGGTGCGAATGATAAAATTACCCTCGCCGGGATCGGAACCTCCGGAAAAGGAGCGAGTGATATCGCCAATTCGGCTGGTGCGGGATTTCAGGTGACCCACCTTTGCGATATTGTTAATACAGATAAGTATCCCAACATGGGCGGAGGATGGACCAAAACGCGCGGTGATCATCCTGATGCCAAATTCTTCGAAGACTGGCGCGAAATGCTCGAGACAGAAGGTGATAAAATCGACGCGGTAACCGTTTCGACTCCTGACCACGTTCACGCACATGCTTCGGTAGCGGCGATGAAAAAGGATTGTGCGGTTTATTGCCAGAAGCCACTCACACATGGTATCTGGGAAGCTCGCATGCTCACTGAACTTGCCGAGAAGACCGGTGTCGTTACCCAGATGGGAAACCAGGCTCACTCTGAGAACCACATGCGCCGCATGGTGGAATTGATTCGTGCCGGCTTGATTGGTGACGTGCAGGAAGTGCACGCCTGGACAAACCGCCCGATCTGGCCGCAGGGAATCCCTGAGTGGCCTGAAGCGGAAGAAGCTCCTAAGCACGTAAACTGGGACCTCTGGCTTGGACCTGCACCTTTCCGTGAGTACAGCTCGAAGATTGCTCCTTTCAAATGGCGTGGATACTGGGACTTCGGAACCGGTGCTCTTGGCGACATGGCGTGTCACATCATGGACATGAGCTTTTGGGCAGCCGATCTCGGCGCACCAACGAGTGTGAGCGCGGTCAGTGCTGACGGACGCGGCGCGCAGAGTGATTTGTCTCCTCCTACCTGGGCAACCATCGAATACCAGTTTCCCAAGCGTGGCGAGAAGCCGCCGGTGAAGTATGTCTGGTATGACGGATACAAGGACGCCGTTTTCAATCCTGAGAAATGGTCTCTCGAAAGTTCCATCGACGGTGGTAAAATTCGCGAACGCAACCTTCCCCCTGAAGACATCACCGAAGGATTCGGAAGTGATGAAAAAGGTGGTTATGGCTGTGTGATTGTCGGATCACGAGGAAAAGTCTGGTTCAATCGAAGCAAAGACAACTGGGTCGTTAAGCCCGGCAACCTCGTTGATGGATTTGATTTCCCGGATCCATCGATTCCGCGCTCACGCGACGAAGATCCCCACAAAGAGTTCTACGATGCGATTAAGGCAGGTGACCCATCACTTCCGCAGTCGAAGTTCTCTCACAGTGGGCCATTCACAGAAATGGTTCTCCTCGGAAACCTCGCGGTTCGCCTCAATAAGAAAGTGGAGTGGGACTCCGCATCACTCAGCTCTCCCAACACTCCTGAAGCGGCAGCGCTCATCAAGCGCGAGTATCGCGAAGGTTGGGACCTGAAGCTGTAAGTCTCTAGCGACTTCAACTCACATGAATTCGGAAACGGGAGTTCTTTACGGGCTCCCGTTTTTCGTGGTAGCGTAACTTATGATTAAGCACGTCCCACTTAGCGTCCTACTATTCACGCTTTCGACCGCCAGTCTCGCGATGGCACAGTCCGCCAAGGTGGGTGATATCGCGGCAGCCGCCTCAGCCTACCGTTCAGGCGATTTTGACGAAGCGATACGCCTCACCGAAGGGAGTGTCGCAAAGAGCGAAGCGGGGCAAATCAGAAGCAGTGCCTTGCAAAGGAGAGGGGAGTCTCGATTTTTCGATGCAGATATCGAAGGATCGATCGCTGACTTTGATGAGGTGATCAAACTGGAACCCTCACAGGATCCCCATCACTGGCAACGTGGGCTTTCCTATTATTACGCTGAGGAATATCAAAAAGGAAAAGCGCAATTTGAACGTCATCAGACCGTCAACACTCAGGACGTCGAAAATGCGGTCTGGCACTTCCTTTGTGCGGTTCGTGCGCCGCGAGGAGATATCAAAGTAGCGCAGAAAGAACTGATCCCGATCGAGAGGGACTCCCGAGTCCCCATGAAGGAAGTTCATGATCTCTTTGCTGGCCGGGCAACCGAAGAGGATGTCCTCAATGCAGCCGCACCGGACGATGATGGAGTGCTCACTCAACGGGAGCGCAATCACCTTTGCTACGCCCATCTCTACCTCGGGCTCTACCACGAGGCGATGGGGAACACGGCAGAATCAAAGAAGCATATCCGCCTCGCAGCGATTGATTATTCGATGGATCATTACATGGGGAAGACCGCGATCGTTCATGCAGTCTTGAGGGATTGGATGGATGCCGAATGAGGAATAGACTGCCGGACAGTCGCAGCGGATCCGCATTACCGCCTTGATTACGGTTCTGATTTTCGTTTCTCCTTCCGATCTCCTTTCCTAGCTTTATGGCCATGAAGTGGTCACTGGCATTTTTAGTTCTGGGTAGTTTTTCACTGACAATGGCTGAGCCTGTGAAGACTGGTTTCGCCGATTGGGATATCTCCCCGGATATCGGGATGGAACGACCCGGAGGCTATTCAAAAGGCTATCACACGCAATTTCACGACGCCTGCAAAGCACGCGCGGCTGTTTTTGAAAGTGGCGAGAAGAGCACCGCACTGGTTGGTCTGGATGCACTTTTCATTGATGAACGACACGTAGCAGAAGCACGCAAACGCATCAACGAGCTAACCGAAATCCCTCGCGACTCTATTCTCATCGGTGCCTCCCACTCCCATTCCTCAGGCCCAACAGGGATGATCATCCCCGGCGACGTCGATCACGCCAGTAAATTGGTGCAGGATCTCGCCTACGAGCAGTCTTCATCCGCTGATCCGATCTATATCGCCCGCATGATTGACGGGATTGTCGCCGCCGTTTCACGCGCCTGGGAAACGAGAAGCGAGCTAGGCCTCGTCTTCGGGAGCGGGAGCGAAGAGAGCGTGACTTTCAATCGTCGGTGGAAAATGAAGAGTGGACTGACTAACACTCATCCTCGCCCCGGAAATCCAGACATGATCGAAACAGCAGGGCCGATTGATCCCGAGGTCGGAGTCATCGGCGCCTATGATGAATCAGGCGAACTAAAAGGATGTGTCGTCAACTTTGCCTGCCACGCCACAACCAGTCCGCGCGGGATCTCAGCCAACTGGCCCTGGGCGATGGAAAAAGTGATTCGAGGCACTTTTGGAGATGAAGTGGTCGTTGTTTTTCTAAACGGTAATTCAGGAGACGTCACTCAGGTTGACAACGCATCCTCAATCAAACGAATCAGTGGTGACTCCGAAGCGCTCCGTGTCGGCGGAAGCGTCGGTGCAGAAGTCGTAAAGGTGCTCTATAAAATTGCGGCTGAGGCCCGAACCAATGATGCGACGGTGGACTCGAAACAAACGGTGCTCAAGATTCCACGCCGAAAAGCTTCGCCGGATCGGTTGGCGCAATGTCAGGAAATGGTGAAAAAGAAACCGACAGAATCCACTGCGATTCAGGAGTGGGTCTGGGCCAAGGAAATTGTGATTCTCGACGCACTCACTGAGAAGGAGCCCGTTCGCAGCGTTGAAGTACAAACGATCCAGATCGGACCAGCCGTTTTTATCAGCAATCCGGCGGAATATTTTTGCGAGTTTGGCTTGCAGCAGAAGGCCGGTTCCCATTTTCATTTCACCTGGCCGGTCAGCCTCGCTAACGGATGCATCGGCTACGTTCCCACTACGGAGGCAATGGGCTCCGAAGGCGGGGGATATGAAACCCGACTCACCGCCTACAGCAACTTGATCCCCGAAGCAGGTGATCAGATTCGCGATAAAGGGATAGAGCTCGCGAACGAATTGGAGCCCGACGAAGTCGCAAGAGGACTGCCTTCTCCCCCTTTTTCAGCGGGTTGGACCTACGGAAGCAATCCTCCGGAACTGGAGTGAGCACCTGTTTCAATCCGGTACAAAACTTGCCGCGAGTCACGCAGTTAAGTTCGTGATTTTTCCTTCCTTATAAGGGACACTTTGAGCATGCGATTAAAACTCCTCTTAATTCTAGCGCTCAGCTGTGGCGTATCAGCCGCGCTTCTTCTGCCAACGCAGGCCGATGACAAAAAATCCGGAGACACCTTTGTCTCCCTCTTCGACGGTAAAACATTGGAAGGTTGGGACGGCAATCCTAAGCTCTGGTCGGTCGAAGATGGTGCAATTACCGGCAAAACAGGCGGTCCGGAGACACTCACTTATAATCAGTTTCTGATCTGGAAGGGTGGAGTGGTTAAGAACTTTGAGCTTCATGCCAAGATTAAGGTAGAAGGAAACAACAGCGGGATCCAATACCGCAGTAAGGCTATGCCCGAGATCGGGAAATGGTCGATCAGCGGCTACCAGTGCGACGTTCACCCCACCGCGGAGAACAACGCGATGCTCTATCATGAGCGTGGTCGCGGAATCATTGCCAAGAATGGACAATCCGTTGCGGTAGATAAAGAAGGCCGTAAATGGCAAACGGCTGATCGCGATGCGGTCGCCGTCGACACCGCCGAGTGGAACGACTACACGATCATTGCGAAAGGAAATCACCTCACTCACATGGTCAACGGCAAACTCACCACCCACATCGATGATTTTGACGAGAAAAATCGTTCACTCGAAGGGCTTCTCGCACTTCAAATCCATCAGGGACCTGCCATGAAGGTTCAGATCAAGGATATCCGACTGAAGGAGCTTCCTGAAGGAGGCGTTACGCCATGGGCAAAAGCAGACATTCCCTCCGACGCGCAGGAGATCATGAAACCCCGACCAAAAGCGAAGGGCAAAGGAAAAGGCAAGGCAATGCCCAAAGGCAAAGCGGCAGCGGCAAAAGCAAAAGGACCCGCGAAACCAAAAGCGAAGCGTCAAGTCGAAGTCGGACCGGCGATCGGCGAGAACACCGCCACTCCTGTGGATCGGGTGAAAGTTCCGGCAGGCTTCGAAACAGAGCTCCTTTACTCCGTTCCCGGTGGCGATCAAGGGTCATGGGTAGCTCTCGCAGTTAATGACAAAGGCGAAATCTACGCGAGCGACCAGTATGGAGATCTCTACCACTTCCCCGCACCAGCGCCGGGCGAGACGCTGCAGCAGAAGGACGTCAAGAAAGTGCCGGTTAATATCCGCGCCATCAACGGCATGGTTTTCGCCGACGGCCATCTCTACGCCGGAGTCAATGACTACGAGCAAAAAGCCAAATCCGGCTTTTACCGCATTTCTGATTCGGACAACAATGGCGAGCTCGACAAGGTCGAATTACTTCGGGCCTTTGAGTCAAAAAGCGACCACGGCGTCCACGCCGTGGTTCCAACACCCGATGGAAAGCATTTCTATCTCATCACTGGCAACAATGCGGTGATCAACGGAGGGGCAAAAGAAGGCACCGCAGCGACATCGCCTGTCGCCAAGATCTGGGGTGATGACCATCTTCTTCCCCGCATGCCTGATGGTCGCGGTCACAATCGCCACGTGCTTTCACCTGGAGGAATTGTTTACCGCATTTCCCGTGATGGAAAAAAGTTTGAAATCTTTGCCTCGGGCTTCCGAAACATCTACGGCGGATCGCTCAACAAACAGGGTGAGCTCTTCACCTACGATGCCGATATGGAGTATGACTTCAATACCCCCTGGTATCGCCCGACACGAGTGAATCACGTCGTCAGTGGTGGGGAATACGGCTGGCGCAATGGCGCAGGCAAATACCCTGAGTTCTATCCTGACACGGTTCCTTCGACTCTCAATATTGGACCGGGTTCACCCACGGGAACACTTTTCGGTTACGGAGCAAAGTTTCCAAAGAAATATCAGGAAGCCTACTACGTCATGGACTGGAGTTGGGGTAAGGTCTACGCCGTCTCTCTCGAGCAGCGCGGCGCTACCTACACCGGCACCAAAGAAGAATTCATCACCGGGGCACCCCTCCCCGTGACCGACGCGATCATTCACCCGAAAGACGGAGCGATGTATTTTGCCATCGGAGGACGTCGCGTTCAATCCGGCCTCTATCGCGTCACCTACACAGGCGACGAATCTACCGAGCCTGTGACAGAAGTAAAAGAAGTCACTTCGGCTGCCAAATTGCGACACGAGCTCGAAGCTTTCCACGGCGTCCAGAGCCCTGAGGCAGTCGCTGCTGCGTGGCCTACTCTTGACCACGCCGACCGTTGGGTAAGTTCCGCGGCACGTGTTATCCTTGAGCACCAGCCCGCAGCGACCTGGCAGGAGAAAGCCCTCAGCGAGAGCAATCCTGACAAACAAGCCGTGGCACTCCTTGCTCTGGCCCGCCTTGTCGGAACCGATCCTCAGCAGCGTGCTGAAGGGGAAGAAGCTGCCGATCCTGCGGTTCGTGATGCCATCCTGAATGCACTTACGGCATACGATTTTGCCTCGCTGAAGCACCGCACGAAGCTGACTGTGGTTCGCACCATTCAAGTTGCGATTCATCGTTTCGGAGACACCGACGAGGTGACACAGAAGAAACTCATCGCCGCACTCGATCCATCGCTTCCTGCCAAGGAGTTCAACCTGAACTGGCTCCTTCTTGAGACACTTGCCTATCTTCAGTCTCCCACGGTGGCTGAAAAGGGAATCGGGCTCCTTGAGTCTGCTGTTTCACAGGAAGAGCAGATGGAATACGCACGAAGCATTCGTCTGGTAAAGAGGGGCTGGACAAGCGAGACACGTGTTTCCTTTCTCAACTGGTTTCTCACGGCGGCGAACTACAAAGGTGGCGCGAGTTTTACCAAGTTCATCGAATTCATTCGCAACGACGCGCTCGCAACCTTCACGGAAGCAGAGAAGAAAGAGCATGCCGAGCTCATTGCGAAGAAAGCCGAGGTTAAATCAGCGATTGAAAACGTTGGCGCGATCTTTGTCGGAAGAACCCCGACGATGTGGACGCTCGACGAACTTAGCGAAGCGACTGAAACCGGAATGACAAAGCGTGACCATGCCAACGGTCGCAAAATGTTCGCTGCAGCGGCCTGCTACGCCTGCCATCGATTCGGTGATGGCGGTGGCATGACGGGGCCCGATCTCACCGGAGCCAGTGGCCGCTACTCACCTCATGACTTCCTTGATCAAATCATCAATCCAAGCAAAGAGATTAACGAGCAGTTCGCTCCTATCGTTGTCACAAAGAACAACGGTGATATTGTCAGCGGAGTGGTGGTTAACCTCAGTGGTGATAACGTGACTTTGAACACCGATGTCTCCGACCCGAACCAGAGAGTCAACGTCGACCGCAAGGAAGTGGAAAGCATCGAGGTTTCTAAAGTCTCACCGATGCCCCCGATGCTTCTGAGCATGCTCACGAAAGAGGAAGTCCTCGATCTCGTCGCATACGTCCTCAGTGGAGGAGACGACACCAACGAGATGTTTAAGAAATAGCAGGCGAACGCCTTCCTATTCACTCCTGTTAGGTCATTGACGTAACAGGGTTAAGGCAATCATTCAACAGGGTTAGGTCTATGGCCTAACCCTGTTTGCTATACACAACGAAGGACTAGCACCGCGAACCAGGGCTGGACCAGCACCTAAACCGCTGGACTAACCCACACCGCGATCTCATCGGTCGTAATAAATATCCCATAGTCGAAAGACTTGGATCCAATGTAAATCTCGACATCGGGAGAAACCCGAGATTTCAGGGCTCTGATAGCCGGAGCTTTGATATCTTCAACCTCGCAGAAAACAACGGTGATTCGGTTGGTATCAAATTTCGGTGCCGCAACAGAAAATAGCTGCCTGTCTCCTGAGCGGCTGAGAAGCTCAAGCTCAGCAATGAGAGGCTTGTTATCAAAAGGCAATGGGAATTCTTCCCGCTTCAACAACCGGGAAAGGTGTTCGTCCTCGGTAAGCTTCACGACGTTCTCACCCTGAGGGAGAAGGATCTTTATGCAGTCGTAAATCGACTGCTCATAAGACACTCTCTGTATCCGCACACTGCCCATCTCTCAACACTAGCGAGATAGGCAGAGAGGTCAATACGACAGGATTAAGCTCTCGACACACTAAGGAAAGCGTGGCGAAAACCTTTAACCGAAGGGCCACCCATCCGCCCCCCCCAATCAATAAACGTCGCGCTGGTAACGGTGCTCGTCCTTGAGACGCTTGATGTAATCAGCGGCTCCTTCATCATTGAGATTGCCGTATTTACGAATCAACTCAAAGAGAGCCTTCTCGACGTCGGGTGCCATATAGTTGGCATCTCCACAGACATAGAAGTGAGCGCCTCCGTCGATCCAATTCCAGACTTCTTCCGAGAATTCACGGATCTTGTCCTGAACGTAAATTTTATACCCCTGATCACGAGACCAGGCGACGTCGATCCGGGAAAGGACACCGTTTTTCTGCATCTCATCGAACTCGTCTTTGTAGAAGTAATCCGTTTCCTCATGCGGATTGCCGAAGAAGAGCCAGTTGCGGCCAGGTGCCTCGGTCACTTCACGCTCTTCGAGGAAAGCCCGAAAAGGGGCAATTCCGGTGCCGGGTCCAACCATGATGACATCCTTCGAGGGATCTTCAGGAAGCCTGAAGTGTTTCGTTGGCTGCATGAAAACGCGAATCTCCTCATCTTCTTCGAGCCCTTCGCAGAGAAAGGTCGAGCAGACGCCTTTGCGGACACGGCCGTGTGACTCGTAGGTCACCTTAGCGACCGTAAGGTGAACCTCGCCTGGGTGCTTTTTCGGACTCGAAGCAATCGAGTAGAGCCGTGGCTGAAGCCTGCGGAGGAGATTCACAAAGTCCTGCCCGCTTTTGAAGTCAGCAGGGAATTCATAGAGCAAATCGACGACTTCTTTTCCTTCAAGCAATTCAGTCACTGATTTATCATCTTCAATTACCGCATTGAGATAGGGATGAGAGGTGAGTGCCTTCCACTTCTTGAGTAATGACTTGGGAATGGAGCGAATCGAGTAATCTTCACGCAGCGCATCGCGCAGTGGTTTTTTCGATCCGTCAGGAACCGTTACTGAAACTGAAGTGTTAAACGGGAGTATCGAAAGAATCTCATCGACGAGCGCCGCATCATTTTTCGGAAAAGTCGCAATCGCATCACCGACTTCATACTCAAGGTCAGAACCATCGAGCTTGAGCTCTACGTGCCTAGTATCGCGGTCAGAAGGAGAGAGGTTAAGCTTCTTCCGTGCCGTCATCGGAGCGGGGAAGGGACGCTTTTTACCGAAGGGAATGTTCTCAAGAGACTCGACCGTCCCCCCACCACTGGTAGTAACGGTGGTCGTGAAGACTTCTTTTCCGATCTCCTCAAGCTTCTTACTCACCGCGCTAAACCACTCTTCAGCAAGGTCCTCATAGTCCACATCACAATCCACCCTCGTCGCAATACGTTTTGCGCCGAGCGCTTCAAAGCGGGTATCGAATCGCTTACCCATCTCACAGAAGTCTGCGTAGTTGGTATCGCCAAGGGACAATACGGAGAAACGAGTGTTCTCGAGACGTCCCTGACCCTCTGCCGAAAACTTCTCCCAGAATTCGATGGCGTTGTCCGGTGGATCGCCCTCACCCCAGGTGCTTGTAATTGTCAATACGAGGGGCTCCATCCCGAGATTCACAGTAGCATGATCCTCCATATCCACCGCGTCTGCCGACCAGCCATTCTCCGCAAACCGTTCCGCAAACCCCTCAGAAAGCGCCTGTGCGTTGCCGCTCTGACTTCCGTATAGAAAAAGGGCACGTGGTTTCCCTGCCGCTCCGGCCGGGATCGCCTGTGCGCCTGAGGAAATGGACTTCGCCAGTTCCTTCAGATAGGTCTTAAGCCACTGACGTTGTTCTGCTGAAAAAGGAGCGTCCTCTGGAATTTCGGGAATAGTGATAGCCATAGGTTGAGTGAGATATAGCGCACGATCTCAATTGTGCAAATGGAGCGTGAATTACGCCTTAACATCCGATTACGACTGCGCGCGGAGAAAGGAAGCAGGGTTCGAGCCAAAGCCCCAATATTCAGGCTAAAATTGCCTTGGCAACGTGCCCGTCGACGTCCGTGAGTCGGAAATCTCTCCCTGCGTAACGAAAGGTGAGGCGCTCATGATCGAGCCCCAGTATATGAAGAATTGTCGCATGGAGATCATGAACATGCATTTTGTCCCGCTCCGCGTAATACCCGTAATCGTCAGTCGCTCCGTAGGCCATGCCGCCTTTGACGCCACCACCGGCCATCCATACCGTAAAACCGTGAGGATTGTGATCGCGACCATTCGTGCCTTGAGCCGTCGGGGTGCGACCAAACTCTCCGCCCCAAACGACCAGAGTATCTTCGAGAAGTCCGCGAGACTTCAAGTCCTTGAGCAACCCGGCAATCGGTTTATCGACCTCAGCGGCATTTTTCGTATGCCCCTGATACAGATTCCCATGCTGGTCCC
>JAOFXR010000140.1 GCA_028047635.1 Verrucomicrobiales bacterium
AATCGTCCCGAGGGCAACGTAAAGAACAACATGAATCAACACGGAAACGAAAATGGCGAGGAGAACCCACCAACCCATATTTCGAGTTTCGACTTTGAAAACCGATTTCTCGTTTGTGCCGGGGTGCCAGTTGTAATCCGTAGCCATTAGAAGTGCTTGGTAATATGATAATCCATAATTCCTGTTTCAGCAAAGGCGTAACCTAACTATAAAGAGACTCCTGAAAACCGTGAATCAACTGAATTCACATTCCCTTTTTGGACTCGATCTCGATCGTCATCGAATCGGCCGCTCCCTCATGATAAGGGGAATAGGGGCGATTTATTTCATCGCCTTTGCCTCGTGGTGGTCCCAAGTCGCGCTTTTGATTGGTCAAAACGGCCTTATTCCCGCGAACAACTTACTGCTTTTCATTGAGGGCAGACTCGATGAACCGGGAATTTCCCGCTTTGGAACGCTCCCTTCTCTCTTCTGGTTTTTTGGAGCCTCGGACTTTAGCTTCCACGTCTTCTCCATGATCGGGTGCTTCCTCGCAATCCTCGTCATGCTGGGAAGGTTCACCGGCCAGGCGCTCGTTGGACTCTGGACACTCTATTTGTCATTCGTGAATATCGGAGGCGTTTTCATGAGCTTCCAATGGGATATACTCCTGCTCGAAGCGGGATTTATCGCCATTTTCCTTTGCGACTGGAAACGCAAAACCGCCTGGAGTGATCCGCCACCCCTCACCGTCATTAATCGTATCGCGCTGCTATTCGTGTGGTTCCTCATCGCGAAGATGATGTTCTTTTCCGGCTGGGTAAAGCTGGCATGGGCCACCGAAAACAATCCCGAATGGTGGGGGGAGGGAACCGCACTCGCTTACCATTTCATGACCCAGCCGATCCCTTCATGGACTGCCTGGTGTGCGCATCAAACGCCCACTTGGATGCTTCAACTTGCTCTGTTTCCGATGTATGGCATCGAGATCTTTCTTCCCTTCGCGATACTCTTCGGTCGCATCGGGAGGCTCGTGGCAGCTTGCGGATTTATTCTGCTCATGGTGCTGATCATGCTCACGGGAAACTTCACCTACTTCAACTGGCTCACCATTGTCCTTTGCCTACCCCTCATCACCGATCGGCTCTGGCCTCTCTTCTTTCGGAACTGGCTGAAATTTGAGCCACTGGGACTCACCGAACCCGAAGAACGAAAACCACTCCTGATTCGCCTCGGACTAATTACCCCCGTCTTTCTGCTCCTCGCGCTTTTGAATCTCCAGACAGTTCTGAGCGATCTTCATACGGCACCGAAACCATTTTTCAAAACGGACAAAGTTCCCGCCTGGCTCTCGTCGCTGGCGAAATCCGTTCGATCCTACCACCTCGTCTCCGGCTATGGACTTTTCCGAACCATGACGACGGAGCGCCCCGAGATCATCCTCGAAGGAAGCCGCGACGGAGTCAGCTGGTTTGAGTATGATTTCCAGTGGAAGGTTGATGACCTCTCAGATCGCCCGAAATTCGTCGCCCCACACCAGCCGCGCGTGGCCTGGCAATTTTGGTTCGCCGCACTCGAGGGGGAATTTTCCTATCGGAGCTCCAACGCGAGATGGCTTGAGTCACTTGTCCTCAAACTCTTGATCGGAGACCGTGACACGGAGAAGCTTTTGAAAAACAATCCTTTCCCGAGCGAACCTCCCAACTTCATTCGCGGACGGCTCTTTCGATACGAATTCACCACGCCCGAAGAAAAGGCGCGTACAGGCGACTGGTGGAAACGAGTCGTAATTCGTGAATACCTCCCCGAAGTGAGCCGCCCAGGAACCTAAACTCTTTGCAAACCGTCCAATCCCCTCCTATCGCTCTATCACTATATTATAGATGAACTCTTTCTGGGCAGACATGATAGTAAAAATGTCCCTCCCGCTTGCCACCCGTTGGGTAGAAAAGCAGGAGTCGCTCATCATACGCGAAGGTCGCCCCCTCAGTGAATGGGAAACGATGTGGGCACAGGATGTCGGCGTCAGAAGACCTGAAGAGGTGCGTATTCTTCCTGTTCCGCGCATTCCAACGCCCGGTTCATGGATCACACGAATCTTCGGAATGTTCGGCGAAGGCCCCACGGGGATGGCCGTGAACTACGGTATTTACCTCGAAGCATCGAACGCGACCAACCCGTCACTTCTTGTCCACGAGCTGACGCACGTCGCTCAATTCGAACGGATGGGCGGGGTAGGCGCTTTTCTCAAAGAGTATATCTACCAATGTGCCAGTGACGGCTACTGGGACTGTGCCATGGAGCAGGAAGCCCGCAACGCTGCGGCTCCGTTCTCGAGACCTCCCGGAGGCTGATCGAAACTTACTCTTTATCGAGATCAGGCTGCTCGACCTTGCTCTCCACCGCTACCGGCAGAGACTCCGCCGGAACATCGATAGGATCTCCATTCTCCTGAACGGGGACGACTTTGATCTCCACGTTCACGGGAACAGCACGAAGCTCGTTGATGATTTTTTCGAGCTTTCCAATCGCATCATCAGCCAGTGTCGCAGGCTGAGCATTCCGCTCGCTCGCTGATTCGATCACCGTTTCAATGCGATGAAGCCCGTCCGAGAAACCAGCGAGGGTTCCAACGACCCGACTCACCGGATCATTCTCACCGGCCCCACCCATAAGCAAGTTCCGACCGAAACGTCGTTTGATCTCATCCCAGCGACTCACATCCTCCTCCGACTGAGTCCCTTCCATTTCCCGAAACTTGAGCAAGTTCGATTCAGCACCGGTCGTGAGTGTTTGCGACTCATTCTCGTAATGATCAACAACGATACCTTCCACTTCTCCATCGGTCATGACTGGAAGCACCTTTTCGGTCATGCGGTTCATGTTCCGGTAGGATCCCTGAAGTCGGAAGGGAGGCTCGGTGCGATAAGCATCCTCCATCGCCGCCGACCGAATATACTCGAGATTCACCCGAAGAACGCTATCGCGCACTCGCATGAGTTTTCTCATCACGCCAACCATCTCGTCGACTTCCTGAGCAGTGT
>JAOFXR010000141.1 GCA_028047635.1 Verrucomicrobiales bacterium
GCCCTGAAGTCAGGAACAACCAGCGTCCTCACCGTGGGGTCGGGGCGAGGAGATATCTTTGGCTCATGGAAGGGGCTGGGAGTGGCAGTGGAAGGTCATAAACTCGGACACATGCCACAAGCCGAGAATCCCATCTGGGACAGTATTCGCCAATACAATATGAGTATGCTCATCAAAATCATGGAAGAGCTGGAAAGCGTCCCGGAGGGGAGCGGAACCATGATGGATAACACCCTCATCGTTTACACGAGCAACAATGCAGACAAACAACACACCAACGCAGCTACCTGGCCGGTGATGTTACTTGGAAACTGTGGTGGTGCGTTCAAGACGGGTCGCTTTACGCAGCTGGACGGAACCCGCCCGATTAATGCCCTTTACACCTCCATCTTGAAGACGGTGGGAGGCAATAAAGAGCGTTTTAACATGTCAGAAGCAATGGCGGCTCACTATGACTCTGGAACGGGACCCCTCAAAGAAATCATCGCTTAAAAAAGGTCTATGAAAGCACCACACAACTACACGCTCATAGCTACCGCCTTATCACTGCTAAGCGTGATGATTTCACAGGCGGAAGAACCTTACACGCCCGGACATCCACCAGAGGCAGACTTTGATTCGTTCGCCTACGAGTTTATTGAGCGTCATTGTTTCGACTGCCACGGTGATGGTATGGACAAGGGAGGGTTAAGTCTGGATGGCCTTGGCCCGGTAAATGAGACAAACGCAGCTCTATGGAAATCCATCTGGGCACAGGTGGCAATCGAAGAGATGCCGCCAAAAAAGAAAGCGCAGCCGGAGAAAATTGAGCGTCTGGAATTTACCGATTGGATTCTTACCGAACTGGGTAAAACCATGAAAGACAAGGGTGGTTTCCATGCCCACAAAACCCCAAATAAAGCAAACTTTGTCAGCCATGATCTACTCTTCGGAGAACTGCCGAAAGATATAAAACTGCTCCCGAACTCTTCACCGAAACGAATCTGGCGAGTGACACCCCAAGAGCATATCACTCGGCTCAATGAACTCATCAACACTGAGCCTGAATATGACCCCAAAAACCCAGGTTTAAGAACCCATGGTGATGCTGTGGCATTAGATCACGGCGGTCAACTCAAGCTCTACTTCGGTATCGACCGAATCAATAGTTGGCAAGGCGCGACTGTCTCCTACGCAGCTGCCGTCAAAAGCGCACCTGTGGTTCTTAATGCCGCACACAAGCATGGCTTTGAAAACTACGCTCATTTTTCAAGCGTAAACAGTGCGGAATCTACCCAGGTTCTAAGTAAAGCGGTAGATATCCTAAAGTATATGGCCTATGGCGCCGAAACCCTGGTGGTAGATCCAGATCAAATCACCGATGATTCAGTTCTCTATACCGCAAAACTCGAAGGGAAAAACATCATGGGAAGCACTGCGTCGGTGACCTATAATGAAAATATCGTTCGCCCTCTAACACCTCTTTATCATCTTCTGAAGCAAGAAAAAGAAGCGTATTCAGATGCCAATTTGAAGAAAGTTATCGAGCATTTATTCGAAATGGTAACATTCCGACCGCCAGAGGTTTCTGAAACAAATAGCTATGTGAAGTTAATTAGGAAGTTAATACCAAAACTTGGACAAGAAGAAGGACTCTTCAGGGGTTTGTCTGCGATCTTCCTGGATCGGGATGCTCTGTTTTATTCTGAACTGGCTGAAACAGGAGAGCCAGATCAATTCGGGCGTGTGATGTTACAGGACTGGGAACTTGGCAACGCACTCAACCGGGCTCTGTGTTACATAAAGCCGGATGCGCAGCTCCGGGAAGCCATAGCAACCGGTAACATGCGCACCAGGGAAGATGTGCAGCGTGAGCTTTCCCGTATGCTCGCAGATGACAGCATTCGAAAACCACGCATCCTTCAATTCTTCAGAGAGTACTTCGACTACGACCTGGCGGCATACATTTGCAAAGATGATAAGGCCTTAGCGAAAACAGGATACGGCAAGCAAAGACCTGATCGTTTTCAAGGAAGCATGCTCTTTAATCTCGCCAGCACAGACCGTCTGGTTGAGTTAATCCTCGAGGAAGATCAGCAAGTCTTGAAGAAACTCCTGACGACTCAAAAAGTAATATTTACCGGAAGCAATAAGTCGTATTACCCCGGTATCAAGATAAGTCGCCCCCAAAGAACGACAGTGGCGAAAGAAAAGGTAAAAAAAGCCGGGAAGACCACTTCAGAAGAGAGAACCTGGAAGACTATAAGAAATCAACTTGAGTCAGATAAAACTCTCAGCATGGAGGAGAGAATTGAACTGCTGCGAGAACATCACATCCTGAAATACGGGCACGAAAAAGGCTATCAAGCATCTAAAATCCCGTCAGACGCAGATGCACTCTATGCAAGAGTGGGCCATCGATCATACGGAACAGGCTCATCTAAACCTGACAGATTTTTGCATGCTGCACCTAAAGGTCAACGTCTTGGAATCCTAACCCAGCCTTCCTGGCTGGTCTCCCATTCGGATGCGATGGATAACCATGCGATTCATCGTGGCATATGGATTCGGGAGCGCCTTCTTGGTGGAGGGATACCAGATGTCCCTATTACCGTCGATGCCCAGCTTCCGGATGAGCCTGATACCCCCCTGCGCGACCGTATGCGAGTCACTCGTGCGAAGTATTGCTGGAGCTGTCATGAAAAAATGGATCCGCTCGGCCTCCCCTTTGAGATGTATGATCACGCAGGGTTCTACCGGACTAAAGAACTAGGCAAGAAGGTAGACACCTCCGGGGAAATCATCGACTCCGGAGACCCGGATCTGGACGGCCCCGTCACAGATGCTCTTGATATGATTACCAAGCTCGCAAATAGCGAACGCGTTGAACAAGTATTTGTCCGTCACGCCTTCCGTTTTTGGATGGGACGCAACGAGACCATTCATGACAGACCGGTCCTCCAGGCTGCCCACAAAGCCTATCAAGAAAGCAATGGCAGCATGAAA
>JAOFXR010000142.1 GCA_028047635.1 Verrucomicrobiales bacterium
GGAATCCTCAGCACGAACTTTACTCGATCAAGACCGATCCCGGACAAAAGACGAATGTGATCAAAGACTATCCCGAGGTTGCCGGTCGCATGAAGAGTTTCTACGACGACTGGTGGAGTGAAATTGCTCCCACCTTTGGAGATCCTGCCCGTATCAAAATTGGTCATCCACAGGACAACCCAAGCCGCCTCACGAGCCACGACTGGATCGCTGAAACCATGGTTCCGTGGAATCAGTCACATCAGCGTAAAGGCGTCGACACACCCAGCCACACCGGGTTCTGGTATCTCGATATCGTCAACGGAGGAGACTACACGATCGAGCTCCGTCGCTGGCCCAATGAAGGCTCCGTCGCAGACAAAGCGATCACCGATTCCATTCCTGCCGGCGAGCCGGTTACTGGTCAGAAAGCTTTTCGCGAAACTCCAGGACGCGCCATCTCAGCAACCGTCGCGACGATCGACATCGGCGGCAAGCAGATGGAGCTGCCCATTCCTGAGGGTGCCAGCAGCGTGACTTTCAAGCTCGCTCTCGATGCGGGTCCTACGAAACTCACCGCGCGCTTCAAAGGCGACGACGGCGCAATCACCGGGGCGTTCTATGCCTACGTGACCAAGCATTAAATTGCGTTCGGCAGTTTGTTTTACAAATGGATAAGCAGACACTCGTCGAGGCCCTCAAAAAAGAGATTCGCTCCCAATACGAGCGGTCTCTGAAGGCGCTTGCCGGAGCCGAAGAAGCAGCCACCGGTGACGATACCAAGGCTGAGGGAAAATACGACACCCGCGGACTCGAAGCGTCTTATCTCGCCGCAGGACAAGCCGAGCAAGCCGACGAACTCGCTCGCGCTGTGGACGCCATTGATGCCTTCACCTTCGAAGATTTTGACATCGATGATACCATCGCACAGGGAGCCATTGTCGAAGGCGATTTAGACGGCTACCTGATCTACTACTTCCTCGCCCCTGCAGGCGGAGGACTTCAGCTCAAGAGCGAAGACGACGAACTCGTAACAGTTCTCGGTCCGTCATCGCCCTTACGCAACCAACTCATCGGAAAGACGACCGGGTTCATTCTTGATGATCCGTCGCTGATGGTTTTGGAAGTGATGTAATTCAGTTCGATCCTACGGACGTGAAACGATTCATCGCTCCCAAAGATTCGACCCGCAAAATCACTTCCGTTTCGGAGTAGTGAATCGAGATTTGAGTTCCGTCGCTGCCTTTGACTGTATCATTGGCAAAGCGACCGAGCACTTCTCCCGCTGACAAAATCGACCAACTCGCCCCGATCTCAAGTCGCGCCTGCTCGGCCAATTCGATTTCCAAAGTTCCACAAAGTGTCGCCTTACCGGTGATCATCATTTTTGTCGTTTCTGACTTAGTGACAGACATTGCCAAAACCGCACTATCCGATTCCGTGTAGTCCTTCATCACCAGCAGTTGAGCGCCCCCCGCGGCCAACGAGGATGCCAAATCCACTTTCCCTTCGTTGTAGAGCGTGGCATCGATTTCCCCGAAACCGCGAACCCTGGCTCCAGGTTTCACATCAACCCAGCGCAGCGATGTCACCGTTCCGCCATTGATCGTAAGAACCGCATTCTCTGAAAGACGGAGTTCATTCCTCGCGGTCAAGCCGACGCCCTTGCCAAGAATCAGCTCCTGCGTCCCCTTACCGCCCCGAATTTCAAGCCCGAGGAATTCCAAGTCCTGATCGGCTTTCGCTGAATTCGGCGACTCTTCAGAATTTTCTATGAGGGCACTCCATGAGAGCTGGGGCGCACCCGTGTCTTTCTTATATTCGATTCCGGCATTCGAATACACATAGTCCGACCAATTATCTGGATCCGATGTCATCGCACCATTGCCTCCCGTCCAGCGGTGGTAAGTATTGGCAAATCCACGAGGCTCAGTGACCCGCTCTCCGAGCAGGAGGCCTTTGAGTTCGGCCACGAGTTTCGGATTCGCTTTTGCCAAGTCATCACTCTCAATTGGATCTGCCTCAAGATCGTACAACACCAGATCGCCCTTTTTACCGGAACGGATCAGTTTATCTTTCCCCCGAATGATCGAAGCGCTGTTTCCCGCTTCATGAATCAAAAATTCACGAGTGCGTCGCTCGCCTTCGCCGGTCAGAACCGGTGCCAGCGAAACGCCATCAAGCCCCACCGGAACCGCAACTCCGGCCAGTTCGCAGAACGTGGGCAAAAGATCCGAAACATCGATGACTCTATCGCTGCTCGTGCTGGGCTTGAGTGCTGCGTTCCCTACCATTTTTTTCGGCCAACTCATGAGTGTCGGAACCCGAATCCCGCCTTCGTAGATGCTTCCCTTGTTACCACGGAGCCCTCCGTTCGCATTCAGTTCGATATTACAAGGACCACCCGGCCCTCCATTATCCGACTGAAAAACGACCAGCGTATTGTCCACGACCGAGTCCGAAAAATCGCCATCCCCGTTCGGATCTTTGAGCGCCTTCAAAATATTCCCGAAATGCCCGTCAATGCGAGTCACCATCGCCGCCCATTGCTTCGTTTGATCTTTCAAGGAAGCAAAATCGGCCACCCCTTTGTAAGCCTTATCCCACTCGGGCAATTCCTCGATTTCTCCAAAAGGCGCATGAGGGACCTGCACGGCTAAGAGCCCGAAAAAAGGACGCCCTGACTTCCCATATTTCTTCGCTTGAGCACGAACAAACTCGAGTGCAGCAAAACAATAAGCATCATCACAGTAGGCCACCTCCGGATAGTCAGAGTGTTCCTGAAGCGCAGGTTCCTTCGGGAATTCAGATTTCCCTGCATACTTTGCGATCGAGTTCGGAACCAGCTCCAGCCCGCCAATCGCACCCGGTTTTGCAGGAGCGCTCCACAAGGTCGGCTGAAAAAAGGTGTGCGCCCTGACATGATGCAACTCGGTGAGAACGTGCTCATAGCCATGCGAGGTAGGCAGGGTCTGCACGTTGTCGATCGTAGGGTTCTTCATATC
>JAOFXR010000143.1 GCA_028047635.1 Verrucomicrobiales bacterium
CTTTATATTGTCCTCGGTGATCAGCGCTTCGGGCGAATCGTCGATATCGATCAGGATAGAATCATACATGTCACCATCTCCCAGGCAGTCGAAGAGATCGGACAGAATCACGTTCGTTCTCGGGTCTTCGAGCAAGGGGCCATTGTGATCAACCAAATAGGTGCGGTTCCATTCAATGACCTGATTCATCAACTCCGCAACATCGACGGTGGCCGGCGAGCCCACCAACTCGAGAACCCGTTTGAGGGTAAATCCCATGCCCAACCCGCCAATCAGTACCCGCGGGTGCTCCGGTCGAGTCGTCCCCCCTTCCAACAGATCGACACAACCCAAATCTGCAAGCATCCGTTCGGACCATGTGAGGTTCGTGCTCATCAACTCCAACCCGTTGTATTCCAGGACAAATTCCGCGTCCTGCTTGTACAGGGCGAGCAAGTTTCCATCGGGCATACTGGCTTTGTCCAGCAGAATATAGGGGTTCATGGCCCAAGTATCGCCGAATCCGTCCCCTCGACAAGGGGATTGCCAGATCCCTCAAGATTAATACACATGAGCATTTCGGTTATTTCGCACTTCGGAGTCAGGCAGCATTTCTTGGCTTTTTCCACTTTCTTATTTTCGGCGGGAGCTCCTGCTCATCCGCCTGAGAAAACCTTCGGATCTGTTGACTTGAATTCGCGGCTGATTTCAAATTCAAATTCTCCGCGATCCATCGGTGGGACATCGATGTCTCTTTCCACACCGTCCAGGCGAGTAAAGTCCGCGTCCAGTCGCCGTAATGCCTTTTAATCAACTCGCCACGCGATTCTCCGTAGTGGCTCCCCCCTTTTTCGAGAATCTTCTGCGCACGCTTCTCCTCCCAACTTTGGGATGTCTCAGAACTGCGGAAATCCCAGCTTGGTCCATTTCCCAATGATAGCAGGCATTCTCAAACTCGATTCGCGAAGCACGTGGCATGGTGCGTGTCGAGCTCGCCTGCTCTAAAAGTCAGGGATGCGGCCTGACCCGAATGTCACTAAACGGCAAATCAAAACTGAATTTGTAATCGGTTTCTCCACTTGCCTGGCAAGCGTAATTCTTGATACAGTGTTCGAAACGTGTGGAAAGCTAGATGACTCTCGGAACTCAGTGGATTACTTCTATTTTCACCGCCTCATTGGCGTTTGGTTTGATTGGTTGCAAAAAGCCTCAGCTGCAATCGGAGCGAGACGATCCGTTGCCAGGCGACAAGAAAGTGATCGAGTCCGTGGAACCCGGTTTAATCGACGAGAAGCGAAAAAGTGTCATCGGCCAGGTCTATCAATCGCTCTCCCTCGGATCAAAACGATTTGTCTTTGCAGAGATACGCGACATCGATGACGAACGGATTGTGGTTGCTCATGCTGACGGCGTTGATGAGGCTTCCTGGGACGATGTTCCCGATGAAGTCAGGGAGCAATGGGGATACAATCCCGCAGCGAAGTTGATGAAAAATAAGGTGGCAGACACCCTCTCGGGTCTGATCAAGACTCCGAAAATAAAGGATGATCCAGCGGCGAAGATTGAGAATTCTTTTCCTGACAAAGCTTCAAATCTAGGCGCCGCCGATCGTACTCGGCAAATCGCGCTAAAGGAGCAAATGCTCGAGGCGCAGCTCGCAGGGATACGGAATCTCGAGTCAGATTTTTCGAGGCATTCGACCATATTGAACACGCTGCGCGCTGAGTGGCGATCGGTTCGTGCAATGCAGTCGGCCCAACGATCCGGCGGAGTACGCGTCGAGCGAATCGGAGGTGAGACGACGGTGGTGGACCGGAAAATGCAGGCGAGAGATCTGGAGGCAAAAATCAAGGTAGAGGAGCAAATGGTGGCACAGCTCACGAAATCGATTCAGGCGGCGAGAAAAACGTATCAAGACTTGCAGTTGGAAGTGATTCAGCTTCGTCAGCGGTAAGGTCGAAATTCCGATCCAATTGACAACAAATTTAGTTTTGAGTTTTTGGGTCGGGCACGAATAGTAGCATTCCTTGATTTTTTCCATTTTCTTATTTTCGGCGGGTTCTCCTGCTCATCCGCCTGAGAAAACCTTCGGATCTATTGGCTTGAGTTTGCGACTGATTTTAAATTCAAGTTCTTCGCTATCCATCGGTGGGATATCGATGTCTCTTTCCACAACGCCCAGGTCAATGAGGTTCTAAAACAGGTAAGGCGCTCAGCTCCTGACCGAAGAAAACAAATTAGTCAGTCTAAAAACACCCGCGTCCGATAAACTGAAAAGAACGCTCCCTGAAGCCCGACATGCACCATCACATGGGTGTACAAGTCTGGATTTTTCACTTTCAGCTGCGAAAGCACCCAGGCAGAAGAATCGGTCATGGCCGCTCCAATTCCCTGAATCGTATGAAAGGTCCGCGTCGGATCGACTGAGATTGATCGTTCGCTGGCAACGCTTGAGGCCGCGAATTTCCGGCTCGGCAATTCCTTCAACAAGACGAATCCCTCATTCTGATTAGCCTGATAGTCGTTGATGCCCAGTTTATTCTCTCGCGCAGTACCATCATCAAAGAGCGTCTGCCAAATCCGAACTTCCTGTGCTTGCGTGGTTAGAATGATGAAAAATGAGATAGCCAGCAGGCTAGCGAAACGAACTCTTTTCATATTTATGAGTCTGTTTAACGGATAGATTCTGCTCATGAAACTTTATCTTAGACAGTGGAAAATGAGGTGGGGGAATGGATTTTTCAAGCTCGTCACAAGGCGCGTTGTCAGCTTCTGCATTTCGACTAGGCAGAAAAGTAGAAAAAGGACTTATTCTGCTTCTGAAAGCCGGAGCCGCCGGTCGAAGTGAAACGGGGTGACAGGATCGCCGGTCACGGTGACTTGGACGGGCGGGAATTGGCCGTTTACGACGTCGAGCATCACACGCATGATGCTATGACCGTATTTCTCGGGTTCAACGGTCCATTTGTGCCCGTCGGCGTGGAGGTAAAGA
>JAOFXR010000144.1 GCA_028047635.1 Verrucomicrobiales bacterium
GGGGTCATGACCATGTTCCGCAAGTGCCTCAAAATTGCCCTCCGGAGAACAGCCGTTGTCACTCGTGAAAATAACGATCGTGTTGTCATCGAGGCCTGCATTTTTCAAACTCGCGAGAAGCTCCCCCATGTGATGATCCACCTGCATGACGAAATCAGCATAGGGATTGATCCCGCTGGCATCTTTGAAAGGCGGAACCGGAACAATGGGCGTGTGCGGAGCAGGAAGCGGCAGGTAGAGAAAGAAGGGCTTTCCCGCCTTCGCCTCTTCTGCGCGGGCCTTGATGTGATCGATACTCTTTTCAAACAAATGAGGAAGAACGTCATCGATTGCAAAGTCGTCGCTGATAGGCCCTTTACGCCACCACCCGTAGGGAGACTCTTTTTTTGTCACGCCATCCTCTATCGTGGGAATCATGGTCGCTTTGCCCGTGTCGACCCACACGTAGGGAGCCATATCAAGCGAACCACAATGACCGTAGTAGCGATCGAACCCATTGATGTCGGGACCATTTTTAACCGGCTTCGAAAAGTCGATATTCTGCCATTTCCCTTCTTTTTTGTCAGCCTTGGCCCAGTCCCAACCGAGGTGCCATTTCCCGATCATTTGAGTGTGATACCCGGCATCGCGCAACAGATGCGCGACCGTAGCCCGCTCGGCTGGAATAAGATGATTGCTAGTGCCGCTGAGAACTCCCCGCGCCAGCCTCGAACGCCAGTTATAGCGACCGGTTAGGACACCATATCGAGTGGGAGTGCAGACGGAGCTGGAAGAATGCGCATCGAGAAAGGTGATTCCCTCGTCCGCCATCCTCTGGAGGTGAGGCGTCTTGATTTTACAGTCGGCACTCGTCGGCGAGAGATCCCCAATACCAAGATCATCGGCGAGGACAAAAATCACATTCGGTCTTTCAGCCGCTTGAACGCTGAGGAATCCGAAAAGGAGGAGAAAATAGAGGAGTCTTTTAATCATGGCAATAAGGGTGGGAATCATCTACTCAAGCGAAGAGAAATGAAAGAACAACTGCCGGAACTTTCGCGGCTTGAATCAGAGCCTGTTGTCACTCACCACCCGGACGGAGATGGGTCAAAAGATACCGGACCATATAGAGACGCATGTGGAGTGAGGTTCCCTTTCCTTCACTGATGCCGTGATTCCGATTCGGATAGGCCATGAAGTCGAATGGTTTACCCATCTCGATCAACTTATCGACCAAACCCTCGACGATCTGAAGGTGAGTGTTCGTCTCTCCGGAACCGTGAATGATGAGGAGATCGCCCTCAAGCCCCTCTGCGTAATTGATCGCGGCTGCCTTCTCGTAGCCCTCGGGATTCGTCTCGCGGGTTTCCATGTAGATCTCCTGAAACCAGGCGTTGTATAGATGCGGCTGCGGCTTGGGCACGACGGCAATTCCGACGTGATAGGTGCCTGGCTTGCGAAACATCGCATTGAGCGTGTTCGATCCGCCACCGCTCCATCCCCAGACGCCGACGCGGGAAAGATCGAGATACGAACGGGTCCGGCCCATCTCTTTCAATCCAGCTGCCTGCTCCTCGGTCGATAGCGGGCCGAGACTCCCTGCAACGGCCCTGCGCCACTCAGCTCCCTTCGGCGCCGGAGTTCCCCGGTTATCGATCGAGACGATGATGTAACCGAGCTCCGCGACGGCCCGGTGGTAGTCAGAACTCGAGGTACTCCAGCGGTCCAGCACGGTCTGAGCATGCGGCTCGCCGTATACGTATACCAAAACAGGATACTTCTTTTTCGGATCAAAATGAGACGGCTTAATCATCCACGCATCCATCTCGACTCCTCCGCCAATATCGAGTTGAACGAACTCACTCGATTGCTGCGGCAGGGACTCCATCTTTTCCCGCAGCTTCTTGTTGTCCTCCAATATCCTGACAGAACGATGATCAGAGAGTTCGACGAGATCGATGACGGGCGAATGTAACCGCCGCCGGGACAAAGCACGATGGCGGCACCGTTGGCCTTGTCGGCAGGCGGCAGGAAAACCTCAAGATGCAAATCGGAATCCTCAAACTTGCCGTTGCCAACGGGCGCTTTCCCGGGCCAAAGGGCAATACGTTCAGTCGGTGTGGGGCTAATTGGTTTGGGAGACGTCTGTGCTGACAATTGAGAGGTCAGTCCGGCGATGAAAAGGCTGATCGCAGGGAGAATAGAAATTCGTTTCATAAGCTTCATTTGATTTCATGTTGAATCGGTCACAGCACCTCGTAGTCAGCGATCCATTTGTGAAGTCTCGCTTCGAGTCTATCGGGCTCATCCTGCGAATCAGGACGCCCTTAATATTACTGCTGAAGATTTCTTTTTCAACCCCGCCGCTCCGTCACAGCGCCTTGCCCGAGGTGATTTGGGAGTGGAAATGTTTGCTTAAAAATATCGATTGCCCCGATTTTAAATTTATACTTTACCAGACACCGCGAGTGTACCCTGAACGCTCCCATGTTACCAAAACTAACTTACCTATGAAATTTCTCGTCTCTGTTTTACTCTCGGTAGTTTGTTTCACTGCTTCCGCCGAACAAAAGAAGTATTACCTGATCGGGAACTCACTGACTTGGGATACCGTGCCTTCGATCCTTGATGGCGACACTCAGTGGCATGTCGATTGTGGAAAACCGCTGCCTTACGTGTTTGAACATCCGGAGAAACCGTGTGTGAAGACCTCCACCCTCTGGCCTGCGGCGCTGAAGGATAAACAGTACGATGTCATCTCGCTACAGGTTCACTATGGCTCAACGCTCGGGCAAGATGCGGCCGTAATTTCTGAACTGATAGCAGAACAGCCTGCTGCAGATATCGTGGTCCACACCGGATGGGCTCGGTGGGCGGAACGCAAAGCAGAATGGGCCATGACTGACACTGCCCTGAACGCCGAAATGAAACACCACCTCTCCTATTTCGAAGGGTTGCTGAAGCTGCTCCGGAAAACCCATCCCGACC
>JAOFXR010000145.1 GCA_028047635.1 Verrucomicrobiales bacterium
CCCCGGCATTCTTCCTGTGGTTTTACGCCGGCATCCGCGAGTCGTTTTTCCATTCTGACGGTTTTCTTGGCGGTGCCCGGTGCAGTCGAGCGGGTTGCGAGAATTGATCTTAGTACAATCCCGTCGGGCATGGTTACATCGTGAGGCTCGAGGGCGAGCCCATGCTCGGCGGGTGTTTCAAGAAGTTGATTGTGTCGGGGCTCGAGGGGGCGTCGTTTCGGCGTGATGAGCCGTTTGGCTCCGATGTGGATCGTCGCAACGACGGCGAGAGCTGCCAGCGCAACCACGATGATGAGAGCGGTGAGCATCAATTTGAGAAAAGGGGAGGGGATCCTGAAAGACATAGATGGCGATACTGATCGAGTCTGTTTTTTCTTTCACTGTCACCCCATCAATTCGTAGCCGACGATACTTAGAGCGTATATCGCTGCAGTTTCGCTCCGGAGGATGATAGGTCCCAGTGACAGTGCGGCGAATCCTTCGGTCGCCGCTTGTGACATCTCGGCTGGGGTGAAATCTCCTTCCGGGCCGATCAATAAGGTCGCGGTTTCGGGGCGTGGCTCGTCGCCATTTCGTGTTTCGGCGGTGATTTCTTTGAGGCTTCTCGCTTCCGGGCTGATCGCTGCGATGAGTCGAAAGGAATCGTTTCTCTCTTTGGTGAAGGTCTCAACACTGACGGGCGTTTCAACGGTGGGGAGCCAGTTTTGGCCGCATTGCTTGCAGGCTTCGATGGCGACGCGTTGCCATTTCTGGCGCTTCTTTTCCAAATCGCCTCCACCGAGTTGAACCACGGTGCGGGAGGAAAGCAGCGGCACAATTCGTGAGACACCGAGCTCAGTGGCTTTCTGGATGATCAAATCCATGTTCTTTCCTTTGGGAATTGCCTGTCCCAGTGTGATTGAAGCGGGCGGCTTCGACGTTTCGTTGACGAGCAGCGTCTTTAGTGTCGCGTTTCGCTTGCTGACGGAAATAATTTCGGCCTCGGCTTCAGTGCCCTCTCCATTGAAGGCGATGATGCGATCGCCTGCTTTGCATCTCATCACGTCGATACAGTGATGTGCCTCATCGTCCGCGAGGACGAGGTTTTGCGTGTCCCAACTGCTGGCGGGGATGTAAAATCGATGCTTTGCCATTTTGAAAACAGTGTCAGCTTGTCGTGTATTTTATCAACCGTCTCCTCCGCGGTGATTTTGATCTGATTTTTACTATGGCGCATCCAGTTCCTTCCTCCTCTCTTCCGCCTGTCGATCGGTTGCGGCAGATCATGCACATCCTTCGTGCTCCCGGCGGTTGTCCGTGGGATGCGGAGCAGTCGCATGAAAGCCTCAGGAAGCATCTCATTGAAGAGGCTTACGAGGTGGTCGAAGCGATTGAGTCAGGTGACCGGGATGCGATTGTCGATGAACTCGGCGACCTCTTGTTGCAGCCGGTTTTTCATGCAGAGATTGCGTCGGAGTCCGGCGGTTTTGATTTGGATGATGTGGCTACCGCTATTTGCGAGAAGCTGATCAGGCGGCATCCGCATGTGTTCGGCGACTCGGTCGTGGAAGGATCAGAGGGGGTGCTGTCACAATGGGAGGAAATTAAGGCGGGCGAAAAGGGCGGCCCGAAATCGAAATCGATTCTTAAAAAAGCCAACGAAGGACTTCCCTCCCTCATGGCAGCGCAGAAAATTCAGGCCAAGGTCGCAAAAGTCGGCTTCGATTGGGCTGATTTGGGTCCCGTCATGGCGAAGATTCGGGAAGAACTGGACGAAGTGGAGGAGGCTCTCGAATCCGGTTCGCCGGAGGAGTTGTCGCTCGAAATTGGAGACCTCTTGTTTGCGGTCGTTAATTTGGCCAGAAAAACGGGGAATGAAGCTGAATTAAACCTCCATCAAACGAATCGGAAATTTGTGAGCCGGTTTCAGCAAGTCGAAAAGACGATTGCTGAATCAGGGCATTCTCTTGAGGACTCAACGCTGGAGGAAATGGATGCGGCGTGGGACCTCGCGAAGCAAACAGAAAGGTTGGAGGAGGAAAAAAGATGAAGATTGAGTCAGGAAATAGCACTTTTTTCTGCGTGACAACGAGGGGAACTGGAAGAAAGCTATCTCGTGTCCCTGAAAGGATGAAAACAGGAAGCTCCGTATATCTTTTGACCCCGTTGATCGTCGCATCTTTTGCGTTCGTCGGGTGTTCCGTTCCCAAAGAGGGACCTGCAACGATCACGAAAGTGAATCCGGAGCACTTTTATCCCGGTAAAGTGGTGCGAAGCACTGATAGAATGGTGGAGTTCGAGCATAGTCGCCGATTCCGCGGAGTGCTTATCTCGGAAGATTACGCCAACACCTACGGCCACTACTATTCTATTTTCTGGGTGAGTGAAGACAAGCGGCCTGTGACGGTTCGTTTGGAATACCGCCTCGGTAAGACCGCTTCTCAAGTGCATTCGAAAGAGGTTCAAGTAGACGCTCCCAAGTCGAAAAATGTTACTAAATTTCAGGTCACTGGTGATGAATACAAAACTCAGGGTCCAGTTACCCAATGGAAGGCTACTGTTCTGGACAATGGTTCAGTCATTGCCGAGTATGCTTCGTTTCTTTGGAAATAATAACCCCCGTTTCAGACTCCGAATTTGTTGATCTCTTCTTCCCTGGTTGAAGAAGTGCCTCTTCTCAGTTTCAGAAATTCTCCCCGGCCTTCAGGAATGATATGCGATCACTTCCTCTTTGGTTTGTTTAGATTTTGAGTGCTAAAGGTTCCATCGTAGTTGGTTGCTTAGGTTCAGTAGCCTGGGTTCGTATCTCCGGTGCCGCTAATCATCGCAATGCGGGGTGTGTGAGAGATTTTCTTACCGGTTGTTTCGATAAAGGATGGCGCAGTTTTGTGGTCGACCTTGATGATCACAAGGGGATC
>JAOFXR010000146.1 GCA_028047635.1 Verrucomicrobiales bacterium
AGTGCAACTTGGGTCGGGTGCATCAAATACCCAATCAGATCTCTAATTTGATCTTCGGTGAATGCGAGAAGCAAACCGTCGGGCATCATCGATACCTCGCTCACGACACGTTTCGCAATATCAGACTTCGTCAGAGTCGAAAGCTCGCTCGCCTGCCTCAGGGAAAGCGTGCGCTCGTTCTCTTGCGCGACCACACCAGTCAAGACGCGGCCGTCTTCCATCGTTACAATCGACATACGATAGTCAGGGCTGACCACCGCCCCGGGATCAAAAATGTTCTCCAGCAAATAACCAAGATCCGATCGATTCGAACCGGTAAGATCGGGACCGATCACGCCACCCTGCCCATACATGACATGACAGGCACCGCAGATCCCCGCGAAGAGTTGGCGTCCCCCGCTCAGGTCCGCTTCTGCGCGCGTCTCCACCGAAAGTTGCTTCGTCCACTTTTCAATCAGCTCGCGCTTCGCTTCATCCGACTCCCTGACATCGCCCCAAACTTTCGTCAGCTTGGCTGACAAGGCATCGTTTTTGAAAGCAAGAATCTGACGCGCCTGGAACGCGGAAAGCTCCGTGCGCGCAATTTTCCCATTCTCTATTTCGTTTAGTAGCGAAGAGGCCCATGACGGTCGTGAAATGAGCGTTTCAATCACAGAACCTTTATCGTCAGGCGAAAAGCGGCGAAAGCGCTGTGCGAGAGATTTACCCAACTGCGGGTCATCGAACAGGACAAGCCCCTTTACGGCAACAGCATTGAGAATTTTCTGGTCCAAAAGAGACTCACAGATCTCACGAAGATCGTCCGGTTTATTCTCGATCAAAGTCGTCAGTGCCGATTTTCGCATCGCCAGGTCAGCCGTGCTGTCCAGTGCGACACGTTTGATCTCATCAAGCGCTCGCCCATCGCCAAAGAGAACATTCAACTCTCGAGTCAAGGTAACGAGACGAGCCTCTCCCTGCGCGGTAAGTGCCGCCAGCTTGGTCCAGCTTTCAGGAGCAGGCGCTTTTCGCCACCCTTGAAGCCCATCGTTAATTCCCTCGATAACCGCTAGCTGCTGAGCGGGATCCCGCGTGAGTAGTTTCGTCAGCAGAGCGTCGAGTGGAGCGCTATCCTCTTCGATTTTTCCGGAAAGGCTTCGCGCAATCCACCGGAGGAGATCCGGCCACTCAGTAGCCTCAGCGATGGAAGCCAACGCCATTGGGTCCTCGTTGACCAGCGGGCTAAGCCCATACCACACCATTTCAGGGAGATTGTGATCATCAGCATCTTCCGCTCTGCCCGCAAGGGCCAGGCCGATGCCGGCACGTTGCGAATACGGGAGACGCTGCAACGCTGACGCCAAGGTAAGGCGAACCAGCCCCGATGAATCCGTTTTTGCGAGACTAACAAACTGACTAAAGATATCCCACGGCAACGGCTCGGGCATCGTAGATTTCCTGGGACCGGCAATCGTGTCCATCGGCTGCTCATCCACTAACAACGAAATACACGTCGCGCGGATGTGCTCACTTGGATCTGCGAGAAGACTTTTCCACTCGGGGATAGCGCCTCCATTCGCCGCAAAAACTCGCAAGGCACGAAGCCGAACCTCAACAGATTCCGCAGGATCTGTGAAGATTGAGACCAAAGTGGTGCGGTCATCTTCAAAAATATCGGCACCTGAAAATCGGGCCCACACCTGCCGATGATACCACGGATCATCCCCGTAAACGCCTTCGAGAGTCTTCGAGGAAAATACATCGAGCCCTTCCAAGTTCACCTTACTGCCTTCGCGATACTGAATCCGATAAATTCGTCCGCTCGTCCGGTGCACGCCGGTATGATCATGGCACTCACCTGTATCGCTCCAATCAAGAATATAAACAGCTCCATCCGGCCCCGGCTGAATATCAATCCCCCGAAACCAGTCATCCCCCATCAGAAATACATCAGGCTCATGACGGCCCACATAGCCGCTGCCTTCGCGGTCAAGACGTTCCACATTGGTACGACGTCCGTGCATATTTAGGGTGAAAAGCCGGTCATGGAACCGTCCCGGCCATGCCTTCCCCTGATAAATCATCATGCCGATATGCGCATGACCGCCCCCGAAAGCATTCGCAGCACCATCCCGGGAATCAGACCATTTGCCACCTCTGTCGTAATGATAGTGATCGGCATGAGTATCAATTCGATCGTAAACCAACGGGTTCGGATCAGGACCGAAGCTCTCCGTAAAATGCGCTCCCGGAATACCATGCCAGAGATGACCGTTCACCGTGTTGATGAAGAAGAGTTGACCGTGCTTATCCCAATCGTGCCCCCATGGATTGGTTGTCCCATGAGTGATGGTTTCAAACACTTTTCGCTCAGGATGATAGCGCCAAATACCTCCTTTAGTGGGAATACGATCTTTCTCAGCCGTTCCCAGTGCGCCTACTTTACCGGGGCATGAATGGCCGCATCTTCCATAAAGCCATCCATCAGGGCCCCAACGAAGCCCATTCGCAAAATTGTGATAATTGCTTTGAGCCACAGTGAATCCGTCCAAAACTACTTCGGGTGGACCATCGGGGACATCGTCTTCATTGCGGTCAGGAATGAAGAGCAACTGAGGCGGACACATCAGCCACACGCCGCCACGACCAAGTTCGACGCTCGTAAGCCGCTCGACATCATCCAGAAAAACCTTCCGCTCATCCGCTTTTCCATCGCCGTCTGAATCGGCTAAAATGATGACCCTATCATTGAGAGTCAGTTCAAAGCGCGTCTCACGCTCCGCGTAGGTGTAATTTTCCGCGATCCACATTCGCCCCCGGCGATCCCACGCCATCGCTATCGGATTCTGAACCTCAGGCTCCGAAGCAAACAGTTCGACGTTGAAGCCTTCCGGAAGCGT
>JAOFXR010000148.1 GCA_028047635.1 Verrucomicrobiales bacterium
TCCAGCTCCAGTTTCGCGAGCTCGATCGATTTTTTCGTATCTGCTTCCTTTTTAATAACAGCGGCCACGGCGGCTTTCGCCCCGTCACGAGATTTTGTGGATGCGGCAACAGCGGCTTCTGATTTCTTTATCTCTGCCGTGGTGGCAGCGAGCAGTGTCTTGGAATCAGCGAGTTGCTTTTGTTTGGCAGCGAGGCCTTCAGCGCTTGCTTTTGCAGCGGCCTGTTCTGCGGCGAGTTTGGTCTTCAGGGTATTGCTACTGGCAACTGCGGAAGCGAGAGAGGGGTTTGCTTTGTCGAGCGCTGCCTTGTGATCATTACGGGCCTTTTCACTTTGCTGAAAGGCGGTCGTCTTGGCGGTTAGATTGACCTTGGCTTGTGCAAGTCGCGCGGCGCCAGCGGTGGCAGCATCCTGAAGTGGCTTGAAAGCCGCACCTGCCTGAGCCAGCGCAGTGTTCTTGTTTACCTGATCTTGCTTCAGTGTTCCAACTGCCGTGTTGGCTGCGGTGAGCTTCGCTGCGATTTGCGCTTGAAGATCGGCGGCTTTCTTCTGATTCGCTTGAACGGCGACGAGTGCCTTTTGTGAGTTTTGTAGCGCTCCTTGAGCAGCACGCTCTTTTGCTGCCGCTGCCATTTGAGCATCGACAAGGGGCATTGGCGGGGTTTGACCTTCTTTGGAGGCGGCAACCAGTGCAGCATCAGCAGTCACTCGAGCGGTGGTCGCTGCCGTGAGAGCGGCCTGCGTTGCGGTGATGGATTTGTTCGCACTGTCGAGTTGAGTCTTCGCGTCGGTAGCAGCTTTGTTGGCGACTTGTGCCTGAGCATTGATGGCGGCGGCCTCTTTGGTTTTCGCTGCGAGTGCGGCATCCACTGCCTGCTTCACTTTCGTCGCATTAGCTTGCGCGGCGGCAAGCGTATCATATTGCTTTTTCTGAGCTGCATCGAGCGCTGGTTTGGCCGCTTCCGCTTTGGCTGCAGTGAGTGTCGTTGTCGCTGTTTGAAGGGCGACTTCTCTGGCCTTCAGTTCCCCTGTGAGCTTCGTGACCAAGTCTTGAGGCGCTTTGATGGCCGTCGTGGCTGCGGCCAAGACGCCGGTAGTGGCCTTAACTGCCGCATTCTTGGCAGCGAGGTCTTTGTTCGCTGCGTCGATTTGAGGCGTAAGCGCTTTGACTTGGGCGTCCAATTTGGTGACGGCTGCTTTCTGCGTATTGAGAGCCGTGGTGACAGTGCTAAGCACCGTGTTCGTCGTTGCTTCGCTTTCGCGCGCTTTCGCAAGCTCAGTGGAGATCGCTTTGACACCCAGCTCCATCTTAGGAAGCGAGGTGGTGAGTTCGGTGAGACGTTTCTCTGAGTAGGCAAGCTGTGCGTCAATAGTCGGAGGATTGGGATCGATTGAAGCAACCTCGGCCCCGTTTTCAGCATCCCACACTTTAATATTACCAAACCAGTCTCCTGTGAAAATGCGTTTACTGTCATGGCTGAAGGCAACACTGAGAACGATATCGTCCGAAGCGTTGATGGTGCGGATCGCTTTCCCGTCGCCCTGCCAGATTTTTGCGGTTTTGTCGCGACCAACGGTCGCTATCTTGCCGTCGGGTGAGTAGGCAATTGCGAGAATACCGCCTTTATGCGCTTCCCACTTCTTGATCTGCTTGCCCTCATTCATTTCCCAAAGCATGACCTGTCCGTCTTCACTGCAAGAGGCAAGGACGTTCCCGTCGGGACGCCAGTCGAGACCAGTGACTCCTTTGGTGTGGCCTTTCAGCGTGTAAAACTCATATCCAGTCGCTGCCTCCCATACATATAGGCCTCCGTTGCGGCCGCCGGTGGCAAAAATGACTCCATCGGGGCTGTATCTAGCACTGAGCATCCAGTCGGAATGCTTTTTAATGCTGTTGATTTGCTCTCCGGCAACAGTGTCCCACAGTTTGATATTTCGTTTAGGGCCGCCCATGATCGCGGTCTTCAGGTCCGGTGAAACATCGGCACCGAGAACGATGTCATATTCTTTTCCGACTTCGATGATTCGCTCACCGGTCTTTAAATCCCAGGCAACGACGTTACCGGACTTCCCGGCTCTGCCTCCTCCACATGAGAGATAGGCTCCGTTCGGGCTGAAGTTGAGCGTCTGTGGAAATCCTTCAGGATAAGGCAACACTCCGAGAAGATCGTAGTCCTCTGAGTGGTAAAGGAGAATCTGCTTTTGGCCGGCAACGGCCACAATAGGCGCCCATGGGCTGTGAGCGAGGGCTGGAACAGCATTGGGGCGGTCTGCGACAACCTCGGGTTGAAGAATGAGGTGCTCCGGCATCGCGGGAGGGCCTTCGGGTTTTCCCGTCGCTGAAATGGAGTTCAGATCGACTTTCGGCTTGTCCGACTTGCGCGCTTTACTCGATTTTGTTTCAAGGAGGCCGCCGGCGACCCAGTCGGCGATGACTTTGAGTTCCTTCTCCGTGGCGCCGGTACCTTTAGGCGGCATGAACGGCTCTTCTTTGTGCGCGGTCAGCGTATAAATACGTGATGAGTCGGCGTCCTGGGACACGACGATGTCTCCGCCGGAACCACCTGCAAGGGTTGCTGAAAAGGTGGAAAGATCGAGGCCACCCTTTGATTCGTCTGGGTTGTGGCAGCTGACGCACTTGTTGTCGAGAATGGGAAAGACATCATCTATGAAGGTGACTTTTTTCGCATCGCCAGCCCCTTTGATGTGAGGGGAACAGGTGAAAACGATGA
>JAOFXR010000147.1 GCA_028047635.1 Verrucomicrobiales bacterium
ATTCCTCTCCAGCACAGACGCTCGCTTTCGCCCCGTGAACGCGAGCTTTGGCCCCGACGGAGCGCTCTACGTAGTCGACTTTCATCGCGGCGTCATTCAACACAAAAAGTTCCTTACCTCTTATCTCAGAAATCAATCCGAGAAACGCGAGCTTGATCAGCCAATCGGTCTGGGTCGTATCTATCGAGTGGTTCCCGAAGGCCACCAACCAGCGGCGGCACCGAAAGATGTTGTAGCGGGACTTTCCCACCCCTATCTCTGGTGGCGTCTCAATTCTCAAAAGAAGATCGTCGAAGGGAAGAGAGCTGACCTTAAGGAAGAGATCGCAACACTCGCGATGAACGGAGATGCATCCCCCTTCGCCCGCTCCCACGCCATGTGGTCGCTCGAAGGGGTCGGAGCCCTCGACAACGCAGTCGTGAAAAAGAACACCGCCGATTCAGATTGGTTCGTCGCGATGACCGCCCTTAGACTTGCCGGCGCAGCCGCGGGCGCCGCTGATCTTTTCCCGAAGAGTTCCAAAACGGCAGTGACTGAAATCGCAAAACGCGAGCAGCCTCTTTTGTCACGCTATGCAGGGACACTTTCCAGTTCAGGATACCCCTCACGGTCAGTGATCACGTTTAAAGACAAAGAAGCCAGCTGGGTGAAAAACAACAAAGACCTCCAGAAACAGTATCGAGATGGACTGAAGCACTACGCGACGATCTGCGCCGCCTGCCACCAACCTCACGGCAAAGGACTCGAAAATCTGGCTCCAAGCCTCGTCAAGAGCGACTGGGTCAACGGAGACAGCATGAGACTCATCGCCGTCGGAGTTCACGGACTCATGGGCGACATCAAAGTGAATGGAAAAGCGGTTACCGGCGTCCCCCCTGTGATGCCACCGCATGGATTCCTTCCCGACGATCAGCTTGCCAACGTCATGACTTATGTTCGCAACGCCTGGGGCAACAAGGGCGACGCCGTCTCTGCGGACGACATTGCCAACTACCGCAAAGCCAACCCTGACCGTGTCGCTCCCTGGACGCAACCTGAATTGGACGCAGCCAAGTGAAGGCTGCCGTAGATTCCCTCGACGGGCGCCTCACGATTCGGCTCGAAGTCCTTCCCGGTGAAACGGTAAAGGACCGCATCGAGTTGGCGGAACGATGTGGATTCGATGGCATCGCCTTCCCCGGCAGATTCCGCAAGAAATTCGGAGAAGAAGCGATCGCCTTACAAGGCCATCTTGCCCTTCCGATCAAAACCGTATCATTGGGTTTCGAAGGATCACTGTGCAGTCCCGAGCCCGAGTCCCGGGCTCTTTGTTTTAAAAGTTTGATAGAGCTCTTCGATTTCACCGCAGCACTCGGCGCTAAAAGTGTCAACATGCCGCCCATTTTAAAGCAAGACAGCGTCGCACGATACCCTGCTGACGCGGTCGAAAAGCAGGATCAATTGCTGATAGACCAACTTCCTTTACTCGGAGACGAAGCAGAGAAGCGCGGCCTGCAGCTTCTCATCGAACCGGTGAACCAGTCCGAGAGTGATTATCTCAACACCGTGATTCATGCCGCCGGGATTTGCGAGAAAGTAAATCATCCTGCGATCGGCTTGACCCCTGATTTCTTTCACATGCAGAAGGAAGAGGCGGACATCCCTGCATCATTGTTGCGAGCAGGGGCAACGATTCGACATATTCATACCGCCGAACACAACCGTGTAGAACCCGGTCCAGGGACGCTGAATTTCCGGCCCGGTTTCAAAGCGCTGAAATCGATGCAATACACCGGACTCGTCGAAGTCGAATGCCGTAGCCTGTCCGGTGAAGCGGAAGAAGTGCTCCCCCAATCGGCCGCCTATCTTCGACACGAGTGGGCGAAGGCCTGATCTTTGAACCTGAAGCAGGACGAAAATTATTCTCCTGCGGACTTCAGCTCTACTCTCCGGCTTGATCGCCGGGAGAACGCAGACACATAACCCGAAGACCTAAGCTGTCGTAACTGCTAGTGCTCCCGATGCCCATGCGGTGGGCGGCCCGGGCGTGCCTCGCTCCGTGATACCAATGTCCTCCACGATGCACGAGTTTGGAACCAGTGATCGGTCCAGAGGGATCCTTCCCACCCGCCAACGAGGCCGCGAACCAATCACTGCACCATTCCCGCACGTTCCCGTGCACATCGTGCAAGCCCCAGGCGTTCGCTTTCTTCACCCCTACTTCATGGGTCTTTCCGCCACAATTGTCATTATACCAAACCACTTCATCCAATGTCCCTCCCGAATACGAACCCTTTTCTCCGGCCCGACAGGCGCACTCTCACTGCGCTTCGGTCGGAAGCACATACGCCCAACCTTCGGGCAGCTTTCCGAGTGTTCACTCTCGCTCGGTCAATTTCTCACAATAAACCACAGCGTCTTCCCAGGTAACTTTCTCGACCGGGTTATGACCGTCCTCTTTAAACCTCGCAGGATTGCTCCCGATCAGATCTTGATACTCGTTCTGCGTCACCTCGTACTTCCCCATCCAAAAACCACTGGTCAACTCCACCCTGACTTGTTCTTCGGAACCGGCTTCACGATCAGCCTCGTCCTCTAGACTCCCCATCTTAAATTTCCCGGCAGGTATCCAACACAGATTCATACCTGCGCCGTTTTCCATCTCTTCACCAGGCTCTTCCCCCGCAAAGTCGCTCTCCGCACGAAACGCCGGACCGGACGCTACAATCCGTCCGACATTTACCGACCTAACCGCGTCATCCTCCATACTCCCGAGGCGCTCTGCCTCCGCGAGCGCCGTTTTCGCATCTTCGATCCGCCCTTC
>JAOFXR010000149.1 GCA_028047635.1 Verrucomicrobiales bacterium
CACGGCGTCGTTCTCGGAATGACGGGCTCGGGTAAGACTGGTCTTTGCATCGGTTTGCTTGAGGAGGCTGCGATGGACAATATTCCGGCAATCGTGATCGATCCGAAGGGGGATATTGCGAATTTGCTTCTGACTTTTCCGAATCTCGCTCCCGAGGATTTTCGTCCCTGGATTAATGAGGACGATGCTCAGAAGAAAGGAATCACGCCCGATGAGCACGCTGCCAACACCGCCGCGATGTGGAAAAAAGGACTCGCGAGCTGGGGGCAGGGACCGGAGCGAATTCAGTCTTTCCGCGATAAAGTGGATATGGCGGTTTATACGCCGGGGTCGAGTGCGGGATTGCCCGTATCGATTTTGAGTTCGCTCGACGTGCCTGAGTTTGAAGTTCTGGATGATGCCGAAGCCTTTGGTGAGCGGATCGAATCGACGGTGTCGAGTCTTCTCTCCCTCGTTGGAAGCGACGCCGATCCGATTCAGGATCCGGAACACATTTTGATGTCGAACATTTTTGCTCACAGCTGGAAAGCAGGGCAGGGCGTGACGCTGGAAAGCCTCATCACGCATCTTCAGGTGCCACCTTTCGACAAGATTGGTGTGATGGCTCTTGAAACGGTTTGTCCGGGAAAAGATCGTCGTGCCCTCGCGATGAAGATGAATAATCTCCTCGCCTCGCCCGGTTTTTCGGGCTGGCTCGAAGGAGAGCCTCTTAACATCAAGCGCATGCTTCACACCGAGGAAGGCAAGCCGCGTATCTCTATTTTCTCAATCGCTCACCTCAGTGATTCCGAGCGGATGTTTTTCGTTTCGCTGCTTCTTAACCAGATGCTCGGATGGATGCGTTCCCAGTCAGGCACGACGAGTTTGAGAGCGCTGCTCTACATGGACGAAATTTATGGCTATCTCCCGCCGTCGGCGATGCCTCCGTCGAAAAAGCCGATGATGACTATGCTGAAGCAGGCGCGTGCCTTTGGTCTCGGTGTCCTTTTGGCCACGCAAAACCCGGTCGATCTCGATTACAAGGCACTCTCCAATATTGGAACCTGGTGGCTTGGACGTCTTCAAACCGAGCGAGACAAGGCGCGTGTCCTCGATGGCCTCGAAGGTGCAGCCGCGGATAACGACGGTGGTTTTGATAGGAAAGAAATGGAGCAGCTACTCGCCGGGCTCGGAAGTCGCGTTTTCCTGATGAACAATGTGCATGAGGGCGGCCCTGTCGTCTTTCACGTGCGCTGGGTTATGAGCTATCTCACCGGACCGCTTGCGCGACGTCAGATCAAGAAACTGATGGACGTGAAGCGGAAAGCGATCGCTGCGGTTGCCGTCGCTTTACCAACTCCAGCAGTGGAGGCGCCCAAGCCAAAGGCTCCGCAAAAATTGCATCCGAGATTGCCTCATGGTGCCGAAGATTTCTTTATCCCAACAGGACCCAACGTTCCAGCGGAGGAAATTAATTATGTGCCCGCCGTGATTCAAGTCGGAGAGGTGCGCTATCAGGACAGCAAAAAAGGCATTTTCGGAACCGAGGCAGTGGCGATGATCAATAAGCTCGATGGTGAATCGGGAGAGGTGGAGTGGTCACAGTCGATGGAACTTCCGAATGGACTGCAAGTGAGTCAGCTTGGGCGTAAGCCGCTTGCCGGCGCTGCCTTTTCAGAGCTTCCGCAGTCGATGTTGGAAACGAAAATGTGGACTGGGTTGAAAAAGGAGCTCGTCGATTATCTTTACGGGAATCATACGATTACGATTTTTAAGAGTCCGCTGACGGGGATGTATTCGAATCTGGGTGAGCGCGAAGGTGATTTCCGGGCTCGCCTCCTCCATGCCGCGCATGAACAGCGCGACGAGAAAGTTGACGAACTTCAGGACGTCTATGAAAAGAAAATCGATGCAGTCGAAGTGCGTATTGCCAAAGCGATGGACGTCGTTGACGAGCAAGTCGCTCAGGCGAGCATCGCGAAAATGGATACGGCAATGAGGATCGGTGGAACCATTTTGAGTGCCGTGTTAGGTCGTAGCGTCAGTTCCCGCAGTCGCAGTGCTATGAGCGGCGCGTCGAAAGCGTGGAAAGAGAGCCGCGACGTTTCGCGAGCGAAGGATAAAGTGGAGGATTACAAAGACGATCTCGACGAACTCGAACGCGAATGCGAAGAGGCCGTCGAAGAGTTGAGAGAGGCAATGGATCCCATGGTCGAAAAACTCGACACGATCAGTCTTTCTCCGCTTAAGAAAAACTGCTCCGCCAAGTCCGTCGGAATCGTCTGGATGCCCTACCGAACAAATCCCCAGCCTCAGCTGGGTGCTGCTTGGTAAAGCGGGGGAATTCAACGGTATGTTGGTGAGTATCCGGCCTCTGCGAGGTGGGATGCCAGAACGTTTCAGCGAGCGAAGCAGCGGGCATCGCCTACAAATTACGCGCAATCGCTTGCCGTCTTGCTAGACCTTTAATTTTTCCAAAGCCCAAAATCAACCCCAAGTCACCTCAGTCTTCACCGAGTTCGCTAAAAAGCACTCGTGATGCGCTTTCTCATGAAGCTTCTCGATGTCTTCGGGTGAAGGCGTTTTCTCACCGGAGAAAGTGATCGTTGGATTCATGACGACCCTTGCGAGCCAGGGTTTTCCATTGTCTCCCTTTTCCAAATACCCAGTCGCGCTATCTTCGTAGCTGTCGACGACGAATCCGCTCATGGA
>JAOFXR010000015.1 GCA_028047635.1 Verrucomicrobiales bacterium
TTCATGAACTCTTCAAGTGAGTAATCGTTCCCGTAGAGGCTCGAGTCGATGATGCGGGCGAGGGTGTTCTTATGCAGGAGTTGAGCGAGTGCCGCCTTTTGAATCGAGAGAACGCTTTGGTGCACTTTTGGATCCTCGTTGTCATCGAGTTCATAGAACTCGAATCCGCGCCTCTCCATTTGCAGTTTCGAAATGAGAGTGGGGGAAAACGCAAAGGCATCGGGGCCGAAGATCTCCTTGGTGAGGTGGGTCATCGCGAGGCGCTGCTTTTCGGCAGGAACCGGAACAAATGGCTCAGTCGCTCCTCCATTCTGCGTATGCATCGAGCGATCAATGTAGACCCCTCCGACAAACCGGGACATCACTTCACCGGCTCGAGCGTGATTACGCATCAGCGACGAGAAAGCGGTTCGCAATTCGTGATAACTCTCACCATCGACGGGGAAAAGAGTTTCCAGTTTGGGAAGCGTCTCACGCACCATCGCAATCTGATCGGCGGCGTAGAGAATTGGCTCGCTCGTGAGATCGTTAATCATTGCCTGCGGATCGATTCCACGGCCTGCTTTGCGCATATCGTCTGCGTCATTGGCAAAGACGTGCTCAGGCTTTGTTGACTCGCTGAGGACGGCGGCACGGTCTTTTTCGTCTCCGTATCCAAAACGAATCGCCCAGTGATCATAGGGGCCGGGAACGACACCAAAGTAGTGGCCTTGTTTTTCGGGATCACGAGCGAGATTAATGGGAGCATAGTCCATGACCGATCCGATTGTCCCGGTCTTGGACGTCTTTTCCCGATTGTGAATTGCTTCACGGTCGTAGAGGTGGCTGGCACGGAAATTGTGATTGAGTCCTATCGTGTGTCCGACCTCATGCAAGATGAGGTCTGTCAGCGCTTCTGTGATGAGGCGCTCCATCTCGATTTTCTCATTGTCCAGTTTTCGAATAGTAGGACTGTTCAGCATCATGGCGCGAAGCATCGCCTGTCCGGCAATTCGATTGCTGTGAAGATGATCACGGCATTGGCAGAGGAATCGCATTTCTCCAGGCATGGAAGCCTCTGCCTGTTCACTTTCACCGGCCTGGCCAAGGTCAATGACTTCTTTGAGTCTGATGCGATTGGTGAGGAAGACATACTCTAACATGATGTCAGCGCCGAGGATCTGTCCGGTTCGCGGATTTACAAAGCTGGGGCCGTATCCACCGAAGGGAGGATCGGGCGAGGAAGTCCACCTTAAGACGTGATAGCGAATGTCATCCGCATCCCATTCGGCATCGTCGGGCTGAATTTTGACTGCGACAGCTCCCGTGAAACCGGCGGATTCATAGGCAAGATTCCACGCGAGAACGGCATCTCGAATCGTCTCTCTCAGTTCGACCGGTGTGGTGTTCTCGATCCACCAGGTAATCGGTTCAACCGGCGGTGATAGTTTTGCGTTAGGATTTTTCTTTTTGAGATGCCAGCGATGGACGAGGTCGCGATAGGGGGCGCTCGACTTCGAAGTCAGGTCGGTGACCTGGGTGGAGAAAAAGCCGACACGGGGATCCGTGAAGCGAGGCTTGTAGTCATTGTCCGGCATCTCAATGAAGGTGTGCTGGACTTTGATGGTTACGAACCTTGAGTCGGCAATATCTTCGTCGCCATACTTAGACGGATGTAGATTCTCGAAAACATACTGAACCCGGAAAAGCGTGTTGTCGGGGAACGACTTTGATTCGATAAATCGAGTCCTGTCTTTCGAAAGATCCCCCAATTTAAAGTCGTCTTCTTTGTCGTCCTTCTTTTTCCCGGGCTTGAGCTGTCGGAAGAACTCTTTGAGGAAAACACTATCGGCTTCGACAAGGTAGTCTCCGGTCGCTTCGTCCGTAGCCGCGATTTTTGCAGTGGCGAGAACTGCGTCCGAGATGTTCGCGGAGGCCGCCCGCTTTAAGGCGCTGGCAGGATTGAAATAGAAGTTCGAATTCTCAGCCACAAACTCGATTATCTCGAAGTGGCGCTTAATCGTGAAAACCCTGGCGGTGCTGAATTGTCCGCGAAACAGTCCGAGCCCCGCAACTCCATCGAGGGTGTGGCTGAAATGAATAAATTCGGGCTTTGTCTCTTCGGACGAAATCTGCTCCGACGCAATTTGAAGGTAGAGTTTCCCCGTTTTTCTGTCCTGATGCAGTGGAAAAAGGCCCTCTTTTGAATCACACTTTTCGATGATTTCGGCGATCGTCTTTGTTTCGTCTTTTTTGTCCTCGGCCTTGTCGTCTTTCTTGTCTTCCTCGCTGAATCCCTTCAGGAGAGGCAGTTGCACGGCTAGAATGACGAGGAAAAGTGAAAGAAGATGCCTAAATACGGGATATTTGTGAATTGAAGTCATTGCGTGTTCGTCTATAGTTGGAGGCGTTTGTAAAACAACCACACCTTATTCTTATGCGAAAAATTATTCTTCTTACAGCTCTTTGTGGGTTTGCCCTACCTGTTATGAACACTCAAGCGGAGGACATCGACTTTGAGAAGCAGATTTATCCTCTGATCAAAGCCAGCTGTGTGAAGTGCCACAAGCCTGCTCACGAAGACGAACGAGGTCGGACACGGAAGCCCAAGGGCGGGTTTGTTCTCACTACCAAAGTGGGCATCATGGATTCTGAAGGCGAAGAGGGTGAAAAGTTCATCGTTGCCGGTAAGCCTGACGAAAGCCGCATGCTTCAGGTAACGAAGCTTCCAATCGACGATGACATGCATTTTCCACCAGAGGGCAAAGCGCCGCAGTGGACGACTGCTGACAAGGAACTTTTCGCTAAGTGGATTACAGACGGTGCTGATTTCGGCGACTGGACTGAAGATCCCAAGCCACTCGAAGACGTTGAGTGGGACGGCAAGGAAAAGGAGTGAGCCGCCACTCAGGTTGCTGAGTAGTTAGATACTACCTTTAATTTTCAAGAGGAGCCGGGGCATTTGCTCCGGCTTCTTTTGTGGTGCTTACCTTTCAGAGCGGGGGGGGCGCAAAAAGAGATCCTTGGCTTGTGACCGATCACTTGGAGAGTGATGGGTGCGTGCGCGTCTACTCTCCGAGAGACGCCGCATAGACTCCGCTTCCCAAGGGCGCGATTTTCTGATACTTTTTTAACAGGCATCGCTCGACCGGCATGGGATGAGCCTCGACCATGAAAGACGTAAATTCCCTTCTAGCACGACTGAAAGAGTCTCCGCATGATTGGAATATCCGAATCGAGGCTGTGGAGCACTTGCTGCGAACAGGCGACAAAGAGGGTGCTCAGCGGTTGGTGAGGGAAGACCCGTCCGAAGATCCCAATTCTTTTGAGATACAGCTGCGGTTGCACACCGCATTCACCCGGGGCGTTCCGCCACTTTCTGAGGAGACCGCAGGAGGTCATGAAGAGGAGCCACCCGCGGGCGGTGTTCACTCCGACGAGACCGAAACGGCACTCGTCGATTTAGAGAAAAAACAAGACAGCAAGAAAGTCGTAGCGAGGGCCAAGCTGGAGTCGGAGATTTCTCCCGGCTTGGGGCTTGGGGCTTTGATTGAGCAATTCGAAGAGGAGGACGTTTATTTGCCTAAGAAAATAGTGCAGGAGGCGTCAAAGATCCGGTGGGATGCAGCGGTAACGCGATGGGAAAACTATGACGGGGGATTGAATTTGGTCGATGGCGGACGAGATTTGCTTCCGGAAAGAGACTCACTCGCTTCCGAGCGGATTTCTTCCATTGGGGTTGCGGTGATGCTTCACGTCGTTCTCTTCTTTGCCATCGGTCTGGCTGTCATTGATATGCCACGAGCGAAACCTCCGCAGATTGTCGTCTCGGTAGTGCATGAAAAGCCGCTTGACCTGATCACTCCGAAAATGGTTCGGCCTTCTTTGGATGTTTCTCCCTCAGCGGCGGCGGCCTCTGCAATCAATGTCATTACCTCGATTGACGAATCCAGTTTTTCAGTCCCTGATCTCGACAATTCGACCAACACTATCGTGACGGCATTGCTTCCCGGGATGCAGCCAATCGGTCAGGGGAAGAGCTTTTCAACCGATGCGACGAAAGCATCGGATGTTAACTTTTTTGGCATCACCGGGAGCGGAAATAAAATCGTTTTTGTGATCGATGCGACCCGGCAAATGCTCGTTGATGAAAAAGGAGGTATGACCGCGTTCGACAACGTGAAGGATGAAGTCGGCGTGATGCTGACGACCCTCAACCGGAATACACATTTCAATATTATACTCTACGAGGGGAAACGGCTCATTCCTTTTCGTGATGAGCTCGTGCCCGGACTTCCCTCGAATGTAAGGTATGCTCTCGAGTGGCTTGCGCCGCTGAACACCGACTACGAGCAACTTGGTTTGCCGAGGGCCTTTGGTGAAACACTGAGCGTTTCAGATCACGAGAAGTTGGCGCTTCAGGCTGCGGACGTCGCGCACTACACCAAAGCAATTCAGAAAGCGATGGAATGGGGTGCCGCATCTGTTTTCTGTATCGCGAGTGGTTATGGAGAGATGCGGCGTTCGTTGACGCCGGAGATGAAAAAGGAGTTGATGGAGAATCCGGCGACGCCGGGGACTCCCGGTAAGATTGACGATGGGGAGGTCAAGCGATGGAAAGAGGCCGTTGCGAAAACAAGAGCCTGGCTCGCAGAGGAGAATGCGGCTAGACAGTCCAAAGGAATGTCGCCAAAAGTCGTCGTGAATTTCAATCGACTCGTTCGCGAACGCACTGGGGCAACACAACCGCGCAGACGAGGGGGAACTCCCGCAAGCGGCGGGATGCCGAATCTTCCGCCTGTCACGACCAAAGACATTGAGGAACACATCGAGACGCTTGTGAAATTGGAATATAAAGAACCCGGCCTCGACGAGCCGAGCGTTCACATGGTGGTGTTTCTCGGCGAAAATGAGCGCATTGAAGAAGCTGAAGATCACTTTCGTCGACTCACGAGGCAGAATGGAGGGAAGTTGAAAATTTTGAGAGGTCTATCGTCACTGAATGATGTGACGAGTGGGACTGAGTGATGTCTGGGAACGGCCTGCCCCTTCAGATATTGATTTTCTCTTATCTTTTCTAAATTGGTCCAGTCGCTTAGAGTGCCAGGGGCAGTCGTTTCGACTAATAGGCGAAACTAAGTATCCGAAAAACTTTAAATAGATGATTCAGCACACTGTCGCTTTTAGACTAAGCTACGCTTCCGGTTCGGAGGAAGAACGCGATTTCCTTCGTTCCCTCGATGCGTTATCCACGATTCCTTCGGCCACTGATTTCGAATGTCTTCGACAGGTCGGAAAGAAGAACAAGTTCACCTTCGGGCTCTCGATGAAGTTCGCTAGCGAGGAGGATTATGCTTCCTATTGCACTCATCCTATCCACGAGGAATTTCTTCAAACGCGATGGATTCCGGAAGTGGAGGACTTCATCGAGATCGATTACATTCCATACCGTGAGGGGTGTTAGGAGATCTCGAAGGTGAGCGTGGCTTCTGAATCATCACACAGAGTGTGATGGGCACGTAGGCGTCTATCCCCGAGAGCCGTTCCGGAGACTCCGTTGCAAATCACTTGCTCATTACCTGCGGAATCGGGTTGTCCATTTTCCCAATCTCCCGCTGACCAGAACCTCGCTTCTCTCCGTTGCCGAGGTCAGCGCGACCTGCTGCAGCAAGGTCGGTGAGTCGAGCGACGATCTCGGGATGCTCTGCGGCGACATCGGATTCGCAGGCAATGTCGGTTTCGACATTGAAGAGAAGAGGCTTGTTTGAATCTTCCTTTTTCTTTGAAAAATGAGGGTGATTTCGAAACGTTTTCAGAGGTACGAAAAGCTTCCATGGCCCGGAACGAACTGCCTGGAGTTGGACGCCGTCATAGTAGTAAAACGCATCGTAGGGTGTTGTCGCGCCCTCTTCGCCGAGGATGAGTGGGTGAATGTCATGGCCATCGATAGTGCGATCTTTTGGTTCTTCGCCGCCAGCGAGATGAGCGAAGGTTGGAAGCAGGTCCATCGTCGTGCAGAATTGATCGCTTGTTGTGTCGGCGGGAATTGTTCCCGGCCACCACATGATGGTAGGAACCCGGAAAGCGCCTTCAGAGGTGGTGTAGCCGCGTCCATGCAAGGGTTGGTTTGAACCGCGTGTGATGTTCCCCGGTTCGGGGCGAATGGGGGCTCCGTTATCGGATGTCCAGATCACGAGAGTGTTCTTCTCAATGCCCAACTCAACCAGTTTATCCATCAATTGCCCTTGTGACCAATCGAGCTCTTCAATCGAATCCCCCCAGGGCCCGTTTTTACTTTTGCCCCGAAATTCGGGACTTGAAAAAGGAGTGCTGGTGCTGCCCGGCATCGCCTGTGGAAAGTAGAGGAAGAACGGCTCGTCTTTATGCTGTTCAATCCAATCGTTTGCTTTTTCGGTGTAGCGTTTTGTGAGGCCATTGCGATCAACGGGTGCTTCGATTACTCTGTCGTTCTCCATCAACGGCAGTGGTGGCCATGGCAAATCGGTCAGGGTTGGGGCGCGAGGATTCTTCCGCTGGTGATTCCGAACGCCTGCTTCCTGCGTCATGTCGTCGCTGTAGGGAATCCCGAAAAAGTAATCAAAACCCTGGGCGTTAGGCATGAATGCCTTCTGGTCGCCGAGGTGCCATTTCCCAATCGTTGCGGTGGCGTAGCCTTGCTCTTTCAATACCTCGGCAATAGTGATTTCGTCAGGGTTGAGGCCGTAGGGAGAGACCGGGCGCAGGACCCACCCGTCGCGAGGGTTATTGTGCATTCCGAGGCGTTGCGAGTAGCAGCCTGTCATAATGCTTGAGCGCGAAGGAGTGCAGACTCCGGCGGTGACGCTGAAATGGGTGAACTTCCGTCCTTCTTTCGCCATCCGATTCAAATTTGGCGTGCGGTGTGCTGTGGAGCCGAAGGGCTCAATATCGCCGTAGCCGAGATTGTCGGTGTAGATGATAATGAAGTTAGGCTTTGTCTCTTCGGCTGCTTTGGCTAAGTCGCAGGGCGATCCGGCGATTAGCAGAGCAAGCAGAAGAAGGAGAGGGCGGGGAATGAGAGCGCTGGGTAATATCATCTTTCGTCGGGGAAACCGGTTTAGTGAAAGTTTGTGCCATTGTAGGAGCCGTTTAGCGAGCCCGCATCTGCGTCTGGTCCGCGAAGGGGCGTTGATCTCCCTGGATAGGGTAGGTTTATGATTTTCGGTGAAACGCTCTTCGTTTAGTTTTGTCACCAACTGTTTCGATACTAAACGCATGACAAATTTCGCTCTTCCTCTTCGATTTATAATCACTCTTTTTTCCCTGACATTATTACCCAGCGCTTTTGCGGCCGTCACGGTTGAGGTTTCAATTGACAGGGAAGATGCGATCTATCAAACCGGTGAGGAGGTTACTTTCACTGTCACGGCGAAGGACGGGGCGAAAGAACTCGACTGGGGTGATATTCGCTGGGTCCTCTCTCGCGGTGGTTATGAGACACTTTCTCAAGGAGATGAAACGTTAGACGGCGGCAAAGGATTGCAGGTAAAAGGAAAACTCGGACGGCCGGGTTTTCTTTTGCTCACCGCGACCTTCACAGGTCCTGACGGAAAGAAAACCAACGGCTACGGGGGTGCCGGTTTTGCTCCGCTTGAGATCCAACCCAGCATGAATGCTCCCGATGAATTTGATGAATTCTGGGATGCCCAAAAAGTGGCGCTCGCGAAAATCCCGATGGAGGTTGAAAGTGTGCCTTTGACCGATGGGGTTGCTGAGGCCGTTGACGCCTTTGATGTGAAGATCAAATGCGCAAACGAGGGGCCTCCGGTGTCAGGCTATTTCGCGAAGTCGGAGAATGCACTACCAAAATCTTTGCCCGCTGTTTTGTTTGTTCATGGCGCGGGAGTGAGGTCGTCCTCACTGGGCACTGCGGTGAACGGCGCTAAAGCCGGGTTTCTCTCGATGGATATCAATGCTCACGGCAGCGAGAACGGAAAGCCACAGGCGTTCTACGATGAACTCAAGAAAGGTGACTTGAATGGTTATACCTATCAGGGGCGCGACAGTCGTGATGATATTTACTTCCGGGCGATGTATGTACGGATGATACGTGCGATCGATTTTCTGACGAGTCAGGCGGAGTGGGATGGGCAGGTCATGGCCGTCATTGGTCACAGCCAGGGCGGGCTGCAGGCTCTGGTTGCAGGAGGTCTTGATGAGCGAGTGACCTTTATTGGATCGGGCGTTCCAGCGGGCTGTGATCACACGGGAATGAAAGTGGATCGAATTAGTGGTTGGCCAAAGATTGTCCCGATCGTGGACGGCAAGCCTGGCCCGAAAGTGATTGAGGCGAGCCGTTATATTGACGCGGTGAATTTTGCCCGTCGTTGCCAGGCTGACGCGATTCTTAGCGTGGGTTTTATTGATCGAACGTGTCCGCCTACGAGCGTTTACGCCGCTTACAATGCTTTGAAAGGTAAGAAGGAAATGATCAATGAGCCCAAAATGGGACACGCCCGACCCAAGCCGATCGAAGAAGCTTTTTGGAACGCTTTGAAAGCGCACGTTGCGGCGACCAAGGGGGCTGTCGCTAAATAGAAAATACTCAGGAGTGCATGACCTGACCTCCATCGATGTTGATGGTTTGTCCGGTGATATTTCGTCCGTGATCGCTGGCTAAAAAAATCGCCATGGCTCCCAATTCTTCCGGTTCCTGCCAGCGGGCGAGGGGAGATACGTTCGCTGTTTTTTCGCTGCCCCATTCTTCGTAGCTCTGGTCGCTTGATGCAGGCATCGTTTGATAAACGGAATGATTCATCGCCGTCTTAACCATGCCGGGAGACATCGCGTTGACCCGAATTCCGTGTGCCGCGAAATCTTTCGCGGCACATTGGGCGAAGTTGATCACAGCCGCTTTGCTGGCGCTGTAGGGAGGGTCTGTCTGTGATCCTATTTGGCCAGCGACAGAGGCGAGTAGTAGCACGCTTTTTTGCTGAGTTTCGTCGGCGTCCGCGAGTAGGGACGGTGCAAACGCGTGGACGGTGTTGACTGTGCCCATTAGAGTAATTTTAATGACCTTCCCCCAATCCCCGGGTTCCAGGTTCCAAAACGGAAAGCCGCTTTTTCCTGATCCGATTGCCGCTGCGCAGACGAGGTGATTGATTTTCTTCCCTCCCGCAATTCCTTTCAGAAGCGCATAGTTGCCCACATCGGCTGTGACGGTTTCAATCTTTTCAGGCGCTGTCTTTTGAAAATCGGACAGAGCGGCGGCATCAATGTCGATGGCAAGAATATGGGATCCGGCTTCAAGAAATGATTCGGCAATCGCCCGGCCAATGCCTTGCGCGGCTCCGGTGATGGCAGCGGTTTGTCCTTCGAGGTTAATCTTCATAAATGTTGAGGGAGATACAGTAAGTGGAACATAGAGGAAAGAAGAGCTGTATCTCTCGTTTTCATGCTGGATGGAAGCGCCTTTTTTATCCAGAATCTTGTGTGTCTTATTTTTCTGATCTTTCTAAACAAACGATGAGCCCTTCATTTTTGCCCCTTAGCGTTTCGTTGCTGATGATAGCGTGTTTTGCTTCGAATGCGGAGTCGGCGGATGACTCTTCTCAAAAGCCTAACATTCTTATTATTCTAGCCGATGATATGGGCTATGGGGATGTAAGGGCAATCAACCCTAGCAGTAAAATTCCCACTCCAAATTTGGATCGGTTGGCACACGAAGGGCTGATTTTCTCCGACGCGCATTCATCCGGCTCTTACTGTGTGCCTTCCCGGTATGGGCTGCTGACCGGTCGCTACATGTGGCGCACGCGTTTAGGTTCAGGTGGGAATCTCGCCAACCTGGCGGGGACTTTGATCGAGCCGGAGAGAAAGACGATCGCGGATGTGTTGAAGGAGGCGGGCTACTTCACGGGGTTGGTCGGAAAGTGGCACCAGGGAATGGACTGGAAATTGCATGATGAGAGCGAACGGGAGCTCATTCGGGTTGATCCAAACTACCAGAATTTTTCCAACATTGACTTCGCGTCTCCTGCTTTAAGGGGACCGAGGGATGGCGGTTTTGTTTATTCTTTCGGCACCGCTGGATCAGCAGAGATGAATCCTGCTGCTTTCATTAGAAATAATCAGACGACGGTTATTCCCTCGATTACCTCAGCCGAAGCCTTGAAGAAATACGGCGAATGGTATGGTCGAGATGACAACATCATTGCGGAAGGCTACACAATGGATCAGCTCGTTCCGACACTGTCGGACAGGGCTTGCGAGTTCGTTGAAACGGCCAACCGTTCTCGACCCGGTCAACCGTTTTTTCTCTACTACGCGATGACGAGCCCGCACAATCCGATCGTTCCCAATGAGGCGTTCCTCGGGAAGAGTGGAGCTGGCGCCTACGGGGACTTTGTCGTCGAGACGGATCACCATGTGGGCAGAATTTTAGATAAGCTGACCGCACTCGGGATTGAAAAGAACACTCTCGTTCTTTTTACGAGCGATAACGGACCGGTTAATCGCACGAAAGGGTATTCGGCAAAATGGGTTCGGGGTGATGTGGGTATTTCCGGGCACGATAGCACCGGTCCACTGAGCGGCTGGAAATCAAACCTCGAAGAGGGCGGGCATCGCGTCCCGTTTTTCGTTCGTTGGCCGGAGTCGGTCAAGCCGGGTGAGACGTGCTCCACGACGATTGTCTTCAATGATGTGATCCCGACTTTAGCTGACATGTTAGGGCGCGAGCTGGGCAGCGATACCGCCGGGGACGGCCGAAGCTTTTATCCTGCGATGAAGGGCGTCAATCGACCTGAGTCGTTTCATGAGGCAATTGTCCACAACCAGAGCAATGGCACATTTGCGATTCGGGAAGGCAGTTGGAAGCTGACGGTCAAGGGCCCGAAAACCACGGCGGATTTGATCGATGATACTTTTCCGGTGACCGCCTTTGTTCTCTATGATCTGAGTCAAGATATCGGGGAGACCAACAACATTTTCAATGAGTATCCCGGGAAGGTTGCTTCAATGCATGCTCTGCTAAGGAGAATCGTTAAGGAAGGGCGAAGTGACGGCAGGGATGAATAGGCTCTTCACACCGCTTTCGATCTTTTGGTCGATGCTCCGGAGGGCAACCGTTTTGGCGCCGCTCTTTGTCGTCTTTCAGGTGCTTGTGGCCGCGAGCTGGGCGGCGCGATTCTTTTTCCCCTTTTTTATTTGTTTGTCCGGGCTGTCAGGAGATTGGATCGCTTTCGCGGCTTATTTCTTTGCGTGGCTGCTCTCGGTCGCGTTGTGGCGATGGAATACCTTTCGGAATCTCCTGGAGACACCTTCTTCGTTGCTCTGAATGACAGACGACAGTGATTGCTACTTTATCGTTTAAACGGTCAGCCGTTGAACTTTCTACTTGGAAAAAATGATACAGATGCGAAATCCCAGTCCGTGCACCCGCGTGTTGGGGGAGGTACTTCCCCGGCGGGCGGCGCGGTGGTAATTGGGTTCGTTGTAGTAGAGTCCGCCTAGAATAATTTGGCTGGTGCCGGAGTCCGGTCCGGTGGGGTTTTGATCTCCTGCGAGTTGATCAGTCGACCAATCAAGGCACCACTCGCGCACATTCCCATGCATGTCATGTAAGCCCCAGGCGTTGGCCTTTTTCTTGCCAACTTCGTGAGTCTTGCCATCGCTGTTTTCCTGAAACCAAGTCACCTCTTGTAAATTACCTCCGGAATACGGGCCGGGCTCTCCAGCCCGGCAAGCGTATTCCCACTGCGCTTCGGTGGGGAGGCTGTAGGTCCACTCCTTTGGTAGTTTGCCGCTTTCGTGTTCGAGTGCCGTTAGTTTCTCACAAAAAGCCATCGCTTCATCCCAGTTCACCTGCTCGACGGGAGCGTCTTCTCCTGCTGCTTCAAATCTAGCGGGGTTGGTTCCAATCAGACTTTCATATTCGTCTTTTGTCACTTCGTATTTACCGAGCCAAAACCCGTCTGTCAGTTCGACCTCTACCTGTGCCTCTTTATCGGCTTCACGTTCAGGTTCGCTTTCGGGGCTGCCCATCGTGAATGATCCCGCAGGAATCCAGCACAGTTTTAAACCCTTCCCATTCCGGATTTCTTCGCCCGGGTTTCTCCCTGCAAAGTCACTTCCTTTCCGAATAGCAGGTCCGGAAGCAAGTGTCTCGCCTGCCCGGGTGGCGAGTCCTGCATCCTTCTCCATCATCGCGAGTCGCTCAGCTTCTGCGAGTGCCCGCTTCGCCTCTTCAATTTTTCCTTGATTTGTCCACGTGGCAGCCATTTCTGAAGCATATTTCCTCGCGCTCCCAATCAAGTCAGTCTAGGGGCGGCTATGGCTGCCTTCTGCGTTTCACGTTGCTCCCGATAGATTTGCTGAAGACGTTTCAACTCCGGGAAGGTGGACAATGAAATGGCGGCCTTTTCCGACGGAGGATCTTCAAAATGGTTCAGCTCCTCATCAACCGCGAGCATAGCTTTCAGCATTCCTTTTTGCTGATAACTGCTTTTTTGTTTTTCCAGATAGCCCTGGTATTTTTCGTCGAGGTCCTTGAGCGTCTGATTCAACTTTGCGAGTTTCGCCTGAAATTCGATTCGAAACGATTTCAGTTCTGGGGGATCGTCCTGAGCCAACGCGGAAGAAATGGATGCCTGAGCAAGCAGCAAGGTGACTAGCAAAAACAGAACTGGTTTCATGATGAAGCGTGGAACAAAGGAATTAATTCTTCGAAGATGTAAGGCCCTCGAGCGGCGGTCAAGTCCGCCTATGGGGACGACGAAATAATCCTGAGGCAGTATGCGGGGGAGTAACAGGCTGCTTTTTTTGATCGACGGAACGATGAATCGGTGGTTAAGGTTTCGAGAACTCCATCGATTATGAAACAACTTCAGCTTCTCTCACTTAGCCTCCTCGCCGTAGCCAGTTTTTCTCTCACGAGCTGTGTTACTAACAATCCAGAAGACGAAGGCGCGAGCCAGGGGATCTCTGGTTCCCAAACCGGTATGACTCGTGAAGATGTTTACAATTGGCAGGATAGAACTTTCCGCCAGCTTGCATACTCTCGCTAGGCGATCACAGTTACCAAAGGCCGGGCCGTGAAGGTTCGGTCTTTTTTGTATTTTCGGGGTATATTATAAATACTAGACAGTTTGGATAGGTTAAGCGAATGTGATAAGCACCGCTTCTCATGTCCCCTGAATTTATTTTTACCTGGTTTCTTCCTGCTATCGCCTTCGCGATCGGGGCCTGCATTGGCTCATTTCTCAATGTCGTCATTTACCGCATTCCTAACGGACTGAGCGTAAATGAGCCGAAGCGGTCTTTTTGTCCCACATGTAAGACGCAGATTCCGATGCGTCTCAACATCCCGCTCGTGACGTGGCTGATGCTTCGCGGCAAGTGTAAGTGGTGCAAGTCACCGATCGCCTTTCGCTATTTTCTGGTGGAGTTGCTCACCGCAATTTGTTTTCTCGCGATCTGGCAACACGGAATCGAGTCTGTTGGTCTTCAGGGCGTGGTCGCTTATTGGATTCTTGCGGGCCTGTTGATTTCGGCAACGTTCATTGATTTTGATCATTTCATTATTCCCGACTCCATCACGATTGGCGGTTGCGGGGTGGGCATTCTGGCGAGTTTTATCGTTCCTGCACTTCACGATGAGAAAATCTGGTGGCAGGGTGGTCTTCAGGGGATTTTCGGAGCGATCGTTGGGTTCATTGTTCTCTGGCTCGTAGTGTTGATGGGGAAGATGGCGTTCGGCAAAATCAAACACGAGTTCGACGAACCTACTGATTTTGAAATCTCTCAGCCGGGCGGTGAGGAAGCGCCTATCATTATCAAACTCGGTGATACCGAATATGAGTGGGGTGAGGTGTTTTTCCGAAAATGGGATCGGCTCATCATGGACACGAAGGAACTCTTTTTTGATGATGAGCCTCGCGAGTTTAAAGAGTCGTTTTGCGTGATCGGTGACGGATTCGAAATCGACGGCGAGCGGGTTGAACTGGATAGCGTGAAAAAGGTCTCGGGAAAAATCATGAGTGCGGTTGTTCCGAGAGAGGCGATGGGATTCGGGGATGTGAAATTCGTTGCAATGATTGGAGCCTTCCTCGGATGGCAGTCGGTCATTTTCACGCTTTTTGCAGCTTCGATAGTCGGAGCCGTCATCGGCCTGACTCAGAAATTTGTAGTCAAGGAGGAGTGGTCGCGGCCCCTGCCTTTCGGCCCTTACCTTGCCCTCGGTGCGTTTATCTGGCTGTTCATCGGCCCCGGCATCTGGATGTGGTATATCAGCGCGTTGCGATCCGGCGCGGGATTGTCGATGGCGGGATTTCTCTTTGGAGGCTAGGCTCTCCTATGCTTGTCGATGGAAAGCCTTTTCGAACCGTCTGGATGGGGGGCGATGGTGTCTCGGTTGAGATCATTGATCAACGACGGCTCCCGTTTGCCTTTGAAATAGTCACTCTTCGATCGACGGAGGACGCGGCGCGGGCAATTCTTGAAATGCTCGTTCGCGGAGCCGGTTGTATCGGCGCGGTAGCCGCTCATGGCATGTATCTTGCCGCGTTGGAATGTTCGAGCGCAGAGGATTTTACCGAGCTTTTCTCCCGTAAAGGCGATGAACTGAAAGCGACACGTCCTACTGCGGTGAATCTTGCCTGGGCGGTTGATCGTCAGATAGTGGCGGTAGCGGGAGTGGTCGAATTGGATCACAAAATCGCTGTGGCAAAAAAGACAGCGCTCGAAGTGGCAGATGAAGACGCTTCCTGGTGTCAGTCCATTGGTGAGCACGGGGTGAAGGTAATTGAAGCGATCGCAGCGAAGAAGCCAGCAGGGGAGCCGGTGAATATTTTGACCCACTGCAATGCGGGCTGGCTCGCATTTGTGGATTATGGTTCCGCCACGGCCCCCATTTATGCGGCGCATGATGCGGGAATTCCGGTTCATGTCTGGGTCGATGAGACTCGTCCTCGCAATCAGGGCGCTCGCCTTACGGCATGGGAACTTGGGCAGCATGGGGTGCCGCACACGGTGATTCCGGATAATGTCGGCGGACACTTGATGCAACATGGCCAAGTTGATCTGGTGATTACGGGCACCGATCGGACAACGTTTACGGGGGATGTGGCGAACAAGATTGGCACTTACCTCAAAGCTCTGGCGGCACATGACAACGGAGTTCCTTTTTATGTGGCTCTGCCTTCTTCGACCTTCGACTGGGAAATTCGGAATGGCGTCGCTGAGATTCCGATCGAAGAGCGGTCGGGGGATGAAGTCAGCTGTATCTCAGGCCTACCGACAAGAGGCGGAACTGAGTCGGTTAGTGAAAATGACGGCGAAATTGAGGTGAATCTGGTTGCGAAAGGGTCACCGGTAGCGAACTATTCCTTCGACGTGACACCTGCCAGACTGATCACGGGTTTGATTACCGAAAGAGGCGTTTGTGAAGCTTCAGAATCTTCCGTGTTAAGTTTGTTTCCTGAGAAGCGTCCCAACTAATCAAATCGAAGTGTTTGATCAATCTACTTTGTGGAAAGCAACTTTTCTGCCCGAAATCTCTCCAGATCCATGCCTGTAAAAATTGACCCCAAATTGCATCGTGAGAAGAAGCCACCATGGATTCGGGTGAAGCTTCCTAATAATCCTGTCTTCTGGGATACGAAGAGCATGATTGAAGATCTTAGCCTCGTCACGGTGTGTGAGGAGGCGCAGTGCCCCAATCGCTGGGAGTGTTGGGGGCAGGGAACGGCTACTTTTATGATAGCGGGGGAGCGGTGCACGCGAGCTTGTGGTTTCTGTGCGGTGGACACCCGCCGTCCGATGCCACTTGAAGCGGACGAACCTGATCGTGTCGCGGAAGCGGTCAAGCGCATGGGCCTGAACCATGTCGTGATTACGGCAGTGGCACGGGACGATCTTGCCGATGGCGGTGCCTGTCATTTTGCGGAGACGATTTACCGCTGTCGCGAGGTCAATCCCGATACTGTCGTCGAGGTACTGGTTCCCGATTTTATCGGACGTGATGATTCGCTTTGGATCGTGATGGAGGCAGCTCCTGAGATTTTTAACCACAACCTGGAAACGGTAGAGCGTCTCACCCCGGTGGTTCGTTCGCAGGCTGAATACTGGCGTTCGCTGAAGGTTCTGAAGACGGCACGGAAAATGGCCAAAGAGATGGGTAACCGATGTGCGACAAAGAGTGGTATCATGCTCGGTCTCGGCGAGACGGAGGAGGAAATTTTTCAGTCGATGGACGATTTGAGAGCTCACGATGTAGGTGTTCTCACGATGGGGCAGTATCTCCGTCCTTCGCCAAAGCATCTACCTGTCGTGGAATATATCGAGCCGGATACCTTTGAGCGGTATCGCGAAGTCGCTCTTGAAAAAGGTTTCAGGCATGTCGCTTCCGGCCCGCTCGTGAGAAGTTCGTATCACGCGGCAGACTTTAAGCCTGAGCTAGATCCTGACGCGTAGGGCTCCCAAGGTGCCCGGAGCTACATAAAAACGTGATTGTTTCCGTGTTTTTTGTCGCTGAAAGCCGTGCTACTGTTGGCCTTCTTTGAAAAGAACCACGTATTTTGAGTAGTCTCAAAAAAGTGATCACTGCCAATTAATGAAATCGAGCGCATTTTTGTTCCGCACAATACTCCTGGCGATGTTCACATTGTCGTTGTTGACCGGGGCGATTGTGACTGACTACTACGTTCGACATGAGGTAACAAGGAAAGCAAAACGGAGTCTTGTTGATCAAGAGGTTGCGCTTTCAGTGGAGACTACGATTGAGGCCGCCCGCTCTGGCAAAACCTCACTGTTAGAAACCCTTGAAACCGCAGGAGTCAGCCTTGGCACGACTGATGATGTGGGAACAAGCCCATTGCTTGCGGCGGTGAGGCAGGGAAACCAGCCAGTTGTCCATTTTTTGATGCAACGGGAGTCGGTGGTGGAGTCCATCAATCAATTAACCGAACCCGGCAGAGAGACACCGCTTTCGCTCGCACTGAACGCACGGGATTTTGATCTTGCTGACCAGTTGATCGATCGGGGCGCTTAACCTACCGTTGACAAGACTCCCGGACGTCCCTTCCTCGTTGAGGCGGTTCGTGAGGATGACGAGGAAATGCTGAATTACCTGCTTCAGAAGCAGGTGGATGTTGATTATCGAGGCGCCCTCTCGACCACCGCCTTGGCCGTGTCAGCGGACTTGGATCGGATTGACCTGATGAAAAAGCTTATTGAGGCCGGGGCGGATATCAACGTTCGCGGTGTCTCGGGAAAGCCTTTGTTGATCGAGTCGGTGAAGGAAGGGAATCGTGAGAAATTTGATCTCCTTATGGCGAAGGGGGCTGATGTGAATTTGAAAACCGGAGAGACGATTGGCAGCGAAATGAATGCGCTGAGTTTTGCTATCGGGAGCGGCAACAGCAAGATGACCGATGTGCTTCTTCTAAAAGGAGCGAAGTCCGATGTCTACGGGATTTCAGGCCAGCCCCTCGTGCACGAGGTGGTGGCAGAGCAGAAGAGGGAGGTGGTTTTAAATTACTTGAGAAGGGCGCCTTGTTTGATGTGGTGACTGAGGAAGGCGAGACGCCGATAGGGGCTGCGGTGGCGAACGAGGATATTGATATGGTCGAGTTACTTTTGGATGGTGGCGTGAGTGCCTCGCCCAAAGTCGAGAATGGAGATACTCCCTTGATGCTCGCGGTGGGTTCAGGAAACGTTCCGATTGCCCACCAGCTGATTGCTTCAGGTGCGGCGATTAATAAGAATGCCTTACTCGCGAAGTCCTACACTCTTAGGGATGATCCTTTGATGAGTTTGCTTCTGAATTCAGGAGCCGACCCCGAGGCAGTGATCCCCGGAACTGAGCAACGAGTCTTTGATGCGGCGGTTCAAGATGGAGCGACGGGCGCCGTGAGAACGCTTCTTGCCGCAGGGGCTTCGATTGGCGACAACCTTTGGGCGGCTCTTCTTACGGGGCAGGATGATTTGATTCGCTTGATTCTCGATGCTGGAGCTGATCCTCGTCAAAAGGGGCCGGAGGGACAGGACCCTCTCGATTTTTGTTTGAAGCAGGAGCGCTATCGGGCTGCCCGTGAACTCCTCGACGGAGGCGCCAATCCGGATGCGCTTTACAGTGATGACAGAACCTGGCTCGAGGAGGCGATTCGCAAAGGAAATCCCAATATTGCTGAAGCGCTTATCAGGGCCGGAGCAACAGTGGAAGGCGTTCGCTGCAGCGATCGGCACACTTTTCTCGCGTGGGCGGTGGCTCACGAGATGCCCACAGTGGTGAAAGCCCTGCTTGATGCCGGAGTCGATCCCGATATCGATGAACGTTCTCCCGCGAGCTCTGAGTTTCAGAACATGTTCACGAGCACGACTTTTAAGTATCATCTCAGATCAGATCGTCGCATTCGCCCGATTATGATGGCCGCTGCGCAGCGAAATCATGAGATTGCACAGATTTTGATGGATGGCGGCGCAAACGGGAAGGCTTACACACCGAACTACCTCATGGCGGCGATTATCGGTTCCTGGTATAAGGACGCGAAGATGCAGCATATTGCCTTGCTGGGGAAAGTCCCTGAAGTTCAGCCTCGCCGAGTGATTGTCGATCTTCCGTCTCAGCGAGTGACTCTGTATGAGAATGGCGTCGCGACTTATTCGACTCGTTGTTCAACCGGGAAGAGTGGCTATCGCACTCCTACTGGAGAGTATGTCATCAGCGACAGGCACCGCAGCCATACTTCATCCATTTATGGTTCAAGCATGCCTTATTTCCAGCGCTTCAATTACAGCGCCTTCGGATTCCATGCGGGCTATGTGCCGAATTATCCTGCTTCACATGGTTGCATTCGACTTCCCAAATCGGCGGCCCGCCATCTTTTCGGTAAGCTTGAAGTGGGTGACTATGCCGTGATTCAGCATTGAACTAATTCGCTGTTTACCTGATTCATCTGAACACAGCTTGCGGGCTGATACTGGTATCGGGCGCAGCCCCTGCAATCTTTCCTTGCTGAAGATACGCACACATCGTTCAATGAGGTAGGAAAGGGAATGAGATGTCGAAGATCAGTGGCCACACTATGGCTGATCCTTGCTTCTTGGTGCCATGCTTCTTTGGAGGCGGCGACCAGTGAAGATGAGGACAAGAAAGGGGAGGAGAAAGCGATTCAAGCGCTTCTCGTGACTGGCGGCGCTTCGCACGCCTACGGCATCCGGAAGGACATCATTACCCGCGGAGTTCGGGAGCGTGTTTCTCAAAAAATCGAGTGGATGGTTCGCCTTCAGGGCGAAGGCGAAAGTGACGCGAGGATTCCGCTCTTTGAATCGCCGACCTGGGCGGACGGATACGATATTGTGGTCCACGACTACTGCTTCCCCCGGGTTTGGGACACGGGTTATGTTGACCGCGTTCTGGCTCCTCACGAGGGAGGGGTTCCCGCTGTTCTCCTTCACGGCACGATGCACTCGTTTCGAACTAGTGATGACAGATGGTTCGAATTTTGTGGGATTACTTCCCGGCGTCATGACAAAAATTACCCGCTCACGATTATCCCCGAAACTCCATTGAGTCCGATCTGGGGCGGGCTCGATACGTGGACGACGCGAGAGGGGCAGCTCTACTTCGTGGACAAGGTTTTCGAGAATACCAAGGTTCTGGGAACGGCGCTTGCCCGTGGCAGTGAAAAGCCGCACGCCGTTGTCTGGCAGCATCGCTATGGAGCGGCAAATGCTCGTGTTTTCGGGATGACGCCGGGCAATGATCTTACGACTTTGGTGCAGCCCGAATACCTCGACACACTCGCGAGAGGCTTTCTTTGGGCTCTCGACAAAACCGACACGGCTGAATTTAAAGAGATTGCTGCGGAAGATTCGCTGAGTGGTTTTACGCTTCCTGTTCCGCCTTCCGCTCTTCCGTCGGTTGGGGCGAGAGCATTGACATTTGCCTCGGCTGGGATCTCGGCCCCCGGTGACATGGTCGCTTCTTCTCCGTGGGGTGGCAGGCTGGCAGCAGATCGGGATTCGGGCACTTCGTGGATTCCTGAAAAAACGGGCCTGGCAGTGTGGCAGGGGGAATTGAAGAGAAGCTCAACCGTGAGTGCTCTCGCGATTATCTGGGACAATCCACCGGCTCAGTATTCCATTTCGACTTCAGTAGACGGGATTGTCTGGGAGATCGCGGGGGGGAAGCCGGAGACGTCGGGCCCTTCTCACTCTCTGCACGAGATCGTGCCACGCGAAGCTGGCTGGATACGTGTCGACCTCCTCCAAAGTGGTGGAGGTGCGCCTTCGGGTATTCGAGAGTTAGGGGCCTACCGGAAACGTTCCGATGTTCCTGCCGAATTTCGAGAGTGTAACCTAGAAGAGGAGGTGAAAGAGGCTGTGAGTCCTCCGACTCTCTCACTCGATGACAATCGAGTAGAGAATGGGTTTCTGCTCAGCGGTGACTGGAGCCTGAAGGCTATTGCTGAGTTGTCTCCTGACGCGGTCGTTAAATCAATCACCACTAAAGCCTCAGATTCTGCCTTTCTGCTCGTTTCATCGGCTTTTCGAAAAGACGCTGCTTTAGAGGTGCTTCATTGCCACTGTGAAGGTGGTGAAATGACGTGGGTGTCGTTCCTCGACGGGCTGGCTCCGGAGTCTGTCATCGGTTGGGACGGGGAATGGCTGTATGTATTGAGCGGTCCCGCGATGGACCTTTATCGAGATACCAATGGAGATGGCGCCGCCGATGAGCGCCATGGAACTCCCTCGCTTTTCTCTGAAGATCTGACGGCTCAGGGTAAACCGGTGAATCGTATCTTTCATGAGATGGTGGTGGCTCCTGATGGTTGGATTTATGCGAGCTTCTCTCAGGAAGAAAGAAGCGAAGCTTTTTCAAGCAGTGGCAAAGCGTTAGCGTTACCACAACAGGGAATTCTCCGCTTCACCCGTAATTTCGATAAGCCCGAGTTAGTTCTGAATACGATGAGTAAAATCAATTCATTTATCGTTGATCATCAATCAATTAAGGTGGTTTCGGGTGGGCTCTCCGAGGGGCTCTACCTTTTGCCTGCGATTGCGGCGGGCCTTTCGAGCCTTGAATCTCTAAGCGCGGTGGCTCCGGATACCATCGCAAGGGGTTGGCGGGAACAGAGCTGGATTGAGATTGTCGATAATTCTATCTCTGAGGTCGAAGGCAATCCCGGGCACGTTCGTCGAACCCCGTTGGCGACTGTTCCCGGCATCCAGTATTTTTCGATGGATGGACTTAACCATGGTTGGTTCGTTCGCTCGAAGGGCACCGGGGAGGCAATCGAACTGGGAGTCATTTCCCGCGAGGAAGAGGTCAACCGGTGGGAGCTCGATCGTGTGACTACAGATGCTCTTGTTGAACTTATCGGGAAGGGCACGCTCCGGCAGCAGGACGTTTTGTTTTTCGAATTACTGCGACGTAAACTGAAACCTGTATCAGAGATCGAAGCGATACTAAATGATACCGAACGGAAGATGGCTTCACGGGTTCTTGCCTTACGATTGCTCTCGGAAATTGATAAAGAGGGTTCTTTAACCCGTCTCGTCGAATGGGCACAATCTGAGGAAGCTCTTTTGCGTAAAGAGGCCTTTGATCTGCTCGGAAGTCTCGAAGGCGCCGCGAATCATAAGGTCTTATCCAAGATCACTGAAGAGAAGGATCCCGTTGTTACGGCCGCCATTCTAGGGAGCATTTTCCGATCGGGAAGCGATGTGAAAGGACTTGATCCACTCGTATTGAAACTGGCAGCGACGCCCGAGCCGCTCGTGGCGGAATCGGCATCCGCTTTTCTGGTGCGACGCGAAACGGTCTCTACCTGCTTTACTGCGCTGGATGATCCGGAAAAAAGAGATCTCTGGCCTGCTGCGTTCGAGGTGCTCTCCCTTAGGCGCCGGGAAACAGTGGTCGAGGGGCTTGGAGAGCGTCTTGCCCGAACCACTGATCCTGGTTTTCGAGCGCTGAGCTTAACTGCTTTATGCCGGCTTTATGCATCGCCTTCGGGTGAGCCCTGGGAGGCTTCAGGGTTCGTTGGCAGTCTTCTCAGGGCTTCTCTGAGTGACAGGCGTGTCGACAAGGCGCGACTAGTAGATCAAATGGTCGCACGCAAGATACCGCTTCAGCCTTCATCGCTCATGAGTCTGGCAAAGGACGACATCACCTTGGAGTCATTTGTCGTGGATTGGCTTATGAGGAGGCAAGTGGCTGCGGAATCGGTGCCGTGGCTAAAAGAGCTCATCGAAAGCGATAGTCGCGATCCGATTTTAAAACGGAAGGCGTTAGTCGCGCTTGCTGGAGTGAACGAGGGGAAGGGGTATCTGAGTCTTGTAGATTCGATAGTGAAAGCCCTCGATGAAACACCATGGATTGGTGATTACCGCGGACAGCTTGAGCGACGGTGGCGTGATAACCCGATTCGAGCGGCTGTGGTGCAAGATTTGATCAAGATCACAAAGGGAAAGGATCCTGACAAAAGCAAACTCGCCTGGGAGCCACTGTTGTTGCTGCGTGATGACTTTAACGGGGGAGTAAACGATTCTCGCGGCGTAGTGGAGAGGATTGATGAAGTTCTGTTTTCGAAAAAAGACGAGATCAAACCAATGCTTCTCGCAATGAAGCGGGTAGCCTCGTTCGAGCTTCCCAGAGCTCTTGCCGTGATTGAGGGTGGCAACGACGAAACCTTGAAGTCAGCGGTGCAAGACTTAGCGATTTCGGACGAAACTTCAATGGCATGGTCCGCTTCGTTTTCTGACCAGGAGACTGAGCGCTTCCTTGCTGAGGCGCGAGCGGTTGCTGGCGATGCCGAGGCCGGATCCGAGTGGTTCGAACGCTCGGGCTGTTCCGACTGTCATAATATTCATGGAGAAGGGCTTTCGCTTGGGCCGGACTTTGCCTTTGCGACCGAGCCTTTCGATCTCGTGACTCTTTTTGATTCGGTAACTGATCCAGCGGCCGAAGTAGCGGAATCCTTTGTTCTTCACACCTTTGAGATGCGCAATGGCAGCCGCCTCTACGGGGCAAATGTCGAGAGAGAGAAAGAGCAAGTCAGTCTCATTGATACCGCTGGGAATCGAGTGTCTTTTTCCAGCAAAAACGTTCACCGTGAATGGGTTCAGGGCGATAGCCTCATGCCTCAAATGAATGATGGGATCATGACGAGTCAGCACCTTGCTGATTTAAAAGTGTTTCTCGACTCCCTCGTATCGCCCGGTCTCACGACCAGTGAAGTGGAATAGCGTTCGAATGCAGGATATTGCAGTAGTCACGTCCCCAAGGACGTGGACGCATGCTTTGGGATGAGCGAATGTTCGAAGCGCGAGGTTTCACGGCTTTCACCTACAGAATAAGCTTGAGCCCGTAGCTGAGCCCCGTGGGCTCGGACGTATGCTCTTGGGATGTAAGAACGTTCGACGAGCGAAGTCACGGCCTTCACCTACGGAATGAACGCAAGCACTGACGCATTGGCGAAAAGTCGTGTCGCCTTCTTATCAAAGGCATAATTGGCGGGGACGAGGTCTTCGCGAATGTCAGAAAGGGGACGGAGCACGAAATCTCTCTCATGCATACGAGGATGAGGAATGATCAGTGTTGGCTCATTGATTACGAGGTCTCCGTAATACAAAATATCGACGTCGATAACGCGAGGAGCGTTTACCTCACGGCTCGATTGGTCGGGGCGACCAAACTCGATCTCGATGGCTTGGGTGTGGTTTAGCAGGTCGAGAGGAGGAAGCTCGGTTTCAACCTCAATGACGGCATTTAGGAACCCCGGAGAGCCTTCAGGGCAATCGACGGGATCTGTCTCGTAAGCATTTGAGACGAGAAGGTGATTACTCGATGCCAGCTCACGAAGCTTCGCACAGGCCCGTTGTAGATGATAGAGTCGATCTCCGAGGTTGGTTCCCAGACTGAAGCCGACTTTCGTCATCGTTCACTTGAGTCCTAAGACGTCCTGCATGTCGAAGAGGCCGTTCTTCAGCCCTTCGCATTCAATCCATTTGGCCGCGCGAACGGCGCCCTTGGAAAAGGTCTCACGACTGGATGCTTTGTGGGTCAGTTCAACCCGTTCGCCATCGTTAGCGTAAACGACAGTGTGATCTCCAACGACATCACCACCGCGAAGGGCGTGAACACCGATTTCTGTCTTGGTGCGAGCTCCGACATCGCCAAAGCGACCATGCTTGCAATCGTCGTCGTAGGAGAGATCACGGACATCAGCCAAAATCTCAGCGAGACGGCGAGCGGTCCCGCTTGGTGAATCTTTTTTGTGGCGGTGATGCATCTCGATGACTTCGAGGTCAAAGTCATTTCCGAGGATCTCGGTAGCACGACGCGTCAGCCAGAAGAGGGTATTGACCCCCACTGAATAGTTCGGAGCATGAACGATGGGGATCGATTTTGAAGCCTCTTGAATCAACTGAAGCTGCTCATCCGTGTGTCCCGTTGTTCCCATGACAATCGGGACGCCTTTTTTGAGACAGCCTTCGATCAATTCGTCGGTGAAGGTGGGAAGCGTGAAATCAATTACGATTTTCGACTGATCTAGTGCCTCGACAAGTGAATCCCCGAGATCAATCCCTGCGGCGACCCGTGTCTCAGGATCGGCACTGACAGAGGCGGCAACCATTTGCCCCATACGACCGCGAAAGCCGGTAACTAAAACATCAAGCATAGCAAAAAGAGAAAGGGGTTAGACTAAGTTAAGCCCGGCAAGAATAACGCGGAGTTCTTCCACCTTTTCGTCGGACATCTCGACCATGGGAAGCCTGAGTTTTGGCAGGCATTCGCCAGTGAGTCCAAGCGCTGCTTTGATTGGAACAGGGTTCGTGTCGAGTTGGAGAAAAGCACTGAAGAGTCCGTAGTATTGAGCATTGATCGACTCGGCATCACCCACTCGATTTTCCAACATTGCACTGGTGATGTCAGCCATCGCTTTCGGGATCAGGTTGGAGGCAACAGAGATCACTCCGACGCCGCCTTCTTTCATGAATTCGATCGTAAGCGCATCGTCTCCCGAGAGGATCTCAAAATCATCCGGCAGCGCGGCACGCAGCAGTCTGACGCGCTCAGTGACGCCTCCGGCTTCCTTGATTGCTTTGATTCTCGGGCATTCCCTTGCGAGCCGTACCGCAGTCTCTACGTCGATTTGAACGTGGCAGCGACCTGGGATGGAATAGAGAATGATGGGGAGTTCGGTCGACTCGGAAATCGCCCGGTAATGCTGGAAGAGCCCTTCCTGGGAGGGTTTGTTGTAGTAGGGCGTCACGATGAGCGCAGCACTGGCACCGCCTTCTTCGGCTGCTTGAGTGAGGGCAACGGCTTCGCGAGTGGAATTGGATCCTGTGCCGGCAATGACAAGGCCACGTCCGGCTGTGTGCTTGACCGCGAGTTCAACGACACGATGGTGTTCCTCGGTGGAGAGGGTGGCTGATTCGCCGGTGGTTCCTACGGGCACAATCCCTTTGATGCCGTTATCGAACTGCTTGTCGATCAGCTTGCGGAATGAATCGGTGTCGATCATTCCGTCTTTGGAAAACGGGGTTACGAGAGCTGTGTGAGCGCCTTCAAACATGATGGTTGTGGGGAAAGGGGCAGAGAATCTAAATAGGGAAAATGCTAGAGTGAGGTGAGATGGCCGTGGAAAGTGAAATCAGCCGGACCGAGTAAAGTGACATTCTCGTAAACGCCGGAAGCGTTCTTCGTGAAATTGATTTCGAGTGTATCACCCCCTGCGACCCGAACCTTAATCGGTCCCTCTGTGCCGGTCAATTCGTGATGAATGATTGCACAGGCAACCATCCCGGTTCCGCAGGCGAGGGTTTCATCCTCTACCCCGCGTTCGTAGGTGCGGATGGCAATCTCAGCATCACCAGTCACTTCGACAAAGTTGGCGTTCGTTCCCGACGGGGCAAACTGGTCGTGGTAACGTACCGCTGTACCCAACTTCTTAATTTCAACCCCGGCAAGTTCATCGACGAAAACGACCGCATGAGGCACTCCGGTATTGACCGAGTGAACTGCGTGGCTTTCTCCAGCGAGCTCGAACTGGAGGTTTAAATTCAAATCGAACGGCTCGCTTAGCTGAATGCGAACTTCGTCTCCGATAAACTCCGCTTCGATGACGCCGGCGATCGTTTCGAAGGTGGTCTTCTCAAGTGTGTTGTCTTCGAGTTGGTTGACAAAACGGGCAAAACAGCGCGCACCGTTGCCGCACATTTCTGCCTCGCCACCGTCAGCGTTGTAGTAGCGCATCCGGTAGTCAGCTCCGTTTTGAGCCGGTTCGACCGCGAGGAGTCCGTCGCCTCCAACCCCGCGTTGGCGCTGACAGAGACGCGCAATTTGCTCCGTGCTCAAAGTGAGCCGGTTATCGCGATTGTCGAAAACGACAAAATCGTTTCCTGCACCATTCATTTTCCAAAATCCTTCCATCTCAAAGAGGCCTTTTGCCGTGGAAAAGATTAAACCGACTTGGCGGCATCGACAAGCGGTTTGACGAACTCCGCGACCTTCGCGGCGACCTCGTCCGCATCACCATATTGTTCGACAATTCTGACGATGGCACTCCCGACGACGACTCCGTCTGAAGATCGGGCTACCTCAGCCGATTGCTCGGGCGTTGAAATGCCGAATCCGACGACGATGGGGACATTGGTATGTGCTTTGATTTCGGCGACATTTTTTTCGATTCCCTCGGCGAGACTGGTTTGGGCTCCGGTGACACCTTCGCGTGAGACGTAATAAATGAAGCCTTCGCTCGAACTGGCCAGTTCGGGAATACGCTCAGCAGGGGAGGTCGGTGCGATCAGGCGGATGTGCTTGAGGTCGCTGTTTTCGGCGAGTTCTTCATTGATCGCTGCTTCCTCAGGAGGCAGGTCGAGGAGCAAAATCCCATCTGCTCCGGCGGCCGTAGCATCGTTGTGGAAATCGGAGAATCCGTAGGTGTAAACCGGATTGAGATAAGTGAAAAGAGCGATCGGTGCTTCAGAGGTCTCGCGAAACTTCCGAATCAGCTCGAGAACCTGCCTCGTGTTGGCCCCGGCCTCAAGGGCGCGGTGGGCTGCCATTTGATTAACGATCCCGTCCGCCATCGGATCTGAGAACGGGATTCCCAGTTCGATAATGTCTGCTCCCGCCGTTTCCAGCGCATGCATGATTTCAAGCGAGCGCTCCATCGTTGGGTCGCACGCGCAGATGTAAGCGACAAAGGCGGATTTGCCCGACTCACGCAAGCGTTCAAAGCACTGATCAATTCGGTTTTCCTGACTCATGAAAAGATCGCATTATCGCAGCAATCGGGCATCGCGAAACCGGAAATCGAGGTATTTTTGAAGGGCGGTTCCAAAAAGGCGGGGAAGACCTGGCTGTGTTAATTGGCCGCCGACTGATGGTCCCGCTCGGGGAAGAGTAACTGGCTCTAGTAGGCTCGCTAATATCTCCACCGACAGTGAGGTCACTCCGCGAGGAATAACCATCCTTCCGATGACTCCCAACGTGCTGGCTCAGAGCAAAAAATGTCTTCGTTTGTGAAGGCCGAAAACGGCAAACTTTGCTTGTGCAAATAATTTAAAGAGACAAAACATCCAGCTATCCTTAACCAAATGATCGGACCTGTAACGAATTGTCTTTTTATGCTGATCGTAAAATAAACAAGTAACACTGGAATTTTTTCATAAAATTGTCCTCAAGCCCTGACGTCACAGGTGGAAATCGATTGAGTCACGGTAGAAGGTTTCTTGAAATCCAGACAGGTGAGTGCCTGAAATAGGAGGGGAATCGTTCTTGAATAGACGGTTAGGCTGAGAAAACTAAATACGATGAAACCGTTAGCAATATTCGCTCTCTTCTTCCCTTTTGCATTATTCGCTCAAGACCGGTTGCCAAATCGAATTGAAGTTTTAACCGAAAACTATGAGAGAGCAGTGGAACGAGCGACCAACCCCATCACTCAAAAATATGCCACAGAACTCAAAAAACTTTTGCTAGAACTAACTCAAAAAGGAGATTTGGCCCAAGCCCAGCAGGTCGAGAAGAAGTTACGAACTCTCGGAGTCCTCGAAAAGACACTTGGTGACATTCTATTAAGCGAAACGTGGGAGTATTCAGCAAACGGATCGAAGTCGCAAATCGTGTTTAAGGATGATGGGACAGCTCAAATGGCTGGCGAATCGAACGGCGTTTTTCCGTGGAAGTTGGAAGACGAGTTAACTCTTACCTTATTGTATAGCGACGGTAATTCCTGCACCTTCAAATTCCGTGATCTCGAGACTTTATCTGTCGAAGGCAAGACTAGACTTGGAGGTGCGATCCGTACCCTCAAACCAAAGGAATAGCGCATTCCAATTCCATGAAGAGCCTGACAAGACGGAGATCTCAAGGCCGATCACGCCGCGAGTTGATTGACTTTCCTGATTCGAATCTTTACCATTCATTCGAAATCGCGCCCTCTGATCGGTCTGAGATTTTTTGAACGTTCGCTCTGGAAAATGGCTTGGCACTGGAATGACGACACCGCCTTAACGGCAGAGAATTTTTCGTTCGCTCCTTCCGGCGGCAGATTCAAATTAGTCATTCTCGGGCTCATTCTTCCATGCGTGATCTTGTATTTCGGTATTCGTGGCTGGATTACCCAAGAGGCTCTGTGGGTTGGCGACGGTATCGATCTTGGCGTCAGCGGGGTAACCGCTCGGGCAATTTCATTCGCGTATTCGGGGATCGGGATGCTTTTCCATTTCCGGTGGGTGTGGGGCATACTTGGGTTCCACCGGACTTTCGAGATTGGCACGATTTTTTCTGCGTTGGGGATTATTGGAGGGATTGCTTATGGATTCTATTACGAACTTCGATACTGAACATAACGCTAGAACAAGCCGGCGATCGTAAGCCTGAGCACGCTTTGAGTTGGTTGATGTTACGTATTGGAATCTTTACACTTTCGCTTAGACGGCGCTCCGTCATCAGGCTGAGGTGCCCCAAACGTTCGCTGATAAAAAATGGCAGGCTGCACGAATAACCGGAAAACGACACCTAAAGTTCGCAACGGACAGGTTCAAAAAAAGAATCGTCATGCACCTACGCGCCTCAACAGCTTCTCCTTTGGCTTTATAGGCAGCGGAGGTCGACTCGCTACGACCAAGGAAGAGGTGTGGAAGTTTCTTCGACTGATCCCAGACTGGAAGCGCGTCTCATCTGACCTCGACATCATCGACTTGAACGCCGAGGTGAGTAACGAGGCCGATGGGTGGTATGAATATCCTCAACAGCCGGGAATTGTTTTGAACGCTTTCGAGGACGATTTGAGAACATTTCCGGGGCAGGATTATTTTGAGCAGCATCAGGCATTGTTCCGCCGTCTTGGAGTGGACATTCAGGAGGACGAGCACGGGTATCCAGTGTGCCAGTTCGATGAAGACTCCGCGAAAGCGTTTCAGCTACTTCACATACTACTTCATGAGCTTGGGCATCATCACTACCGTATTACTAGAGGACGCGGGCGTTTTGCTGGTGACGAGAAATATGCAGAGAACTATGCTTTGAAGATGGAACGAATGATTTGGAAACGTTATTGCGAGGTGTTCGCTTTCAGACCGCGGCACAGCAAACAAGCCGAGCCACCCAAGCCCTGACCGCGCCACGTCACAATGTCTTCTCTAATCCACGAGCTTCCTTCACAATCCACCCGCGCCCTCAAATCGGGCTGAGATTCTTCAAGCGTTCTGCGATGAAATTAAAATATTGGCTCATCTTTGGATTCGGCTCGGTTCTCTCTGCATCGGGAAGCCCGATTCCGTCCCGATCGATTCGATGGAAATGCTCGATCAGTTGAAGGTTCGTATTGAGCACGAAGAGTTTGATGGCATCAGGGACGACGGACGTGACGTCGTTGTGAAACTGACTTGGAAACCAATTCAGAAAGACAAAGATTTCCCTCCCCGCTTCGATCTAATTCTGTTTCGACCGACTGAGCCGGGGGAGCGAAGCAAAAGACGAATGTGGGTGATAACCAAGCCGGACGCTGAAGGGGTGTGCGTTTCCGAGTTCGTAGTTTCCAAGTCTGAGGTGGAACATGCTCAATTAATTTTTCGCAACGGACAACATGAGGTTTACGGATTTTCCTTAGCCGAATTCTTAGAGGGGTTTCCAGATCCCGGATAGGGATTTGGAGCTAAGTCTTTCCGCAAGGCCGACGAAAGCGCCGAACAAGATTAAGCCCAGAACAAGAGGTTGCCGTGATCAAGCAAGGCTGCTGCCGTGAGTGGGGCGGCCATGGGCAATTCGATCCCCTTTATTTGTGCCAACCCTAGGCGTCTGTCGGGGATGGTATGTCAGTGATGTATGAAAAACGTTGGCTACTCCCCAAGCGCCTTAGTCACCGCGATATCAAGTTCCTCACCTCGCAAATCCGACGCGATGATTTCCCCACCTTTGCCGACGAGAAATGAGGCTGGGAGTCGGTTGATTCCGAATCGCTGGGCGAGTTCATTGTCGTAGCCTTTGCCATCGCAATACTGCGGCCAGGTAATACCTTTATCGGCACTGAATTTTTCGACCGCCTCGATGCTGTCGTCGAGTGAGATCCCGATCACTTCAAAGCCTTTGTCTTTGTTCTCAGCGTAGGCCTTGATGATGCCCGGAATCTCGGCAATGCAGGGCGCGCACCAGGTGGCCCAGAAGTCGACGAGGATGACTTTGCCTCCCATCGTGGTGGTGTCAATCTCGTTGCCGTTGAGATCAGTGAAGGCGATGTCCATCCGGTCTCCAACGCCGGGGAGATAAAGTTCAGCTCCGAATTGATCGAGGATCGCAGTTACCTGGCCGGCCGAGGGGCTGTTGGCAAAGTCGGCCTTCACTCTCGCAACGAATGCTTTCGCTTTGTCTCGCTGGTCAGAGACGATCGCGGCATCGATAAGTGGTCTCACGATTTCGCCGATGATGAGTTGAAGATTAGGTTCCTCCTCCTTTGCCTGAAGTTCGTATCGCTGAGTGAGAAGGTCGGGGACCGGCTTGAATTCTCCTACTGCGAGGTAGGCGCCGACGAGAATGGCAATCGCTTTTTCTCTGTCTTCTGCTTCTGGATTGTCAGTGAGGTAGGTCTCAATCGCTTCGATTTTTTGCTGATCAAAACGACTCGCGATCTCCGTTACATTTTCTGACAGAGCAGCGGTGGTGAGGCTTAGAGCCGCGATGAGAAGAAAAGGGGCTTTCATGGTGTTTTCTTTGGAGCTTTTGGGGAGATTCCCATCGGAAGTAGACCCCGGGGAAGGTAAAAAGTTCAATCTTTCGGCTTAGGAAGCGGCGCTGCGGGCTCGATAAAGCCTGATGGCGTAATGCCTGCTTCTTTAATCGGGATGAATTCATCGACGAGTCGAATTCGGGAATTGTATTGGGCAGGCGTTTCTTCTCCTGTTGATACGGTCGCCTGTATGGCCGGGATTTCGAAGGTGGTCTGAATGCCATTCGTATCGAGGATGTATGTCCCGGGCCCCTCGGTGCCGAGGAGTTCGATGGGAATTCGTGTTCTGAACGGTGGCGTTGTTCCGAGAGCGGGCAACAGTGTCGCGCCGCGAGGTGTTTGCTCGAGGACTTCGATGAAGAGGGTGTTCCCAACGCGCGACTGTTTGGGATCAACGAGCATCGCGGCGCTGCTCGTTAGCGTTCCTTTGACAGTGGCGATGGCTTCCAGACGGCCTGCGAAAAACCGGACTTCGACTTCCGCTGATTCTACGATCACGGGAACGGGGGGCGGTGCATAGGGTTCCAGCTGGCAGGATACAGCCAGTAAACAATTGATGATCAAGATGACTCTAAAGAAATCCACACTGATTCATTAGGCTGTTTTAAAAGATAAATAAAACTGAAACTTATAGAAATTATCTGAAAATCGTGTAAAAACAGTAATACGTGCTTTCGCTCATTGATTTCCTCAGGCAAACCTCCTAGTTTCGTTTAAGGGTGATCTTGATAGGGATATACTATTCAAGCAAGAGCGCCAGAACGCCGGACACCCGGCCCTCACTATGGAATTCGATTGGATAGACTGTCACTTCGACCTGAAAAAGGTAACACCTAAAGAGGTGGAGGAAGTTTTTGAGGATCCTTTTTCGATTCGTCTCTTTCCCGAGAATGACAACACCGGGACGGACGCCCGCTATTTTGCATTGGGAAAAACCATTAATAACCGGCCTTTGTTCTCGGCCTTTTGGACCGACGGCAAACGTTATCGCGTGATTCTCTGTCGCGAGATGAATGACGATGAACTCACCTTTTACGAAAGAAAAAACGCTGAGTGGGTCTAATCCTCCTGGGCACCATACCCTGTTTGATCCACCATCTAACCCTGTTGCATTTTGAAAACGATCGAAAAGTGGGAAGACATTCCTGAATTTGACAGTGATAAAGAAGAAGCGGAATTCTGGACTTTCCATACTCTGGATCCCCGTCTCATGAACGCCTCCGTGCAGCGTCAGACGGTTCGGGAATCGACTACGATTACGCTCCGCTTTGATCCGCAAATGCTAAGCCGTATCAAGCGACTCGCCCGCCATCGCTATCTGAATTATCAGAGCATGATAAAGCAGTGGCTCAGTGAGCGCCTCGAAGAGGAAGTGCGAAAGCAAAACGACTAGCTTTCTCCTTTCGGGAACTTCTTATCCTGTTGCTATGAACGACGCAGAGGCGCGTGCTGAAATTGAACGCGTTTCCGCCGAGTTGGAAAAGCACAACCGACTCTATTACGTCGAGGCTGAGCCGCTTGTTTCTGATCGTGAATACGATGAGTTGTTTCGAAATCTCGAACTGCTCGAAGCTTGCTTTCCCCATTTTGCTTCTACTAATTCTCCAACCCGTCGGGTTGGAGGTGAGCCAATCGATGGGTTCGAGCAACGGGCTCATGATGTTCCCATGTTGAGTATTGATGATGTCTTTTCAGAAGAAGAGCTGGGTGACTTTTTTAAACGGCTCGTAAAAGGGCTCGGGACGGAAGCAATTCCGGTAACGATTGAGCCGAAGATCGACGGTGTTGCGGTCGCTTTGCATTATGTAAAAGGGGAACTGGATTTCGCGATCACTCGCGGAGACGGTGCGCGTGGCGATGTCATCACGGAAAATGTGAGAACGATTCGCAATGTTCCGCTGGTGTTGGAAGGGGATGCACCGGAGTGGCTCGAGGTTCGTGGAGAAATTTTCATGCCGAACGAGAAGTTCGCGGCAATGAACCTTGCGCGGGATGAGGCGGGGTTGGCGGTGTTTAAGAATCCGAGAAATGCGACGGCAGGAGCACTGAAGCTTCTCGATTCTCGTGAAGTCGCAAAACGCCCACTCGAGTTTATTGCTCATGGCTTCGGGCGCATTGATGGGCTCGCGCTACGGTCGGCGGATGAGTTTTTGACCCTTCTCGCTGAGTTTAACATTCCGGGCAACGATCCCATTTGGCATGCCTCGACCTTGGAAGGTGTCATGGCTGCAGTGAATGAGCTGGACGTGAAACGGCACACACTTCCTTATGGGACTGACGGGGCGGTGGTAAAGGTAGTCGATTTCGCGGATCGCGAAGGATTGGGCTACACATCACGAGCGCCGCGGTGGGCTGCTGCTTTCAAATATCCGCCGGAGCAAAAGGAGACCGTGTTGCGCGCTGTGACGGTTCAGGTAGGCCGAACTGGAAAACTGACACCGGTCGCTGAACTGGACCCTGTGCTGGTGTCCGGCACGACAGTGAGTCGGGCGACTTTGCACAATCAGGACGAGATTGATCGGAAAGACGTTCGTATTGGCGATACCATTATCATTGAGAAGGCTGGTGAGATTATTCCAGCGGTCGTGAAAGTGGTTCTTGAGAAGCGTCCTCCGGATGCAGAGAAGTTCGATCTCTTCACTTTCGTTAAGGGAAGTTGCCCGAGTTGTGGGAGTCCGATCGAAAAAGAGGAAGGGTTTGTCGCCTGGAAGTGCGTCAATTTTAGTTGTCCTGCGAAGATGGCGAATCGGCTCAAGCAGTTCGTGAGCCGAAAGGCGCTCGATATTGACGGGGTGGGAAGCATTGTAGCCGAGAAGTTGGTTGAGCGCGGGCTCGTGAACTCTCCGCTCGATCTCTTTGCGCTGAAGGTTGAGGATCTTGCTGAATTGAATTTGGGGACTGATGAGGATCCTCGTATGTTTGGCGCGAAGAACGGGACCAAACTTGTCACCACTGCGGAGCGCGCGCGGATGGCTCCTTTGCATCGTTGGGTTTATGCCCTCGGAATTCCTCAGGTGGGGGAGTCGGCTTCGCGTGAATTGGCCCGGCTTCATCGAAATTTTGATGAGCTCGCTGTTTCTGAAATTCTCCCGGTTCTCAGTGAGATGAAAACCGGACAGCGAAAGGAAGACAATGAAATGCTAAGTGAATTCCAGATCGCCGGCGAAGTGGGACCTACTGTTGCCGGAGCGATGAAAAAATATCTCGCAAGTGACGAAGGTATTGAATTGCGCTTGCGAATGAAGTCGCTCGGGATCGATCCGGAGTCTGCCAATTATCTACCCGTCGCACCCAATGGCGACGAAGCGAGTGAGAGCAATCCGCTTGCAGGGAAAACGATCGTAATCACGGGAACGCTTTCTGCTCCCCGCAACGAGATTAAGGAACGAATCACGATACTGGGAGGTAAAGTGACCGGATCGGTAAGTAAGAATACTGATTTTCTCCTCTCCGGTGAAGGTGGCGGCTCCAAGCGTGATAAGGCCGAGTCGCTCGGTGTTCGCATCATTTCCGAAGAGGAATTGATGGCCTTCACCGAGACACAGAAAGCCTCGGCTGTTTCCAAGGCGGGAGCAACGTGAGGGGCCTTCCTATAAACTTGGGCTCATCGGGAAAAGAGTTTTGAAAACCACGAGCGTTTCGTGACCTTCGACTGCTTCTCCTTCTGCTGGTTCAATAAGAACAGTGTGTGATCATCGGTGAGTGTGGCCGAAGAATGGAATTTTCTCCGGGACATTTCAGCCGCGTTTTGGGAAAAGCGCTTTTCTCTGATCAGGGTATTTCTTTCAGCAAACATGTGCGTTTGGGGCGGGGTCTTTCTCTAAATCGCTCAGTATTATCAACTTTGCAAGCCTTCGGCGGGGACGCAGAAGCGGCTGAAAATCTTGTAACTTTTACATCCTGAATAATCGAAACGCATTCTCCGTCGTGATTTTGGTGATGTCAGGAAGGCTGAGTCCGTGAAGTTCACCTAACTGCCGTGCCGTGTGCGCTACCATGTGCGGTTCGCACTGCTTACCTCTAAAAGGCACAGGAGCGAGATAGGGACTGTCTGTTTCCACCATAATTCGATCAAGGGGCGCTGCCGCAGCGACTTCCCGCACATCTCCCGCGCTGGGGAAGGTAAGAATTCCGGTAAATGAAAGGTAGAATCCGGCTTCAAGGGCGATCTCCGCTTGTTTCCGGGTTCCGTTGAAACAATGCAGGACGGCACGAGTGCCGGGAAACTGACGAAGGACCTCCATAACATCATCAGCACTCTCCCGCTGATGAATCACCACGGGGAGATCAAAGTCGATAGCGAGTTGCAGCTGAGCCTCGAAAACATCCCTTTGGGTTTTTCGCCAGGCCTCTTCGGTCGAGCCATCTTGGGGAGGGTGAAAATAATCGAGACCGATTTCACCGATTGCGGCTACTTCAGGCCGTCCTGCGAGGGTTCGAAGCGATTCAAGCCACGTAGCGGTATCGACTTCGTGCACATAAAGAGGGTGAACTCCCACCGTCGGTATGACTTCTTCAAAGTTCTCTGAGAGCGCTATATTGGCCTCTGAGTCCTCGATATCACAGGCAATTGACAGGATTCTTCCAACATTGCTTTCTCTCGCTTTCACCAACAATTCGGTGACGCTTCCGCCGAATCGTGAAGAGTTCAGGTGTGCGTGAGTATCGATTAAATAAAATGCATTTTTGTCTTCCATTGTTGTGGGATACCTCTCTACCATCATATTTGAGTCGAAAAGATCGAAAATTTCTTAAAAAAACCTTTTTCAAGCCACTTAACGTGTGTTAATCGAATAACTCAAGACGAGTGCGTTAATTCGCTCCCTCTATCGAATGATGAGAATCAATAGCCTTTTTACCGGAATTACCGCAGTAACAATCTCGTTGCTGGCGTCATCACTGATGGCCCAGCAGACAGTTACTGACCAATATGGCACGGAGATCCTCATGGATGTCCTACCGCCTGCGACACAGAACCAAGTCTATGAGACCCAAACGGTTCTCGAGACCGGCGGCGGCGAAGGCCCCATCGAAGTCGATAAACTTGGGCGCTTCAATCTTGAGAATTCAGGTAAAGGAGGGATCTCAAACGGTCCTAGCACGGACGAATACCTCGTGAACCAGTTGCTCGGTGTCGTCCTTCTTCCTCGTCCCGGTGACGTTCGTCCGGATGGATGGCCCGGCGTTGAGGGTATCTGGCACGATTTTGATGAGTTTCCCCGTGGGGTTGGTTTAGTTCTTCAGAGCTACATTGGTAGACCTGTTTCTCTTTCCTCTCTCGATCAGATGGTGAAAGAGGTAGTGGTTGCTTATCGTGATGGTGATCGCCCTGTGGTTGATGTGTTGCTCCCTGAGCAGGACATTACTTCCGGTGTCGTGCAGCTCGTGGTGATTGAGTCAGAACTCGCCCGGATTCGCGTGGAAGGTGTCGATGCTGATACTGAGGAATTTATCCGCAGCCAGATGCAAGTGCAGAAGGGCGAAGTAATTCGTGCTTCTGAAATTCTGAGAGACCTTTCATGGGTAAATCGCAGTCCTTATCGCAAGATTGATATGGTTTACGCGCCCGGTTACGAGTTCGGAACGACTGATGTCATTCTCAAGAGTTATCAGACCAAAGCGAACTGGTTTTACACCGGCTACGAGGATTCAGGGACACCGTTCCTTGGAGAGGACCGCTTCATTGCAGGTTTTAATTTCGGAGATGTTTTCGGTCCGACTCGTAGTTTGAGTTATCAGTTCACTTCTGACTTTGATTTTGAGCATGTTCGGGCTAACTCGCTTGTTTACACCGAGGCTCTTCCTTGGCGTCATTGGGTTACGGTTCTCGCTTCGTATGTCAATATTGAGTCAGCGGCTATTCCAGCCCCTGGTGTGGGTAACTTGAACTCCAGCGGTGACAACATTCAGCTGAGCGGTCGCTACGGTATTCCTCTCGCAGGAAAAGCAAATCGTTCACGTGAGATGGATTTCGGATTTGATTGGAAGTCCAACGGCAACAACCTTGAGTTCGCGTCTTCTTCCATTCCGCTAATTCAGACTCTGAACGACACTCGTGTGGAGATCTTCCAGTTCAGCCTTGGTTATAAAGAGACCATCCAACACAAACGCGGCGTGACTCAGTTCGACGTTCGCGGTGTCTGGTCTCCGGGCAATTTTAACACCCAGAATTCAACCGCGAGGTTCCAGCAGTCACGCGCCTTGTCTGACTCTGAGTATTTCTATGCGACTGCGAGTATTGAGCATCAGCGCCGCCTCCGCGAGGATTGGTCAATGCGTTGGAAAATGCAGGGGCAGGCCGCAAATGGTAATCTACAGGCGTCCGAGCAGCTCGGAGCAGGTGGTTATGACACTGTTCGTGGTTTTGACCAGCGTGTTGCAAGTGGTGATCATGGCTTCTGGACGACGGTTGAGCTTTATACTCCAGAGCTTTCATTCGGACGGATCTTTGATTGGGAGAACGAGACCGATAGTCTTCGTCTTCTGGGATTCTTTGATGCAGCCAATCTGGGCAATGAAGATCTCCTTCTTGGAGAGCCTTCAGATATCCAGCTCGGGTCTGTTGGTGTTGGTCTTCGCTGGAACTACAGCGACTGGTTCAAGTTCCGCGCGGACTACGGTTACCCGATCATTTCGGATGACCTCTTTGGTGTTGATGAGTCTGGTCGTTTCCACATTGGTGCGACTGCGACGTTCTAATCAGTTTCCTAATACAATGGGGTTAGTTCTTCTGAACTTCCCGCTCCAGTGCCTCGATTCATTTGATCGGGGCATTTTTGTGTCGTGAAGAGAGGCTGAAAGAATATGGCCCGGTTTCGTATTGAAGATCTCCGATCTGAATCATAATTCTTTCTTGCTTGAGTGCTGAGGTGCCGGTTATTGTCGGCATCTCTTTAACTGAACTCTAATTACATCTAAATTTACTATGGGAAGACCCGTTACTCTCTTCACCGGCCAGTGGGCCGATCTTGACTGTGAGTCTGTTATCGTCAAAGCCAAGGAAATGGGCTATGACGGTGTTGAACTCGCTTGTTGGGGCGATCATTTCGAAGTGTATAAAGCTGACTCCGCTTATTGTGCTGCCAAGCGTGAGCTATTGGACAAGCACGGAATGAAATGTTATGCGATCTCGACGCACCTTGTTGGACAGGCGGTGTGTGACCGAATTGACGGTCGACACCAACAAATTGTTCCTGATTACATCTGGGGCGATGGAGATCCTGAAGGGGTTCGACAGCGCGCTGCGGAAGAACTCAAAAAGACCGCTGTAGCGGCAAAAGAGTTTGGTGTCAGTGTCGTGAATGGATTCACCGGGTCTTCTATTTGGCATCTTCTCTATTCATTCCCCCCGGTTCTGCCCGGTCAGATCGAAGGTGGCTACCAAGACTTCGCAGACCGGTTTGGTCCGATCATGGATGTATTCCAGGAGAATGGTATTAAGTACGGTCTCGAAGTTCATCCTACAGAAATCGCTTTCGATATCTCATCTGCGGAGCGAGCTCTTGAGGCCATTGATAATCATCCTGCATTCGGGTTCAACTACGACCCGAGTCATCTCGGTTATCAGGGGGTCGACTACGTTGAGTTTATCTATCGCTTTGCTGACCGTATCAATCATGTGCACATGAAAGATGTTAGCTGGTCCGACCATCCCGTTGATGCCGGTGTTTTTGGTGGGCATGTGGACTTTCACAACCGGAAGCGGTTTTGGGATTTTAAATCAGTGGGTCGCGGGCGGATTGATTTTGAGCGTATTATTCGCGCGTTGAATGATATCGAATATACAGGACCTCTCTCCGTTGAGTGGGAGGATGGTGGAATGGATCGTATCGCCGGAGGTGCCGAGTCGGCCGCCTTTGTGAAGCAGATCGATTTCCCCGCGTCAAACATCGTATTTGATGCTCAATTTGATCGTTGATTTGCCTTGTCAGCTTAAAGCTGGAACCTTCAAAAGGGAGTGAGCCTCAGGTTTGCTCCCTTTTTTTGTCGAGTTGGTGGAGAAGCCGCCCCGTGGGGAGGCGGTAGCCGTTTGCTTTGCCTCGGCCCCCTAAAGAGGTCTCGGGCGCTTTCTCAACGAGAGTGGGCTGCCAAATAGTGAAGCTTGCACAGTAGCCTCTGAATATGGCTTTATTGGTCTCTGCTGCAGTCTTGTCAGCACTGATTGTGTGATGATAAGCCTTGGGGCGGCAAGTCTATTAGGAGCATGGCGGAGAAGGGATGGTGATAGGTGTTTCACCTCCGTGCGCACCTTTCAGTGACTCTCTGCTTGGCGTGCTCCATTTCGAGCCTTCTTCGCTCTCTGCGGCGCTGCGAAACACAATAGTGCTCCTAGGTTTCTCGAGGGGGCCTCAGTAGGCGAGGGGACACCGTAAGAGGAGTTCCCGGGTGGGTCTTCGGCTGTTCTCTTCCGTGAGAAACGATATCACACTTTCATATCGTCAGAGTAGAAGGCGGCTATCCCGCGAGTTTCTGGTGCCAAGGTCTAATCGTCCTCAGTGCCAAGACCACCGGGCTGAAAATCGATTGGCAGAGTCAATCGAGGGAAGGCTTTGAGAGTCAGGCTGAAGATCATGCCGTATTCATTCTCCTCGGTTCTGTTATCACGAATAATTCCACCGAAGCTCGCTGTGAGTGCGGCCATGTCCCGGTGAATCATATACTGCTGATACTCGAGAGTGTTATCGTCCGCCTCAAACCTGTGGGAAGTGGAGACGCCCCAATTATCGCTTAACCTGGTGTAGGTATTAAAGGAGTAGAGGCTGGCGTTGTCCAGGGTGGGGTGGTCAGACAGAAAATAATGGCGAAGAGAAAAGCGGAACCAATCGTTGGGCATGATAGTCATTGCTGATGTGACTTCAGAGAACTCATGCGAATCGTCGAAAAGAGGAACCTGGGCGGTTGTTGATGCTCTCAGCCAAGGCACTGGAGTCCAGTTGACATCCGTGAAAAAGTTGGAAAAATCACGATCAAATTCAGGATCTTCAATGTAGGTGTCAAAGTAGTTATTGATCGAAAGCCACTCATGCGTGCGTCCTCTGCGCTTGGTAAGCCATCGATTCGAGATACCGGCTCTCACCACTTGCCAGTTGTGGAGATCGTCAACCGCAGTGAAGAGCGGCACGTCGATCGGTCTAAGGCGGGTTGATTGCACGAGGCGATCAATCGGAGACATTCTACCGGTTAGGTCATCTGTATTTAAATAGGAGTAATTCACGTATGGTCTCACCACATGGAGGAGGCCGTCTAAACCGAGGGCTCGATTAACAATGTTCGGAGAACGCTTGGACATCTTGAATGAGAAGTCGACGCCAAGGTGCTTGGTAGTGCGGCTTACATTATCAAATCCCGGGATGTCAAAATTAGCATAATTGGTATATCCGATTCCTGCACGGGGAACGACATTCAAGAATCCTCCAAACTGTTGGGGGAACAGGGCCTCGTGATAGGTGTTGAACCGATTAAAGCCTGACGGCTCGATGAGACCTGCGAGCGTGTCTGCATCACTCTGTTCTTCTCCTATGATGCCATAAGAGGTAAGCCCATCATAAAAGAATCCAGAATTACCAATGGGTGTTCGGATGACATCAATCGCCAACTCCGGTGAACGAGTGTCGGTGCGAAAGAACTCATTGAGTTGAAAGCGGCCCGTGAGTGAGATTTCGCCCTGATCGAAAATCTTCGTCAGATTGACTACGTTATCAGGACGAGGGTCAATTCGGAAGTCCGACTGAAAGAAGTCTTCGTAGAAAAATTCATCACTCAACTTGTTGATATCAACGTCGAGGTAGAACGTTTTGTCATCAGAGCCTGGAAAATAAACCCGCTGCTGAAGATTCATACGATAACGTTCCGAATCGGCTATACCCGGTCTTTCCGTTCCATTGAATCGAAGCTGCGGATTACTATCCTGAGCGTAGTAAAGGAAAAGGCTGCCTATGTTGTCGTTGTTCCGGAAATTCCGGTCCTTGAACTCAACTCCACCGGCAATTCCTCTTTCTCCTCTCACATCAAGATGGAGCTTGGCTAAATAGCGATCATTGATCGATACCCCGTATTGATTGAGGAGGAAGCCGCCCCACGCTGAATTCCAACCAGGAGTGAAGTAATAGCCCAGATCCTCTTCGAGCGGCTGGACGAAGTAGGGGAAATAAAAGATAGCTCGCGCTTTATCCCCTGAGCCTGCGTAAACCTTCGCTCCGCGCATCACGACTTTATTTCCCGGGTAAACCTCAAGTTTTTTCACCTTGAAGTGAAACATGGGGTTAGCTGCATCGTGAGTGGTGAAGGTCGAGTTTCGCAGAATGATGGGGCCGCCTGATTCGTCTTCGGGTCTCAGGACATCGTCGGAGGTATAAAAAATTGGCTCAAGTGAGCTCTTCAGCTGGCTTGTGGTGAGCTCACCGGTGTGGATGTTGTAAATGATTTCCTCGGCATCAATTACTTGTCCGTCTTTAAACACCCGGACGTTGTCACGAGCGAAAACTTTGCCGGAATACTCGTGAAACTCAATTTGATCTGCTTTGATCGTTACGCTTCCGTATTTCACGATGGCACCACCTGAAGCCTTAGCGATGCCCAGGTCTTTGTCGTAATCGGTGAAATCGCTCTGGATATCAAGATTCGTCGATTCTTCTTCTTGAGCGATCGCTTGTGTCGCGGTGAAGGAAAAGGCACAAAAACACACAAAAAAAGGAAGGGCTCGGGCCCAACACTTCGTTGAAGTCTTGTTGCTGTTAAGGCTACGAATCAAATCGACTATTGCGGTTCTGAAACACGAACATAGGAAGATGAGTTATTTCGCACATCCTACCACACCTCATTTACTCTCATATGCCCAAAAGACCAACGAAAAATCATTTTATTACGCGATTTGCTTAACATAAGTTAATTAAATTCTTATCGTTTTGAGCTCCGAATACAAACTCCTTTTTTTGAAGGCTCGCTGAGAAAATTATAGAAAACACTCACTGCTTCACCGATTTCATCCGGTTCGATTTCTGCAAGCACCTCTTTCAGGGTCTCATGGCTGCGATACACCCGCTTAAAAGCGTCTTTTATTGCAATCCTATCTTTTGGCTCAATCCCGGCTCTCTTCAGTCCGATTAAATTGATTCCCACCACTTCATTGATCTCTGCTCCGATAACGTAAGGAGGCAAGTCTTGAGAAAATCCTGACAAGCCCTGGCACATCACGTAATCGCCAACACGGACGAATTGATGAAACATTGAGCCGCCCCCGACAAACACGTTATTGCCCATGGTGACGTGTCCTCCCAGTTGAACCCCATTGGCAAAGGTGTTGTGATCCCCTACCAGGCTGTCGTGTCCAATATGAGAGCCGGTCATGAAGTAATTGTCATTGCCGACAACCGTTGCTCCCTCTTCAAAAATGCTCCGATGAACAGTCGAGTTTTCTCTCAATACGTTGTCTGATCCGATAATGACCTCTGATTGAATCGTTTTATCGAAACCTTTAAATTGCGGGGCGCTTCCGAGGATTGAAGCGCTTCCAATCTCACAGTTCGCCCCGAGCGTAACCCCCTTGCGGATTTGAGCTGCCGCTTCAATGACGCAATTGTCGCCTATGGAGGTTCCCTCTTCAATAATCGCAAAAGCTCCGACAGAAACGTTTTCACCCAGAGTGGCGTTGGGGTGCACAATGGCAGTGGGGTGTATAGACATACGTTATGGAGTGTGAAGGTGCTAAAGAAGGCCGGCTTCGCGAAAACTGAAATAGGGAGTTCTGTTTTCGCTAACGGAATGCCCACCTATAATGATGTGATCAAGAAATTCAACGCCGATAGCTTCACTCGCTTCCTTCATGCGGCGCGTTACCTCGTGGTCGGCCCGGCTGGGTGAGGGGTCTCCGGAAGGATGATTGTGAACAAGAATATAAGAGGCTGCTGAATGACTGATCACCTTGCGAAGAATTTCGGGTGGATTGGCAAATGACTGATTGCCTGTGCCGATAAAAATCTCAGCGACTTGAATCAGTTTTTTCTGACTGTTTAGAAGGATTGCCCTGACGGACTCCTGAGTAAGGCGCTGCATTTCAGTGCCTACGAGATCATAGACGTCTTCAGGGGTGGTAATGGCCTGCTCATTGAATGGCTCTTTGGCGAGTCGCTTGCCAAATTCAAAGATAGCCGCAAGCTGGGCTGCCTTGGCGGGGCCAATGCCGTCGATTTTAAGAAGATCCTCAAACGAAGCCCGCGACAACTGGCGCATCGAGCCAAATTCTTTGATCATTTCTCTACCGAGTTCGATCGCACTGATTCCCTGGCGTCCTGTTCCGAAGAAGAGGGCTAGAATCTCTGAATCACTCAGTGCTTCTGCGCCTTTGTTCAGGAGCTTTTCGCGCGGTCGCTCGTCTTCGGGTAAGTCTCGTATCAACATAGCTCTCTGAATACTGAGTTTCGAATTTTATGCAGGAGGGTGCAACGTCTTTCTCCTTTATGTCCTCACATTTCGATCATAGTTTCTAATCCTATTTCAGACGCTTCGGGTCGCATTCAGGCGGGACGCGGTTGTCTAAGTTACCATTTTTATGGAAAATTCAGTTAAGACCATTGCCGCAATCGCCTCTCCGCCCGGGACGGGCGCCGTATCGCTTATCAGAGTGAGCGGATCAGCTGCTTCCAGTATCGTGTCCAGCGTCTTTCGAGGCAAGTCAGCATCCGAGTGGCAACCAAGGTATCAGCATTTTGGGAAGATTCTCGATACCTTGGGAGACACCGTTGATGAGGTTCTCCTTACCTGGTTTCCTTCGCCTCACAGCTTCACTGGGGAAGAGGTCGTCGAGATTGCCTGCCATGGTGGCGTGGTCGTAACGGGAAAGGTGCTGAAAGCCATCCTTGCGGCTGGTGCGGAAAGCGCAGAGCCCGGCGAGTTTTCGCAGCGTGCCTTTTTCAACGGAAAAATCGACCTGACCCAGGCGGAAGCGATCATGGATTTGATTTCAGCGCAAACCGAATTGGCGATGAAGGCGGCGAATCAGCAATTGGAAGGAAGGCTGGGTCGTGATCTCGAGCAGTTAAGGCAATCGTTGATTGGTCTGATCGCTCATCTTGAGGCATATATCGATTTTCCGGAGGAGGATATTGATCCTGATTCAAATGACGGTCTCATGAATCGCTGTCGTGAGATTACGGGTCAGATTGATCGATGGCTAAATACAGCGGACCAGGGGAAGATTTTGAGAGAAGGCGTTCGCACGGTTATCTGCGGCGCACCAAATGCGGGGAAATCGAGCCTCTTAAATCTTCTCCTTGGATTTGATCGAGCGATCGTCAATGGAACGGCGGGAACTACACGGGACACTATTGAGGAGGTAATCAGTCTTCGGGGTATTCCATTGCGCCTTATTGATACGGCGGGTATCCGGGACGGTGGTGAAGCGATTGAAAAAGAGGGGATTCAACGAACCTATGCGGAGATCCAGAATGCAGAATTGGTCATCCACGTGGTTGATTCCAGTGAGGCGAGACCGCCAGATGCAGTCATCGATTCTGAGGGGGGCGCTCGTATCCTGACTCTTTTGAATAAATCCGATCTGCCGCTGCACTCTGACTGGTCAGGCGTCGAGAGCTTTGCGCTTTCCTGTAAAGACGATGAGGATACGGAAGCCCTGAAAGACCATCTGTTTGATTCGCTTACCAGCGGAAACCGTTTTGATAGTTCGAGTCTTGTTTCAATCAATACACGACATCAATCCTGTCTTAATCGTGCACGTGAGGGGATGATCGCGGCGGAGGCAAATTTAAGAGCTTCTGAGTCTCCCGAATTCGTTGCCATGGATCTCAGAACAGCGCTGGAAGCGATCGGTGATGTGATCGGGAAGACCGATATTGAAGAGATCCTCGGCGAAATCTTCAGTAGCTTTTGTATCGGGAAATGAAAAACGCCGAACCCTTATCGGATTCGGCGCCTTCAAAAAACGGGTGTATTCAGAGAATACACCTAGCCAAACAGCTTCGTCGCCGGCTTACCTTTGTCTGCAAACGTAAATGGACGCTGCGTAGGTGAGTAGATCGTCTTCTCGAGTTCGAGACCCATGCCGTGTCCAATTGTGGCAAGGAAGTCTTCAGGCTTCATGTGATCGCTCTTCACCTTCTTGCCTGATCCATCGGTTTCGCCATATTTGGTTCCACCCTTAATTCCGCCACCAGCCAGAACACATGAGTAAGCAGCAGGGAAGTGATCTCGTCCGCTGTTCATGTTAATGTCAGGTGTTCGGCCAAACTCAGTTCCGACAGCAACCATCGTAGACTCGAGGAGTCCGCGGGATTCAAGATCGGTCAAAAGAGTGGACAGTGCCACATCGAGTTCTGGAATCCGTGTGGCAGCAGAACCATCGAGGTCTACGTGCATGTCCCAGCCACCGGAGATGACTTCAACAACACGGACGCCGTTTTCGACAAGCTTGCGGGCAAGGAGGCAACCCTGACCCAAGCGGCCAGTGCCGTAATCCGCGGCATTGGACTCATTTGAAATATCAAATGCAGAGAGCGCGTCACTCTTCAGTAGGCGGTTCGCCTGATTGTAATACTCCACATAGGAGTCAGGACCCATGTATTTGAATTTCTCAGTGAACTGTGAACCGAGCTTCTGAGCCATTTCCATCCGGCGATCAAAGCGATCCCCTTCAACAATGAGGTCAGTATTCGGCACTCCGTTCGTCGGATCTGCAATTGGAAGAGGACTCAACGATGGGTCCATGTATCCCGCGTTCGAGGTACTTCTTCCCACAACGACACTGTCAGGAAGGATTTCGCCCCGCTTACCAAGAAGCGTCTCGGCCCATGGCCCGATAGTAGGGTGCACGATCGTAGCGCGCTTATTGTAACCTGTGCGCATGATATACTGACCCTGCTCGTGAGCACCGTTGGTCGAGATCATCGAGTTGATCACAGCAAGCTTGTCGGCGTGCTTTGCCAACTTCTCGAGGTGCATACCGAATTTGATGTTATCGACATTGGTGTCGATCATCTCAGTGTTTCCCATTACACCTGAATTCTTCTTCGGATCGAAGGTGTCCAGATGGGTCATCCCGCCTGACATGTAGATGTAGATAAGATTCTTCGCTTTAGCTCCGTCTTGGGCCTGGAAGTTTCTCGGGAGGAAGGGGACTGCGGTGGAAACGCCGAGCGAAAGCTTCGCGGACATTTCCATAAAGTAGCGTCGGCTCAGAGGATCCTTACCGGCAAGTTCAGCTATGTTAGTCATAATAAAAAATGAGTTAAATCTGAGGGGTTATTAGGTAGGAAAAGATTACTGAACGAAGAGGAATTCCGGGCTGTTCATCAAGGCCCATGCAAGATCACTGATCCCGTCATCCCCGTAGTCTTCCATCATGCTCACACCGAGCTTGAGTTCATCTTCGGTTGGAAAGCGACTGAGCATCGTGAAGAAAACGCCACGCACCTTGTCGTCCGGACCATCAAGCTCTTCGAGATCCTTCACCACTTTGGAAGAAAGGCCTGTCAGCTGAACAGTTGCTTCACCGTTCATCAGGGCAAGCACCTGAGGAACTGATCCGTCGTAGTTGTGTGCGTCTGTAATCTGGCGATCAGACTGGCCAAAAGTATCCAGCATCGATGCCGGCATATAAGGCTGTTTCAGCTCAGAGGCTCTGAGGTATTTGTCATTAACGATCTCAGGGTAGTTATCTTCAGCAGAGCTCACAACGGCGTTGCCCATTTGGCGACGGTTGTCGTTCCACATCTCGAAGTGAGTCCAAACTTCTTCGTTGGTGGCAACATTGAGATCGAGGTCGAGGACTTTCTTGTAGAATGAGCCGTCGGCTCCTTCTTTGGTGTCAACCTCAGTGCCAAACTGCAGCACCATCATCGAGTCCCAGGCTTGCTCTGCACGCATACGGCGGAGAATGGGGCCTTGGAAGTAATAGTCATCAGCCCAATCCGGCTCTTCCGCTGTCGCGGTCGACTGGTAAGCCCGTGTGTTGTAGAGGATGCGCATAAATTGCTTAAGATCGTAATCTACTCGCTGCATCTCGCGTGTCACAAATCGAAGCGCTTCACCCTGTGAGGCGCGTTTGATCATGTCATCACTGAAATCATTTACGGGGCCGACGAGCGCTCTTCCGAAAGCGCGCTCCCACATGCGATTCGCAATCACGAGAGCGAATCGGGGATTTTCCGGAGCGGTAAGCCAGCCCGCAAGCGCTTCGCGGCGGGTCTTTCCTCCCAGTTTGGCTGCTCCGCCGACCATAGTCCGGGGATTGGCTACTGTGTTTGGCTTCCCGCCACTTCCGATAAAGTCAGCAGGAAGGACCGTCTCCATCATCTCGTTGTCAGCGACATTCCAGCCGAGTGCGCTAACGAAATAGCGGAACTCACGATTTTCACCCGTGTTGTCTCTTGGGATGATGCCTTTCGAGTTTTGCGCCCAGCTCTCGAAATCTTTTTTCCAGTTTTCCGGGGCGTTCGGCATTTGGATGGTGCCTCCGCCCATCATGGATGAACCGGCACGGTATCCGACGGAGCGCTGGGTATTGCCGAAGAAGGCAGCCATTTCGTAGAAATCTCCCTGAGTCCACTCATCGAAAGGGTGGTCGTGGCACTGGGCGCAGGAAATATCAATTCCCAGCATGACCTGACCGAAGTTAGCGAAAGCATCAAACTCCATGCCTGTGTCGCGAAGAATGAAACCTGAGGCGGGGTTTTGACCCACGTTTCCGTCAGCGGTGATCATTTGGGTAATGATCTGATCGTAGGGAGTGTTTTCCTTGAGCTGGGTTCTCCACCACTCGAGATAAGGATCCATTCGGATACCATTATTGAAATCTTCATCCGCCTGAAGGCGATACATGTCACCGAAGTAATTGAACAAATTGGAGGCGTATCCCGGTGAAAGGAGGAGCTCATCAATGAGGGCCTCGCGCTTATCGGCACGGGCACTTTCTGCAAACTTGAGGAACTCGTCGCGGGTCGGGATGCGACCGGCAATGTCGAGATAGACTCGACGGACGAAAAGGTCGTCAGGCAGTGGCTCGTTGAAGGAGCTGTAGCCGTTTTTCTTCAGGTTGGTGGCAAGAAGAGTATCAATCTGACGCGCGGATGCTTTCGTGAAGCTATCATCACCGATCACATTCAAACGGACGGCTGCTTCCTGATCCGCTTTAATGAAGCGGTCTTTGGGAACGGAAATCTCCTTCCCGTTAGCCATTTTGAATTTGAAGTTCTCTCCCTCAATGCCGAGAAAAATCGCTTTCAATGGTTTGCCGTCAGTGCTTGTCCATGTTCGTGCTTGAGTTGGTGAGGCAAAGAAAGCAGCAAACACCATGACGCAGACGGTCTGGATGATGGTTCTAATTCGGGTCTTCATAATTACAGTAAGGTCGAGTAGTTGTACGTTGTATATCTTTTTGGCACGGTTTCGTCACGACTATTTTTCGAAAAGTTCAGGTTTCTGAAATATCTCCGAAAACAGCTGTTTCAAAAGAGTGCCTGAGTCGAATTATCGGCAGGAGGTGGCTAGTTCCCGAAGCGGTAGATCGCCTGTTCTGAGCGGATCAATAATGCCTCATTCACTGCGATGGGAGAGGCCATGATACTTCCTTCCAGCGTCGTCTCAGAGAGGGGGGAGAAGGTGGTTCCCGGCTTAAAGACAGTGATAACCCCCTCATGGCTCGCAACAAAGATTTTTCCATCTGCGAAAAGAGGTGAGGCGGAATAGTTGCCATCGATTCGGTCGTTCCAGTAGGTTTCACCTGTGGCGGCATTGAGGCAAGTCGTGACGCCTCCGTCGGCGATAACGTAGAGCTCATCTCCAATGAGAAGCGGGGACGGCCTCGCCGGGATTCGCTTGGACTCTTTCCATGCGATTTTGTCTGAGTCAGTGATGTCACCTTTGCCGTCCACTTTGACGGCAATCAGAACCGGCTTGCCGAACCCGGTTGAGAAATAGAGGAGTTTGTGTTTTGGGCTGTAGACGGGACGGGGAACGATCGAAAACCCTGCTCCATGGTCCAGTCTCCACAATTCGTCACCTGTATCAGGGGCATAACTGATGAGCCACTGTGCGCCAAGGCAGATAATTTGCGGCGTACCACCGTCCTCAATGAGCACCGGTGTATTATACGATTTTTTCTGATCGCCTTTGACCGCTCTCATTTCAGGGCGCTCCGTAAGCCAGGCTGTTTCGCCGGTCTTGATATCGAGGGCGGTGACAAACTGACGGTCGGTGCCGTCGCAGATCAGAATCAGTTTGTCTTCATAAATAAAAGGCGAGCTACCGGGGCCCACGCTGTGCTCGATTTCAATTTTTCTCTCCCAATCCACTTCTCGTGAAGTGGTATCAATGCAGAACGTTCCAAATGCACCAAAGTGGGCGTACAGTTTGCCGTCTTTCAAGACCGGCGTGGGAGACGCGAAGCTGTTCAGGGCATGGATGGTCTGTGGATTGTCAATTTTGATGAGAGGTACGGTTTGCAGGAGCTTTCCTGATTCGAAATCTACCTGGATGGCGCTCAATTTGATGCTCTTGGCGACCTGCCTCACTTTAAACTTCTTGGCTTCTTCTCCCTGGGACTCCAAAATTTTGATCCGCTCTTCTTCATCCGGAAAAATTTCCTCCGCAGCGGTGACCCAGAGGTAAGTGCCATCAAAAACCGGTGAGGACCAACCGCGGCCGGGCAGGTCTGTTTTCCATACGAGGTTGGAACTTTCATCGAGCTTCTCCGGGATATTTTCAGCCGCAGCAATGCCGTCGCCGGTAGGACCTCTGAACTCCGGCCAACTATCAGCACTCGAGATCGAGACGATGGCAGTCAGCGAAAGCGCGATGATGACTTTTTTTTTCAAAAACGATTTCATACGAGGATCCTACTGGGATTGTGCAAGATGTTCGAGGTGCTGATCGACGCGTTCGCGGTCCGGAATCGGATTTTGAGCACCTGCTCCGAGGGTGGTCAGTGCTCCTGCGCAATTTGCGGCAGCAAGTGCGTCTTCGAGCGATTCGCCGTTGGAAATGCGCGCGGCAAAGCATCCGGCAAAGGCATCACCCGCTCCTACTGTATCAATAGGCAAAACGGGGAGCGTTGAAATGTTGAGCACTTCATCACCGCGATTGTATACAAGCGTGTCATCGCCGCCACGGGTGATAATTAGATTTTCGACGCGAAGTTCATGGAGTCGCTGCCTGACGAGGCTTAGCTCTTTGTTCCAGGGTTCAAACCCAAGAACTTCGCTGGCTTCGTACTCATTCACGAGCAGGTAATCAGTCCGAATTTCCTGCCAGGGGAATGACTTCTCCACCGGTGAAGGATTGATGATTACAGGGATCTCATTCTGATTGGCGATTCGGGCTGCTTCCAAAATCGATGAAATGGGAACTTCGAACTGACCCAGAACAGCGCCAGCGCTGCTGATTTGCTTAGTTTTGGCCTTGATGTGTTCACGGGTGAGCGAGCTATTCGCTCCCGAAGAAATCACAATCATATTCTCGCCACTTCGATCAACGGTAATGAAGGCTGCCCCGGTGTTGCCTTTTACGGAGTCGATGTGGGCAATGTCTATTCCCTCTTTCTCGAGGGCCTTAAGATACTTCTTTCCGTGTTCGTCGTTCCCAACCGCTCCGATGAAAATGATTTCACTTCCCTGGCGGGATGCGGCAATTGCCTGGTTGGCGCCCTTGCCGCCGCGAAAGAGATTAAGGCTGTCGGAGCAGACGGTCTCACCGGGGGCGGGGAGAGACCCAACGCGGGTAAAATAGTCGATGTTTAAGGAGCCGATTACGGCGACGCTTTTTGCCTCAGTCATGCCAAATTCAAAAAGCTATCAGATGTTCAGCGCTTGGGAAGTGATTGTTTGCGCCCCTCGTCATCGACCCTGACAAAGGCAACTTCGGTCGCAAATATGGCCTCGCCTTCGGTAATAACCCGAACGGAATACTGAACCGAAGTTTCTCCTTCGTAGACACGTGTCGTTTCAAAACGGAGGATCGCCCCTTCGCTCACTCCCTGACGGAAACTCACTTCCTTCATTCCTACGGTCACAAAATGACAGTTCTGATAGTCGAGTGTCGCGGCCATCCAGGCGATCTCGTCGACCCACTTTAAAAGATGCCCTCCGAATAAAAAACCAAACTGGTTCATGTGTTCCGGAAGGACGAGGCGATGGTGTTCCATGGTGTGAAAAGGGTTTGTCCTCCCTGGTGCGGGGACTTCCCTTCCTATAACAGGGACAGAAATACTTAAGAAAAGCGAAATGCTTTTCTTTTGCGGTAACCTTTTTGCATGTATGTTCCTGATCAGTCGTCCAACAGGCGCTGGGCTCTCCAGTTGAACCTATGAAAAAGTTTTTTACCTTCTTCACATTTGTTGCCATGATTTTTTCCAGCGCCGTTGTCGCGCAGGAGAGAGGAGAGGCCGCTCCCACTTCGCCGGCGCCTTCGTTTGCCGGGAAATCAATTGATCAACTCACCGCTGATGAAGTGCTGAAACTGGTTCGTTATAGTTACACGCTTTATGACCGGGATTTCACAGGGGTGCTTCGCATGGGGCTTGTCAAAAAGGTGCCTTTCATCATGTCGCTGAAGCCTGAATCGATTCGCTTCATTTTCAACGATCCTTCGCAAGTGGTGCTTCTCGATACCAAAAATAGCAGCTTTGCTCTCTACGAGGGAATTGGTGGTGCTCAGCTTAAAAGTGTTGATCCTGCCAAATTCGACGATTCAATTCGGGGTACGGATGTCACTTACGACGACCTTTCGATGCGTTTTCTTTACTGGCCAAATGCCAAGATTGTCAGGATAGACAAGACCAAAGGGCGCGAAAGTTGGCTCGTTCGGGTCCGTAACCCCACCTCAGCAGGTGCCTATTCCACCGTCGATGTCTGGATCGATAAGGCCAGTGGCGGGATGATCAAGATGATCGGATATAATAGCGGCGGTCGCCCGATTCGTCGATTTGAAGTGCTTCACGGAAAGAAGTTCGGGGATGTCTGGATGGTCGACGAAATGCGAATCGAGACGGTGAGCCCCTCTGCTGGAGGTCATGTCACCTCCAGCACACGGATGTCGATTAAGTCAGCAGTAGATTAGTCGCTGGCTCTCTCCTCCCGATGGAAAGCCCCTTAAGCCGTTCCCAGCTTTGCTGGACGATTATTCGAGTCATCGGGCTCTTCTTCTCCTTTACCGGAATCATCAACCTGGTAGTTTTCATCGGGGCGCCCTCTTTGCTGTGGATATTGTTTGGCGAAGTCGGTCTTCCGTCCGTTAGTGTTTGGATTGTGGCTCTCTTACAGAGTCTTGGATGGCTTCTTCTTGCCTTCTATTTTCTCCGCCATGGCAATTGGGTTCACGACCTTTTGATGTTTGATTGCGTCGTTCCTCAGGCGATCCCTGTGCTGAAAAAGGCTCCTATTGATCCTAAAACGGGCCTGACCGCTGAAGAGCTCGAGATTTTCCGTGAATGGCGGGATGGTAATCCGACGGTCCGATACATGGAGATCGAAGACCAAGTGGCTCATTATCGTGACTCCAAGGCTGAAACACGTCTTTTTGACTGAGCCTTCTCAGGTCAATCACCCAACAGAAGGGCTTTAGGCTGGAACCGCCCGGAGGAGTGGCGTGCTTCGGGGCTCTAGCTAACTCACCTCGTAGGCATGTGCGGCACGGAGAATATCCGCTTCGCCGAATGACTTTCCGAGGAGCTGCAGTCCGACTGGCAACTCTTTGCCGTTCGCGGGAACGGTTCCGCAGGGCACAGAGATTCCGCAGATCCCGGCGAGGTTTGCAGAGATCGTGTAAATGTCAGCGAGATACATTGAAAGTGGATCACTACACTTCTCACCCATTTTAAAGGCAGGCGTCGGGGAAACGGGGGAGGCGATCACGTCGACTTTGGAAAAGGCTTCCTGGAAATCATTCCGGATCAGCGTTCTCACTTTCTGCGCTCGCGTGTAGTAGGCATCGTAGTAGCCGGAACTGAGCACGTAGGTTCCCAGGATGATGCGTCGCTTCACTTCGTCGCCGAATCCTTCAGCACGAGATTTTTTGTAGAGCTCGATGAGGCCATCGGCTTCGGCGCGGTGTCCGTAGCGAACGCCGTCGAAACGGGCGAGGTTCGCGGATGCTTCTGCCGTCGCAATCACATAATAGGTCGCCACGGCGTGTTCGGTGTTCGGGAGCGAGACTTCGTGAATCTCAGCACCGAGGCTTTCGAGTTGCTTGATGGCGGCTTCCACTTTTACCTTCACCGCAGGATCGAGGCCCTCGGCAAAGTATTCGGCGGGAAGACCGATCTTGAGTCCCTTAATATCTTTGCAAATGGCATCAGCGTAGCAGGGAACCTCCTCCTTGAGGCAGGTCGAATCACGATCACAGGCGCCGGAGATTGCTTGCAGGAGCGTCGCGGCATCTTCGACCGTTTTGGTCATGGGGCCGCACTGATCCAGTGACGAGGCGAAGGCAACAAGACCGAATCGCGAAACACGTCCATAGGTGGGTTTCAAACCGACCACGCCGCAGTGCGAAGCAGGCTGGCGAATCGATCCGCCGGTGTCGGTTCCAAGCGCGGCTACTGCCGTATTTGCAGCAACCACTGCGGCTGATCCACCTGATGATCCACCGGGGATGCGATCAAGATCGTGTGGATTGCGACAGGGTTTGATGCCTGAATTTTCATTCGACGAACCCATTGCGAACTCATCCATATTGGCGCGTCCGAAGGGGATCGCTCCTGCTTCGCGCAGTTTGCGAATAACGGTAGCGTCGTAGGGAGATTGGTACTTCCCATCGAGAATTTTCGAAGCGGCCGAACAGGGGTGCCCCTCAACATTGATGAGGTCTTTGATCGCGATCGGGACGCCGCCGAGTGGGAGTGAAAGGTCGGCGCTCTCGGCATCCTTCAAGGCAAGGTCCAAATCGTAAGACAAGTAGCCCCCGATGTCGCCGTCCACCGAATCAATTGATTCGGCGACAGACTTGAGTGCGTCGGCGGGAGTGAGATCTCCTGCGGCATAGGCGCTGCGGAGCTGTGCAATGGAAAGAGTAGCGACTTTCAAAACGTGAAGCGGGAAATGGAATGCAAAAAAGGGGGACTCGAAATGTCGGGTTGGCTATTCGACTACTTTGGGCATTTTGATTTGATCGTGCGCTGTTTCGGGAGCATTGCCCAGAACCGCTTCCTGAGAAATCGAGCTACCCGTGGCAACATCCTCACGAACGATATCAAAAACCGCAGCCGCGTGCGCAGTTGGTTCGATGCCTTCGACGTCGATCTGATTCAACTGCTCAACGTAGTGGAGGATTTGATCCATTTGCTCTTGATAGCGCGAGGCCTCTTCATCTGAGAGTTCAATGCGAGCCAAATTGGCAACATCCCTGACATTCATAATCGTTGTGGTGCTGGAGGAAGTAAGCGGGTGAGACCTGATTAGAGGACCTGACCGGAATCTTTCCACTTATCGTGGAATTCTTTGTAGATTTTGGGAGAGATCTCTGAAGGCTTGATTTCGCTGCGTCCGCCCCAGAATACATTGGTGTATTCGACTGGAATTCCGACCTTGGCAAGGTGCTCGTCGATCGCTCCTTTGTGCTCAAGAACGCGGGCTTTGTCGGTTCCATGAACCACTCCCATAATGTTTACGCCGCCAAAACGGGGACCACCTTCACGCCAGTAAGCGTGGGTCATGATGTGATGCCTTCCTACTTCTGAACCGGCTTGAGGCTGCATGCCTTCCGGAACTTTCCAGTGAAAGAGGGCATTGAAGCGGGTCACGCGTTTGCCTGACTTACTGGCTTTGACGTGCTCAAGAAAGGTAGAGAAACGACCGATAACTTTCTTAGCATCAAGTTGTTCCGCGATTTTAAAGAACTTTTCTCTATCCATTCCGATCGCATCTGCCCGGGGGCCCCATGGATCTTCGCAGATTTCTTCGAGAGTGAGCTCTTCTTTGATCGCAAGAAGCACATCCCATTCCTCAGGTTCGAGTTCGACGGTCGTCGTCGTATTCATGACCGCTGGCTCGGGGGATTTGTCTCCCAGTTCCATTGTCTTGCGACGAACATGACCGACGCCAAGGGCAAAAATACCATTGGCCGGCATAAGCACGAACTCATGGGCTCCGGTGAGCTTTCTCAGTACCTCCGCGTGCTCCTCGAGCGACTCGCCTTGGGGAACTTTTAGCGTCGTCCAGAGCTTGTA
>JAOFXR010000150.1 GCA_028047635.1 Verrucomicrobiales bacterium
TGTAATGTTCGGAGAGATTCCGTTGGGCATTGGTGCGTTCGAAGTTAACGCTGCAATTGTTGATGAACTGGTCGCTTTCACTATCGACCGCGTAAAAATCCAATTCGACGGAAAAGAGGCTGTCTACGGTCTTTTTATGCTCATATTCGCTGGAGATCATCGTGAGATTGCTCAGAGTGGCTGAGATAATGATGAACCAAATTAATGCTGTCTCGTTCCGGTGCTCACTGTGAGTGAGCACGGGGTTGTTGAAATAGTTTTCGTAGTGTTTGAAATACCAAAGCACTGCGATACCCCAAATACTGATTCCTGCGATCCACCCCCATCCGGGGGCGTCATCTACTATACTCGTGCTCCCAAAGTCGAATAGTTCGAATCCTATCATCACAAGAAAAAGGATGAGGAGGACTATTACTGTTTGAAAGCAGCTTCTCGAATCAGGGCTTCGTTTGATAAGGCCAATGCCAATCGGAAAGAAGACGATGCCAAGCCAGCCAACCTGACTAGGTAGCTCGTGATCAAGAGTAAGATACCAAGCTGCTCTGAGATACTCATAGAGAGCAGTATCGATCAAAGCGGCTGCGCTCAACCAGAACAGAATGAGCACAGGGAGAGAAACCGTCTCCTCTGCAGGAGCGGTAGTTTCCTTTTTATCAGCAGGTGGAAAATTCAGATCGATGGCTATCGCTGCCTGATGTGCCCGGGGATCTGTGCCGTTTTGGGAGGGGCTAGTGTGAGCAGCCTTCCTGATAGTAAGCGTCGCCACCACAGCCTTCTTCCTGGTAGGTTGCACAGCTGGTGAGAGCAACTGCGGCGAAGACGAGAGCAAGGGCAAGTAGTTTGGTGAACGTTGTCATATGGCAGGATGGATAGCAGTGTTCCTGCCATAGGTGGAGGGAAATCGATGAGGGGAGGTATAACTCTTTCGTTGGTGACGGATCCACGAGGATTCGATGTCATGGAATCATCACGATCGGTAATGGATTTTTGACATAGCCTACCTTTCGTATCCCCGGGCCCGGAGCATCGCGGTCTCCGAGATCGGCTCGCACGCCTTCTGCCAGCTTGGTGAGTTCTTTGATCACGCCGGTATGCTCTGCCGCGACGTCGTATTGGCAACTCATGTCACGATCGACATTGAAGAGAAGTGGCTTGTCGCTGGCGTTCTTCAAATTGAAGTGAGGGTGTTGCGCAAAGTCTTCCAGAGGAAGAAACAATTTCCAAGGTCCGGATCGCACGGCCTGTAATTGATCGAGATAGTAGTAAGCGTAGACTTCGTGGGGAGATTTTGCGCCTTCTTCGCCTAGGATTAGATCGCTGATGTTCTTGCCGTCGCGCTTCGCTTTGTCCATCTTGCCGTTCGCTAGATCGACGAAGCTTGGATAAAGGTCCATTGTTGAGGTCAATTCGTCGCAGGTGGTTCCGGCGGGAATTTTGCCAGGCCACAACATGATGGTCGAGACGCGAAAGGCGCCTTCGCTGGTGGTGTAGCCACGACCGTGAAGAGGTCGGTTGGAACCGCGCGTGAGATCGTCAGGATCCTTATTGATGGGGGCTCCGTTGTCGGAGGTCCAGACGACGAGGGTGTTGTCGTCGATCTCGAGTTCTTAGAGCTTCCGCATGATTTCTCCAGTCGACCAGTCGAGCTCTTCTATCGAGTCTCCCCAGGGGCCATTCTTGCCTTTGCCGCGAAACTGCTCGCTCGAAAAGGGTGTCGAGGTGCTTCCGGGCATGGCCTGGGGAAGGTAGAGGAAAAAGGGATCGTCTTTGTTTTCTTCGATCCAATCGAGCGTCGTTTCGGTATAGCGTTTCGTCAGGCCATCGCGGTCTACAGGGGCTTCGATCACCTTTTCATTTAACATGAGCGGCAATGGTGGCCAGTGCGATCCGTCCCGGCTCCAGATTCGTTCGGTCATGTCATCGGAATAGGGGACTTCGAGAAAGTAATCAAATCCCTGACGGCTGGGCAAAAAGGGAGCTTGATCGCCTAGGTGCCATTTTCCAATCATGCCGGTTTGGTAGCCAAGTTTTTTCAACGCTTCGGCGATGGTGACTTCGTTGGGATTCAGTCCGTAGGGAGAGATGGGACGCAAGACATGGTAGTCGCGCGGGTTGAGATGCATTCCGACCCGTTGAGCGTAGCACCCTGTGACGATACTCGCACGTTAGGGCGTGCAGACACCGGCACTCACGCAAAAGTGGGTGAACTTTCGCCCTTCGGCGGCCATTTCATTCAGAAACGGCGTCCGGTGAATCGTCGCCCCGAATGGTTCGATGTCCCCGTAGCCGAGGTTATCGCAAAAGATGATGATGAAGTTGGGCGGGCGTGCCTCTTCATCCGCGGCGCCTGTGAGCGTTGTCGTGAGGAACAGGCTGGTGAAGAGAAGGAGGTAAACAGGTTTCATAATCTAATTCCAAATTGTTTCAGGATGATGGCCATGAGTGCGTAAAGCAGCATAGTGAGGAGGCAGCAGATCAACAGAGTCGGCCAGAAGGAGAGTCCCCGTCGCAGGAGGATGGGAAAAATTAGAAACATGGGGAGGCTCGGAAGCACAAACCAAAACACACCTGAAGAGTGAGCAGCAAGCTTTTCGACTCTCGCTGCGGGATCATCTTTCATCCCGAAATAGATCCAGATGAAGGTGATGAGTGAGACAAGCGGCAGGGAGG
>JAOFXR010000151.1 GCA_028047635.1 Verrucomicrobiales bacterium
TCGTTTAGTGACGAGGTTGAGGCGGCGATGGTATCAACTAGGGGGAAATCCTCATGATTCAAATTTTCATTTCCTGATGAAACTCGTGTTACTGATCCTACTCGTTGCCATGAGCGTCGCCTCAACCTTCGGGCAAGATTCAGTCGACAAGGTGAGTCACCATTACGAAATCCTCGCCAGCGAAGGCCTGGAGAAGCTTCATCAGCGTCAGGTTGCGGAACTGGAGGAAGTAAAGGAAGTAAAGGAAGTAAAGGAAGTAAAGGAAGTAAAGGAAAGGGCCCTTGCTGATAAGAATTTGGAGCTGGCCAATAAGGCGAACGCACCCCGACCATCGATACCCTATTCAGAATCGCCCTCGCTTTAGACTTGAATGCATCCGACCTGCTCCGAGAATCTGAAAACGGACTTTCTAGCTAAACCTGCGCTGCAGCCTTCTCCAAATGCTCCGAGTGGACGGTTGAAACCTTTGCTGAGAATGGAGAAAGGAATCGCTCGAGGTTGATCAATCTCAGCCTAAAGTAAAAAAAGGTCTCATCGTTTCCGCTAAGGCTTTTCTTTCCACTCTGTCAGCTAGGTCCGTTGAAGCGTCAAAAAGGTTGCGGTATAGAGAAGATATTGACACGAGTCAAAGATGTTTGGTAAAAAAATATCCGATGTTCTTCCTAGCCTATTTGCTCATCTTAATCGTCTTTGGGGTGCTCGGCTTCCTGACTCCCTTCGGAAACAATTACCTTAACGCCCTGATTCCCGCTGCCCTCTTTCTAGCATTTATTTTGATTAGATCCAGTTTTCTAAATTCAAAATTAGCCAAGATTCCACGTCCGAAACTAAGGCAAAATGAAGGGGCGCATACAGACGAGGAAGTAGCTTACCGAGTTGCAGGTTCAGCTCAGGCACAAGGAGAACCAATTACTGCAGCGATAGCGGCACTTGTCGGGATTACTCAAACTGCTGTGCGGTTCACTCGGCGAAAGGCAAGCGAAAGAAAGGAGATGGAATACCAGAGAATAAGTGAACCACTTCTACGAGAGTTCAGGATTTCAATTGTGCTTGCTTCAATTTCGAGTGCCATAATTGTTATTTGCGTAATCTGGCGATGATTAAGCCGATAAATTTTCTGGAGAAAGCCAGAATATAATTGCATTGGATGTTTGGGGAATCGACTGAGGAAATTTGCTTTTTCAAGGGTTGCTTATGGGCACGTCGGTCCTGCCGATTGAGGGGTGCAATGATATCTTAAATGGATGCCGCCGTGCTACGGAGCTACATGCCGGGTGGTATGGGGCGGGTTCAATCCCCACCCTTACCGATTCGGTTCGTGATTTTCATGAGTTGGTCTTGGTGTGTGCGTGGGGAAGGCGCTACCTTTAAACTTTATCTGAAAAAGTATGACGGGGAGCAGGCGCCAGTGGAGGAGGAAGAGCCGGAGGAAGAAGGCGGTCCGGCAGTGAATGCCAGAGTTTTCGTGGTGGATGATTATGCGCCTCAGCGAATGCTAACCGAGAAGCTGCTCAAGAACATGGGGCATCGATCTCAGGCTTGCAGCAGCGGGCGAAATGCGATTTCACTTTTGAAAGAGGACCCGAATTTTGATGTAGTGATCGTTGATATGATCATGGAGGAAGATTACGACGTGCTCGATACAATTCGCAGTGCCATCAAATTAAATCCTGACCTCAAATGTATCGTTGCAACGGGTTTCTCTGAAACTGAAAGGGTTGAATCAGCGTTGAATCTGGGATGTGGTATTTGTCTCAGTAAGCCGTTTAGCCGTGAGGCATTATTAGGGGTGGTGGAAACCGCGATGGAAGAAGAATTGGTGCTAGCCAATTGAGACTCGACTGCTCAAAAGGGAACCGATCCGGCAAGGCAAGGTCTGCCGTCGGCCGATAGTTCCCCCTGAGATTTCTTTCGTTCCCGTGTGGCGAAGCTTCGACCGTTTTCCTGCTTTTCGTCGTCATTTGAAAGCCCCTTGTCATAGGGGCGTAGAAGGCGAAGAAATAATCCCATGATCCATTTTCGAGCACTAAGGAGGCCGGAACTCCTGAATTACCGAAAGGGAAATCTACCTAAAAGACAAAGTAGATGAAATCGAGTGAGGCGTTGGCGAAGGCGAAAATCATCAAGATAGTGAGCACGCAGATGGCGACCTGTCGGATAATTCCCCACTCGAGGAATCTCCGGTCGGTAAGCGATTTCCCAAGGAATCCTGTATACAACGTGAAGCCGAGCAGAATCGCGAGGAGCGTGTCAGAAGGTGATCGCTCGCCATCCTTGGTCGCCGTGAACATCGCCTCAAGATAGTCCAGCGCGCTTCCGAAGTCGGGAGCTCTGAAAAAGATCCAAAGCAGGGCGACACCATTGAAGACAAGGAGGAGTTTGATGAGCTGGAAGAATTTGTTCTGCGGAAGAAAGCGCGGGATTCTTCTCTCAATCATCAGCAAGAGTCCATGACCGGCTCCCCAGATGACAAAATTCCACGAAGCTCCGTGCCAGAGGCCTCCCAGTAGCATCGTGAGACCGAGGTTTCTGTCCTGATGCTTTCGATTTCCTCCCAGAGGAATGTAGAGATAGTCCCGCAACCACTCGGACAGCGTAATGTGCCAGCGCCT
>JAOFXR010000152.1 GCA_028047635.1 Verrucomicrobiales bacterium
CCGCGAGAAGAAAATAACCAAAAATCGCGAGCATCACCTGCTTCTGAATGATGGCCAACGCGATCAGAATGAATATCGCGAGCTGAAGAATGAGACTCGCGATGATGACATGCTTTTTAGAAAAGCGATCCGAGATCCATCCTGCAACCGGCGCGCCCAGAATAAACGGGATCGGAATCAACATCGTGAGGATGTATTGAATTTTCTCTCCGAGATCGAAAGAGAAAACAATCGTGCCCTGAGCCACCGCCAGGCCCAGACCGATGAGGACCATCTTCACGAAATTATCGTTGAAGGAATTTTGCGTCTGAACAAAGAGCACCGCTAACAGCGAAACCCATGATCGGCGCGAGACTGGCTCGGAGGTAGACTCTTCAGACATGGCCACTTTTACTCGAAATCCTCAAACAGAGCGAATGGATTGTTCGTTGGTTTCTACAGACCTCACTTGATAGCAACCGATTGATTGCAACAAAGAAGCCCATCGACCGGACCATTTTCCATCGTAGGGCCTGGCCGGAGTCATCATTCGCCAGCCCTTTTCCATGCCGACGGCGTCGAGCTTTGCACCGGGATGAATCATGACGCCGTGCTCAGTTACGGATAAAAGAGGGATGTCCGCAGAGCTATCTGAATAGGCCCATGAATTCGCGAGCACCTCAACGTCATCCGGAATCAGACCGCGAGTTTGCATCGCCGTGATTTTAGCCCCGTGCTTGTTGTTTGGCCCCGAGATCTTGGGAAAGAGCGCCATTTTCTCCCGCACCTCCATGTCGGTTCCGATGAAATGATCAAAGCCGAGCTGGTCGGAAATGCCTTCGAGATAGAATTCAGGACTCGCGCTGTTTAAAATCAGAAGACGCCCCTCGCTGCGATTCCGCTCGATCTCAGCAACGACCGCCGGATAGAGAGCGGTTTGAAAATCAGACTCCAGAAAATCGCTCACATGGCTCATGAGCCTTTCGCGTTTCATTCCCACAAGATAGCTCGCAAACACCCGCTTCATCGTGCGGAGATTCAGGATCTTCAAGGCTACCAAAGGAAGGCAGGGAATGAACCAAAGTAGGTAAATCCGGCGCCACCCTTCCCGCTGCAGCACGTAATTACAAAACAGCGCCTGTGTATCAAACGGAAGGATCGTATGATCAAGATCAAATAATGCGTAGCCTCGTGCCATATCGCGCAAATGAAACGGAGGCTTCACGAAAGAGCAAGGGAGAAGACAGCGAGGAGCGCGATCAACTTTGTGTTTGTGATTGCTCAACTTCGCGATCCCTCTTTACCTTGGAGAGATGTTTCCCCGCTCACTGCTGCTTTTTTTACTGACGCTATCGCCGTGGATGATTCGCGCAGCGCAGCCGAACATTATCTTCATCATCGCAGACGACCTCCGATACGACGGACTCGCCTGCAACGGCAATCCCCACATTCAAACACCTCATATCGAGCGCCTCGCCGCGGAGGGAATTAATTTTCAAAACGCCTACGTCACCACTCCGATCTGCTCGCCGAGTCGCGCGAGCTTTCTGACTGGGCTCTATGCAAGCACCCACCGCATTTACAATATCGACACCAATGGCATCGGCATTCTCGGTGATCGCTTAGTCACTTTCCCTCAGTTCCTGCGACGCGCCGGCTACCGAACCGGGTTCATTGGGAAATGGCACATGGGATTCGATGACACCCGCCGCGCCGGGTTCGACGAATGGATCAGCTTCAAGGGTCAGGGCCAATATCGCGATCCCGTCGTAAATGAAAACGGACAGCGGATTCAAGTCGACGGCTACATGACCGATTACCTCAACGGCGAGGCGATTGATTTCGTCGACGAATCAGTGGAGAACAATCCCGACCAACCATTCCTGCTCTATCTTTCTCACAAAGCGGTGCATGTCCCCTATCTGCCCGCGCCTCGCCACGAGGAAAACTATGCGGACTTCAAATACGAGCCACCAGCGAGCGGCGCTGACGATCTCAGCGATCAGCCTACCGCCCACGCGCGCATCAGTAGATCACCACTCGCCCTAACAAATCAAAAACGAGCTAAGTTCGAGGCAATCGAGAATTTAGATCGCCTCCCCGAACCACAGGAGCCCCGCTGGGGACGGGGCAAAGATCCGGAATCGAACATTCGAGATCAAATGAGTTGCCTGCAGTCAGTTGATGATGGTGTCGGAGAGATACTAACCCTGCTCGAAAAACGTGGTATTCTTGACGAGACAGTGATCGTATTCACAAGCGATAACGGATTCCTACAGGGAGAGCATGGCGTGTTCAATCAGAAGCGCGTCGCCTTCGAAGAGTCAATTAGGATACCCCTTTTAATCCGCTATCCGAAACTGATAACTGCAGCGTCGGCGAGCAAACGTTTCGTGCTCAATGTTGACCTCGCGCCCACTTTTCTACAACTGGCAGGAGTCGAAATTCCAGCGGTGATTCAGGGAAAATCTCTACTACCTTTATTCGGCGACCCACAGGGTAAATCAGTTGAGTGGCGAGATCACTTTGTCGCCGAATACTTCATGGAAAAATCAAGCCGCTCATTCCCCTCATGGCAAATGATACGTGACAAGGACTGGAAATACATCCATTACCCCAACCTGGAAGGGGC
>JAOFXR010000153.1 GCA_028047635.1 Verrucomicrobiales bacterium
GACTGACGCCTCAAGATGAAACACTTGAAAAAAGTGTGTACTACCTGAAACTCCGCTATGCGGTGGTTGCTATTATCCTTGCTCTTTCTACTCGTCGGCTGTGGCGACTCCTCGAGTCCTGAGACTGATCCCGAGCAAGAGCAAACCGAGCAGAACAAGGAAACGGAGGTTCAGAAGGAAACGAACCTTTCTCAAGTTCCGACTTCCACGGACACCTTCGAGGCCTGGAAGAAATTTGACGATCCTGCCAGTGACGGGTGGGAGACGGAGGTTTTTTCAGACGAAGCGTCGGGCCTCCTCAAGAATCTGGGGAAAGCGATTCTCGGCGAGGGAGTGGATTCCGCGAAGAGCATCCTTTCGGAAAACGTATCTGATTTTTTCACGCCGCAGAGTTCCGCCCCTTCGTTGGAGACGACCACGGTTCCCGGTGAGTTCGAGATCAAGCGATGGTCTTTTTCGTCTGACTCGCAAAAGGAAAAACGCGGTATCGACGAGGTCTTTTCGAAGCTTTGTGAGGACTTCCATCCGTCCGGGAGCCAGCAGGCCCGTCTCAAGTTCAAGATCACATCGGTGCAGAAAGCTCCGGACGACTCGCAGGTCGTCACTGAAGTCCTCGTCGAAAGTTTCGGGATCCACGATTCCCGGGCGGTGGAGCAACATTCCACCTGGGAGGTGGTCTGGATCAGTGAAGAAGATCAGCCCCATCCCCGAATCGCTTCGATCAAGGTTCTAGAAACAGAACTGACGGCCCGTCCCCATTCCGATCGTCTCTTTTTTTCCGACCTTACTCGCTCTGCCCTCGAACACGATCCCACCTACCGCACCCAGGTTCTCCGCGGCCTCCCCTTCTGGCTCGAGCGCCAGAACCGTCGACGAGCCACGGACGTCTATGGATTTCCCGGCATCTCTGTGGGTGACGTCAATGGCGATGGACTGGAGGACCTTTTTCTCTGTGAAAGCCAGGGCGTTCCCCATTGCCTCTTCATCCAGAATCCCGACGGCACTCTCACCAACAAGGCAGCGGATTGGAAAGTGGATTGGCTTGAGGACGCCCGCAGTGCGCTCCTCGTCGATCTCGACAACGACGGCGACCAGGATCTCGCCGTCGCCGCGATCGGATTCGTCCTCGTCGCATCGAACGAGGGAGACTCGTTCCAACTGCAGGCAACGCTCCCCTGCAGCGAGGACGTCACCCACCTTTCGGCGGCTGATTTTGATCTCGACGGGCGACTCGATCTCTATGTTTCCGCTTATTTGAAGTCGAAGATCGCCAGACCGACCCAGATACACAATCCCGGCTACTACATCGACGCAAACGGAGGTGCGCCCAACTTCCTCTTTCAGAACCAGGGGCAAAGCGGGGGAACCTGGGCATTCGCGAATGTCACCGAGGAAACCGGTCTTGATACCGATAACCTTGGGCAAACACTTAGTTCCGCCTGGGAGGACTTCGATCAGGATGGCGATCCTGACCTCTACGTGGCCAATGACTTTGGCAGCAATCCCTTTTACCGGAACGACGTCGCGGAAGACGGAACCCGGACCTTTACCAACATATCCAACGACACCGGAACAAAAGACACCGCCTTCGGGATGTCCGCCGCCTGGGGGGATTACAACCGGGATGGATGGATGGATCTTTATGTCGCCAACATGTGGTCTTCGGCCGGCAAACGAGTCATGTCCCAGGCTGAATTCAAACCCGGCATCGACGACGAGCAACGAGAGTTTTTCCAGCACTTTGCCCGGGGCAATACCCTCCTCAAGAACACCGGAGAAGGCGGATTTGAGGATGTCAGCGAAGAGGCCGGAGTCGTCATGGGGCGATGGGCCTGGTCCTCGCCCTTCGTCGATCTGAACAACGATGGATGGGAGGACTTCGTCGTTGCCAACGGCTACATTACCGGGACTGGTCCCGGGGATTTGTGAAGCTTCTATTGGCGGCAGGTCATGTCGCATTCACCGGACGAAGACAAGACGGACACGATTCCGACCTTCAACTCGCGGAGTGATGAACTCAGCAGCATGATCCAACAGGGGCGGTCCTGGAGCGGCCACGAGCGAAACTCTGCCTTTCTCAACACCGGCGACCACTCCCGTTCCGAAGATTCGCGCTTTGCGAATATCTCGGCAGTTTCGGGTCTCGATTTCGAAGACGACGCCCGGGGAATCGCGGTCCTCGATTGGGATCACGATGGTGACCTCGACCTCTGGGTCCGCAATCGCAACGCACCGAATCTTCGCTTGATGCGAAACGAAGTCGGACAAACCGCCGGCAACTTCCTTCGTCTCCAACTCCGGGGCGATGGGGAAACAACGAATCGCGATGCAATAGGAGCCCGCGTCGAAGTCAGTCTCTCGAATTCACCAAATCCGCTGGTTCGGACGGTGCGGGCTGGCGACGCCTTTCTCTCCCAGTCATCCAAGATTCTTCATTTCGGCCTCGGAACCGATCCGAAAACAGTCATCGAAAAAGTGGTGGTTCACTGGCCCGATCGTGACGGAACCAGGGAAGAATTCACTTCCGGGCTGGAAACAAACCGCACCTACCGGATCGAGCAGGGCAAGGACCCGGCCCTGTTGAAACAGCGGGAAAGCCCAA
>JAOFXR010000154.1 GCA_028047635.1 Verrucomicrobiales bacterium
TGATCTGGAGAGGCTGATCTCCTCCTATTGTTTTGATTGTCACGACTCAACAGTCCAGAGAGGGGGGCTCAATACTGAGTTGCTTCTCGACGGAAAAATCTCAGAACATGCGAACGACTGGGAACGTATTGTTCGCCAGTTGCAGGCAGGGCAGATGCCTCCTATCGGTAAAGAACGGCCTACTGCTTCGGAGTATCAGGCGATGGTTTCGACTCTGGTTTCCAGACTAGATGCGAATGCGGCGGCCCATCCCAATCCGGGGCGGACAGAGAGTATACGTCGTCTCACGAGGACTGAGTATGCGAATGCGGTTCGAGATCTGTTAGGGGTGAGTGTCGAGGTGAAGCAGTTGCTTCCGGCCGATTCGTCGAGTCATGGGTTTGATAATGTTACGGTGGGTGATTTGTCGCCAGCCCTGTTGGAGCGGTATATTGCTGCCGCTCAAAAAGTGAGTCGAATCGCTTTGGGAATTCGTTCGGGGGGCGTCGATGCGAGGACGATTCGAATCCCTGCTGACCTGACGCAGGAGGATCAGCTTCCGGAGCTACCTGCCGGAACGCGGGGTGGGGCAGTGGTTTCTCATCTGTTTCCCGAAGCGGGAGAGTATGAAATCCAGGTTCATCTGACTCGTGATAGAAACGAGTCCGTGGAGGGCTTAACCCGTGCGCACCAGATCGAGATTTTTATCGATGGTGAACGGGAGGGCGGGATCAAAGTGAGTCCGCCCAAAAATCGACGTGATCATACGCTTGTCGATGCCAAATTGAAAACCCGGTTCGCTGCGGCGGCGGGTGAAGCCAAGGTAGGTGTTACTTTTGTGGATGAGTCTTCGTCTCTACTTGAAACACTGAGGCAACCGTATGAAGCGCATTTCAATTTTCACCGGCATCCGCGTCAGAGTCCTGCTATTTTTCAGGTGACGATTACAGGGCCCTATTCGAATGAGGAGAGAAGCTTCGAGAAGGGAATTCAGAAGCTATCAGCGGAGAAGGCGAAGGAGAGATTGCATCGGTGGATGCGCTTGGCGTATCGACGTTCCCTTCGTGCGGAGGATATTGCGCGTCTCGATCGGGTGTTTGAGAATGCGATGGAAAATGCTGAGCCCGAAGTAGCTGTAGAAGCAGGCTTGGAAATGGGACTGAGCGCTATTCTTGTGAGTCGCGATTTTCTCTTCAGGGTGGAACGCGAGCCGGAAATGGCTTCGCCGGGTTCTCCCTATTCTATTTCGCCTGGGGTAATGGCCTCGCGGCTTTCGTTTTTTCTCTGGAGTAGTTTACCTGATCTTACCTTGCTCGAATTGGCTGAGAATGGCGAATTGCTTAAGCCGGCGGTGCTGCGTTCTCAGGTCGCTCGGATGCTCAAAGATGTTCGGTCAGATTCCTTGGTGACGAATTTTGCTGATCAATGGTTGTATCTTCGTAACCTCGATTCGATTACGCCGGACGGTCGGCTCTTTCCCGGTTTTGATGATAATTTGCGGCAAGCGTTCCGGAACGAAACGGAGTGGCATTTTCGCCGAATGTTAGAAGAGAATCGAAGCGTTCTTGATTTGCTTCGTTCAGAGGAGACCTGGGTGAACGAGCGACTCGCAAAGCACTATGAAATCCCCCATGTCTATGGAACCCGCTTTCGCGAAGTTGCGCTGGGAGATGCTTCGCCTCGTGGCGGGTTGCTGAGACAGGGCAGTCTTTTAACGGTGACTTCTTACGGGAATCGGACTTCGCCTGTGATACGCGGAAATTGGATTCTGGAAAACCTTCTCGGAACGCCACCGCCGCCACCGCCTCCTAATACGCCTGCACTGGAAGATAACACGGTGGCAGCGAATCTTCCGATTCGTGAGAAATTGGCGGCTCATCGGGAGCAGGCAGCTTGCGCTAGTTGTCATAATGTGATGGACCCGATCGGATTCCCTCTCGAGAATTTTGATGCAGTCGGTGCGTGGCGGACACGGGAGGGAAGTACCGTGATTGACTCGACTGGAAATCTTCCCGGTCGCGAGGCGTTCTCGGGTGCTGCCGGGTTGGAAAAGGCGATTCTCGATCGACCGGAAGCATTTGTCCGGACCCTCACCGAGAAGCTCTTAACGTTTGCTCTGGGGCGCGGCGTGGAACCCTCCGATGCGCCGGCCATTCGCCAGATTGTCAGAGCCGGGGCCACAGAGGATTACCGATTCAGGACTCTGATTGAGTCCCTTGTCTTAAGCGATCTATTTACGATGAGGAATTCGGACTAGACCGGAGTAATACGAACCGGGCAAACCTTGAGCTCTGCCGTCTGTGTGACGGGATCGTAGCCTGATCCGGTAAGAATGTTTACCGGTACGTTTGCGAATGAGAACGAAGTGAACACGGTTCCCTGAGGGGACCGATCATTGATCTCAATCTCGATTTCGATCTCACCGCGTGCACTCGCCATTTTTGCCATGGCACCATGAACGAGACCGAGTTTCTCTGCGTCTTCGGGATGAACTTCGAGAGATTCGTGGGAAAGAAGATACTCGATTCCGGCACTGCGTCCGGTTTGAGTCCGGCTGTGATAGGCCTCAAGTCGGCGTCCTGTCGTCAACCAGATCGGAAACTCATCGCTGATCACTTCCGCG
>JAOFXR010000155.1 GCA_028047635.1 Verrucomicrobiales bacterium
CAGACTCAGCGGTCTGTGGGCAGGTATTCAGGAGCTGATTCGATGAAAGCGGTTTCGGTCGCGATGCCCGGTGCGCCCGATGGATGGAAGAAAAAGTTCACGGCGTTTGCGACGAAGAATGGAGTCGACATGAAGGATCGAAATGATCGGCGGGTCTTTGGTTACTACATGTCTGCTCTTGGTCTTAATGTCATCGATAACGAAGCGATTGAGATTAGAATTCCGTCTACCATTGATGTCGTCGGGGGGGAGGTTCTTCCACCAATGACCATGTATGGCGAAAATGCGAGCATGGGCGGAAAGAGCAGGCGCGAAGGGTTGGCGGAATGGTTGACCGAACCCACTAACGAGCGATTTGCGTTGAACATTGCCAACCGCATGTGGGAGCGGGCCTTCGGGCAGGCACTTGTGCAGCCTGTAACGGACTTTCCGATGAATTGGGAAATCCATACCGGACAACCTGAGGTGCTTAAGTTTCTCGGCAGCGAAATGGTTCGCGTCAATTTTGATTTGAGAGAGTTCATGCGTATTCTCTACAACACGCAATCTTATCAAGGATATTCAACGCACGATGTCGCAGTTGATTCTCTCGATCACTATTATTTTCAGGGGCCGGTATTGCGTCGCGTCAGAGCGGAGCAAGCCTGGGATTCTCTGCTCACCCTCGCTTATGGATCAGATATTGATAACGTCTATGGGGCGGATGGGTCCTTCATGAAGGAAGTTCTCAATGTGAATTTTGAAGAGGATGACAATTCGAGGATTTTTGAGAAGTTTGAAGCTTACCGAAAGAGTTATCGCAAGTTGGGCACAAAGGTTCTTGCCAGTTCCGAGTCTCTTGAAGCTTCCGAACCGAGTATACCTGTCGTTGCCGGCATTAAGATGCTGCGTGCTTCAAGGATCGAGCAACCTGCTTCCGCAGGATCGTTGCTAGGTTCATTCGGTCAGTCAGATCGCCTTGTGACTGATAATCACATTTTCGATGGAACGGTGCCGCAGGTGCTCGCGCTCATGAATGGTCCTGTTACGGATCGACTCACCGGAGGCGAATCCAAGGTAGTTGAAGATTTGCGCGAAATGGATGCGCCTGATGATAAAGTTAGAGCGGTTTTCTTTACGATGCTTTCCCGTTATCCCATCAAGTCAGAATTGGATAAGGGAGTCGATATCCTGGAGGAATACGGGGACGATGGTATTCGAGATCTTGCCTGGATTTTACTAAACACTCCCGAGTTTCTATTCATCCAGTAATTTGGAATCACGCCCTCACTCAGCACTACAATTTTCAGTAAAACAATTTTATTATGGATATCAAAGCTCTCGCAGGAAAGACGGACTTCAGTCGTCGAAGCTTCATTGAACAAACCGCACGAACCTCGCTCGGTGTCAGTGTTGCTACGACCTTTGGCAGTGCCCTTGGTGGAAAGGCCTCTGCACAAGAGGCTCCTGAAGGGGGAGGGAAAGCTAAAAGCCTGATCTATATTTATTGCAGCGGTGGGATGACTCATCTCGATACGTTTGATCCTAAAGAAAATAAAGCAGTGATGGGGGATACGAAGGTTATCTCCAGTAAAGTGGACGGAATGCGATTTGGAGAGCATCTTGACGGGCTTGCTGAACATGCTGATAAGCTGGCTGTCATCAACAGCATGAGCAGCACCAACGGGGCTCATGCGCAGGCTCGATATCAGATGATGACGGGATACAATCAGCTCGCGACGATTGTGCATCCTCACATTGGGCCTTATGCCGAAAAGTATTTTGGTAAGCGTGGCGATTTGTTGCCCGACAGTGTTGTGATCAATCGAGGCACGTCCAATTCAGGTTACCTGGATCCGGCTCTCAGCCCTCTGCCGGTTGCCAATCCGGAGACAGGAATCGCGAACTCTACGATTACGACGAGCGAAGATCGTTTTGCGAAGCGCATGGAGATGTCTCTCGATATTGGTCAAAATTTTGTTGATAAGTACAAGCACTACAGCAGCCCGAAAGGGTATGTTGAGTTCTATGATCAAGCAGCAAGATTGCTGCAAAGTGATGAGCTGAAAGTTTTTGATCTCAGCACTCAGGATGATCGCGAGGCCTATGGTATGAACAGCCTGGGCCAGGGATGCCTTCTCGCCCGTCGACTGGTCGAAAATGGAGTTCGTGTCATTGAAGTTCACTGTGGTGGCTGGGACATGCACAACGATGTCACGGGAAGTCTGGCGACACGCCTGCCCTCATTTAATCAGGCTATCTCAGCGCTCCTTAGTGATTTGGACTCATCCGGTTTGCTTGATTCGACAATGGTAGTAGTTGGTTCCGATTTTGGTCGCACCAGCAAAATCAATGACCGGGCCGGTCGCGATCATCAGCCTGCAGTTTTCTCGACTGTCTTTGCCGGTGGCGGTATTACCGGCGGACAGGTTTATGGATCTTCGGACAAAGACGGTCGCCGGGTTGGCGATAAGAAAGTCAGCGTCGAAGATTTTCACGCGACGATCGGGTACGGGTTGGGAATAGATCTCTCCTTCGAGGTCTATTCGCCGTCAGGTCGTCCGTTTGTCTTCGGTAATCATGGAACTCCTGTTTCTACTCTCTTTAGCTAGGGTTTA
>JAOFXR010000156.1 GCA_028047635.1 Verrucomicrobiales bacterium
CCGCTCAGCAAACGCCGGGAGATAACAATTGGTATCAGGGAACCGCCGATGCAGTTCGCCAGAATTTGAGCTATTTCCTCGAAAAGCCTTACAAATATTTCCTCATTCTCAGTGGTGACCAGCTTTACCGGATGGACTTCCGTAAGATGATTGCCGAGCACAAAGCGAACGGAGCCGAGCTCACGATCGCTACCACGCCGGTGGATCGTGATCCGGCGAGAGCCTTTGGACTGATGCACACCGATGACGACAGTTGTATCACCCAATTTGTTGAAAAGCCGGGTGACAATGATGAAGTCCTCGACGGATTGACGATGCCCAAAACCCTACTCAAAGCGGCAGAATACGAAGGCGATGAAGAGAAATTTCAAGCTTCCATGGGAATTTACCTCTTCAACCGGGATGTCCTCGTGGAAGCCCTCGACAATGATTCAGAAGATTTCGGAAAAAACATCATTCCCTCACTCATTGAGAAAAAAGATGTCTACACGCATGTTTTCCGCGGCTACTGGGAAGATATTGGAACGATCGCCTCATTCTACGAAGCGAACCTGGAATGCACCAAAGTGGTTCCTGCCTTTAACTTTTTCGACCACAACAACCCGGTTTACACCCGTTCCCGCTTGCTTCCTGCGAGTAAGATCAACAATGCTGATATCGAAGAAGCGCTGTTGTCCGACGGTTGTATCATCTCGAACGCGAAAATTAGAAGTTCGATTATCGGTGTCCGCTCCGTGATTGAAAGTGGATGCGAAATCTACGACTCCATCATCATGGGCTCCGATTTTTACAACAAGTTCGAGATCGCCGACAAAGACTCCTACACGGAAAGTTCGGTTAAAATTGGTGAAGGGTCCTTTATCCGTAAAGCAATCATCGATAAGAATGTCAGCATTGGTAAAAACGTTCGGATCGATCCGGGCGATCGAATCAATGAAGACAATGAATGGTGTCACATCCGTGATGGTATCGTCGTAATTCCGAAGAGCTCAAAGATTCCTGACGGGACGGTTGTTTAAGCGCGGACCGAAAAAAGGGCCTCAGCAAAAGCTACGGCCCTAAAATGCTTCGCACGGAACTGTCTTCCGGCGGAGTGACTCAAATTTACGGATTGATCACACCATCACGGGCGACCGTCGTGACTTCTTCACTCTTGAGATTTTTGATCACGACCTCGGAAGGGCGAATGTCGAGCACCTGGTAGTCGATCTCACCGGACTGCACCGTGGAAGTGCGGAAAACATCGCCGGACTTCACCACATAGCGATACTTACTGTCCGCGGAAGTGAGGATCGCATACGAGTCAGAGGTCTGACCGCTGACGTCTTTGACGAGGAGGTGCGAGTTCCCGGTCGTCTTGTCTTCAATCTCAACACGGGAAACGTCAACCATGCGCCCCTTGCCTTCTTTCGAGCTGACAAATTTACGGGTGACTTCCTTCACTTCGTAGTTAGTACCTGGAATCATAGCCCCCTTTGTCACTTCAATGCCTTCATCAGAGGTCGCATTCATCATTCGAATACTGGCGGTTTTACCGTCTACGTTATCGACCACCACAGGAAGAGGTTCCTCGTGATAAGCAGCGAGGACCATTGACTTAACTGGAGCGATTTTAGGGTCGGTCGAACTGATCTTTGATCCGTTCAAGGCAACGATCGGCTTATCTCTGGCCTCTTCTCTTACCTTTTGGGTTTTCTCACGAAGCGGAGCTTCCGATTCAATCGGATTAGCGGAAACGACAGGATCAGCGGTGCCAACGGTGGCACGTGCGGTAATCGTCTCCTCCACAGCCGCCTTCTGAGCCAGAGCGGTTCGCGCCTCCTTCATTTCAGCGCTCACCTCAGCGCCCTCTTCCGACTGGCCCCACTCGTCCGGGTTTAGAATGAACGCCTTAACATCAGAATGCCCCGATACTTCCGCCAAAGCGGCAGCAGTAGACTGCTCATTATCAACGGCGTAGGGATTTGCCTGATTTTGCAGGAGCGTTCTGACGGCAGCGAGGTGCCCACCTTCAGAAGCGATCATAAGAGGGGTGCGACTCTCCGGACTCCTCGCGTTGATGTTCGCGCCCTGACTGAGAAGCGTTTGAATCACCTCTGAATCGCCGGCGAAACTCGCAACCAGCAATGCATCGTCAAGATCCGCAGAACTCGCATGGGAAGACAGTAACGAGACCAGACTTGGGTGACCATTATAGGCAGCGATGGAAAGAGCACTCCACCCTTCAACATCACTCGCCTCAGTTTCAGCACCTCTCGCCATGAGAACACGGGCAACGGCCTCATGTCCTTTTGCAGAAGCTGAAATCAGTGCGTTTCGTTCCTGATCGTTCACGTGCCGAGGATCAGCTCCCATTCCCAACAGTTTCTCAACCGTCGTGGTATGACCGGAACTTGAAGCCCTGATCAATGCCGTATTTCCGTTTTTGTCAGGAGAATCGATATCGAAACCAGCTTCCTTGAAGAGCGCGATACTTTCAGAGTCCCCGGCACCAGCAGCTACAAGGAGATCACGAATATCTAACTCATACCCCTTTTCGTTGAGTGATCGGGATGCCTCATTCTGAGGATCGCTGCATCCAA
>JAOFXR010000157.1 GCA_028047635.1 Verrucomicrobiales bacterium
CAGGCGATAAGGAAAATCTCGCCATTTGGGAGCGTTGCATCGAGTTCTCAAAAATCGGACTTCAAAAAATCTACGACCGGCTCGACATTAACTTCGATCACTGGTTGGGAGAGAGTTTTTACAACGACCAACTGGGTCCTGTCGTTGACGAATTGCTGGCGTCCGGTATCGCTGAAGAATCCGACGGTGCCATCTGCGTCTTCTTTCCCGAAGTCGAAAAGCTCGCCGATAAACCAACCATCATCCGCAAGTCAGATGGTGGCTTTCTCTATGCGACAACTGACCTCGCTACGATCGATTACCGAATCAATGAGCTCAAGGCTGACACCCTCTGGTATGTCGTCGGTGCACCTCAGCAACTCCACTTTGATCAAATCTTTCTCGTCTCGAAAAAGCGGGGCCAAGAGGTAGACCTTCAATTCATTCCCTTCGGCAGTATTCTCGGCAAAGACCGCAAGATGCTGAGAACACGCTCAGGGGACACTGTCCAGCTCGCCGACGTCCTCGACGAGTCAGTCGTTCGCGCTCGTGCCATAGTTGACGAGAAGAACCCCGACTTGCCCGAAAAAGAAAAGGCCGAGATCGCAGAGATTATCGGAATTGGTTCCGTCAAATATGCGGAACTGAGTCAGTATCGAATGACGGATTACATCTTCGATTGGGACACGATGCTTGCGCTGAAGGGTAACACCGCTCCTTACCTGCTCAATGCCTACGTGAGAACGCGGGCCATTTTCCGAAAACTCGGAAAAGACTTCGAGCCGGGCGGTAATCTGACCTTAACCGCCGATGCTGAGAAAGATCTCATTTTGAAATTATCCCAGTTCGCGGAAGTGGTTCCGTCAGTGCTGAACGATTTCCGTCCGAACACTCTCGCTGCGTATCTTTACGAAGTGGCGACCACGTATCATAAATTCTGGGAGGCCTGCCCCGTCCTGAAAGAGGAAGGCAACATCAGGCAGACGCGTCTCGCGATCTGTGAGTTGACCGGACAAGTCCTTCGCTGCGGCCTCGGCTTGCTCGGCATTCGAACAACCGAAAAAATGTAGATTACGAGAATGAGCCGCGCAAAATTGGACACGCTCCAGGACCAGCTCAACGGCACCGTCCTTGGATCAGAAACGGCGACTTACGAACTGCTCGCCGCGCTCATCGCGGGTGGGCATGTTCTCATCGATGGTCCTCCCGGAGTGGGCAAAACCTCTTTAGCCAAGGCACTCGCAGGCGCTGTTTCAGGACAGTTCAAACGAATCCAGTTCACGCCGGATCTCCTTCCGGCGGACCTCACCGGCTACTCCATTTACCGGAAGGACAAGGAAGCCTTCGAGTTCGTCGAAGGCCCCGTTTTCACTAACCTGCTCCTCGCTGACGAGATCAACCGAACCAGTCCCCGCATTCAGAGCGCACTGCTTGAATGCATGAACGAAGGGCAGGTCACGATTGACGGAGTCTCTCACCCCCTTCCCGAAGTCTTTCAGGTCATCGCGACGAGAAATAACCGGCATCGCTCCGGCACCTTCCCTCTGCCGGAGCCTCAACTGGACCGCTTTCTCATCGCTATCGAAATGGAACTCGCCGACGAGGCCGTGCGATGTCGCATCCTCGAACATCACGCGATCGCTGATGCTTCTGTTAGTGCAAAAAAATTACCTGAACCAGTTTTCTCCACATCAGAAATTCGAGCCCTTCAAAAAGAGGCTCTCGCCCTCCCCCTTTCGTCCAGTGTTTCCCGATACATCGTTCGGCTCTGCGACGCAGTGCGCAATCACACCGAGCTGGACACGACGATCAGCAACCGGGGTGCGCTTGCGATCATGCGGATGGCCCGTGCGATTGCTTTTGTCGAAGCGCACAAGGGCGTCTACCCCGACGACGTGAAACGCGCTTTCCTTCCCTGCGTGATTCATCGGGTCGATATGCGTCATACAGACCTCGATGACGACAGTGTCGCGAGAAAGAGAGAAACGACCCGCCTCCTTCTCAAAGAGATTCTGGAAACGGTCAACGTCGAGTAAACACCACCTAGCCTGATGGAAAACCAGCGCCCCACTCTCACGCAACGCCCTGCAGGGGTTTGCACGGTGACAGGGGCGGGACTGTTGATTCTCTCAGGACTGTTCACCTTCTCAGCGCTGCTCCTTTCGAGCGGCATGCTCCTTGCCTTCGTCTGGGGTGTGTGCCGATGGCTCGCGTCGAACGCCCTTCGCTGCCTCAAAATGACGCGCACCCTCCCGCGACGGGGCGTTGCCGGAGAAAGCTTTCCCGTAAAGGCATCGATCACGAACCAGCAGACTTACCTGGCGCTACCCGAATTTACGTTCCACGATCCTCTTGCCGAAAGTCCGATTGCAATAGAGTCGACAACGGTTCCGGGATGTTCACACCCTCTCACTTATACGGGGAAACGTATCCGGCGCGGTGAGATTCGAAAGCAATTCTGGAGAGCTACCTCGACGTGGCCACTCGGCTTCTTTGAATCGGAGCAAACCGATGCCTTCACCGATACACAAAGCCTTCTCGTCATTCCTAAACCCTTCCTCTCTTCGCATCTCCAACGCTACATTGAAAATC
>JAOFXR010000158.1 GCA_028047635.1 Verrucomicrobiales bacterium
CGTCTGAGTAGAATCAGAGACGAGCTGAGAGATCGTGGAAACTCGCCTGGCACTCGGCCAGGTGGGAACTCTGTGCACTTTGAGACCCAATCGCTAACGACAGGCATTGAGGCGCCGGATGATTGAAAGAAACTACTCGCTCCAGAGCACCAGCTTTTCCGGAACGGGCGAATCCTCAGAGGAAATATAGCGCCTGAAATCATCGCGCTCAAAAAAGACTTCAATCAGGGCGCTATCCTCTGACTCGTGATGGACCTTCAACGCGACAACCATTCTCTCGCTGTCATTAGAAACCGAGAGATGGCGTATCTCCACCTTTTCGGCACCACCGAATTGTTCAACAATTTGAGATCGATAACTCTCTTTTTGAGACGTGCTACCAGAGGGCGCAAGCGGGCCTTTATCTGCACGCTCTTTCGAATCTGAAACTAAGGATCCTATCTCGCCCTCAGTGGAATTCTTTTCTGAAACCGGCTCTTCGGTATTTATCGCAACCAAAGGAAAGTTCTCTTTCCCCGAAACAGCGCTCGCCATAGAACCAGCTTTATCTCCCATCCAATCACCCAATTTAGGGAGATACTGCATCAAAAGCCAGAGGACACCCAGCACAGGAAGCAGCGTTAGAAGGGCGACAAGCTGATTTTTCGGAGAAGGAGGTTCTTTCGATTCCACTTCAGGCGATTTTTCTGGTTCTTCTGCAGTTTCACTCACACAGCGAAATTACGCGGATGACAGGCTTGTTTCCAGAGGAAAAGGCGTCTAAATTCGCCCCCTTTCCTTCAGGAGGAATCCAACACCTTACGGTGTAACATTAAATACGGACAGCATGCCCAAAGTGTACCTAAAGACCTACGGATGTCAGATGAACGTGCGCGACTCAGAACAAGTCGCGCAAATGTTTCTCGAACGCGGCTTCACGGTAACGCCTAAGCCGGATGACGCGGATGTCGTGCTCATGAATACCTGCTCGGTGCGGGATCAAGCGGAGCAAAAGGCGATTGGCCAGATGAACTTTCTCGGCAAGCACCGGAAAACGAATCCGAACATCGTTTACGGTTTCATGGGCTGCATGGCGCAGAGCCGCGGTGAAGAGCTCATGAAACAATCCCCTCACGTGAATCTTGTGGCGGGCACGCAAAAGTATCACCGGGTTGTCGACCATTGCGTTGAACTGATGCAAGCCAAGGAGGAAGCGCAGATGGATGACCTTCGCCGCTCCATTATTGACATCGAGGAAGAAGAGGAATCGCAGAATACGATTCGCGACCACGTCGACAAAGAACACGGCGTCAGCGAATTCGTCAGTATCATGCAGGGCTGCAACATGAAGTGCACCTTTTGCATCGTCCCCTACACACGTGGACCCGAGCGCGCGAGGCCTATCGCCGAGATTGTCGAAGAGATCCGTCGACTTACCGACCAGGGCGTTCGGGAAGTCACCTTGCTCGGGCAGATCGTCAACCTTTACGGGCGTCACGAATTTCCCAAGGTCGATGGCAAGAGTCCCTTTGTTCAGCTTCTAGAAGCCGTTCACGAGATCGAAGACCTCAAGCGGATTCGTTTCACCTCCCCTCACCCGATTGGCTACAAAGAGGATGTGATCGAAGCGTTCACTTATTTGCCTAAGCTGGTCGATCACGTTCATTTCCCCATGCAATCGGGCTCCAACCAGATTCTCAAGCGGATGCATCGCCCCTACAAAGCGGAGCGTTTCATCGAGATTTGCGATAAAATGAAAGAAGCCCGTCCCGGCATCGCGATATCGACCGATATCATTGTCGGTTTTCCCGGCGAAACCGAAGACGACTACCTCGCCTCGAAACGAGCCGTCGAGCACGTTCAGTTTGATCAGGCCTACATCTTTCGTTATTCGCAGCGAAAAGACACTCCCGCAGCAGAAATGGACGGCCAGTTGCCGGAGCGTGTCAAAGAAGAGCGAAATCAGGATTTGTTGAAAACCGTCAACGAAATTGTGGAGCGTAAAAACCACGCCCATGTCGGTGGAACCCACGAGGTGCTGTGTGAAGGGCCGAGCCGTTACAACAAAGAGAAGCTCTCAGGACGCACCCGAACGAACCGGATTGTCATTTTTGATGGCGATGCGGATCGTATGGCAGGCCAGCTTTTTGACGTCAAAATCAACGAATGCACGGGGCATACTCTCTACGGCGATCCGGTCTTGCATTAAGCCCTATCAGTCCGAATCTACGCGATCAATTTTATGCAGGCGATTTACAACATGCTCTACGTTCCCGGCCTTCCGCTGAAGACCATGGGAATCATCATTGGCCTCTGGCTGATCGTCTCGCATGCCATCGCTCTCGTTAAGCCGGGCATCGTGCAACCTTTTCTCAAGCGCTTCCCGAGAAATGAAAATCTCGGCGCCGTTCTTGTTGTCATCGCTTTTGCCTGGGCCTTCATTTTCTGGTCCTGTATGGATCTCGGTGAGTTTTTCACCATCGAAAGGCCCGTTCAAATCGTGATCATCGCCGTTTGCGTCGGCGTGCTGATTTACGTGAAAGAATTTCTCGCCGTGCGAG
>JAOFXR010000159.1 GCA_028047635.1 Verrucomicrobiales bacterium
ATCTTTTGACTTCACGACCTGAATCGATCCGTTTTCGTTCACGCTCCAGCCCCCGCCGAAATCGCAAAGATAGATCGAACCGTCGAACCCGAGTTCAACGTCACTGGCTCCGACTCCCTGAAAAAGTTCCTCCACGGCGGTGGTTCCGTAGCCTGCGCCTTTTGGCTCAACCTTAACGGTAAGGACGGTGCAACGATCTGAGGGGCCACGGTAGTTAGAGAGGAGAAAGCGTTCACGAAGATTCTCGGGGAGTGAGTTTCCGGTGAGATAGGTGACCCCCGACGGACCGTTCGCGAGGTGCGCTGCGGGAGGATAGACCCACTGCGGTTGCTCTTCATTGTAGGTGTCAAACATGCGTTCTTTTACCCACATGGAGAGTTTGGGGCGGAAGTCTCCCCAGTCGAGATGCGTCGCATAATGATGTGGTGATTGATGGGCCATGTTCCAGCCCGAGTTGGTGCCCTCGAGCGCGTAAACCATGCGGGCGATATCGCCAATGTCGCCTGTGTTGTCGAAGGTGAAAAGGTTGCCGGAATTGTCGAAAGCGAGCTCCTGGGGATTGCGGAGTCCATCACAGAAAACCTCAAGTCCGGAGCCGTCTGATTCACAGCGAAAAATGGCGCCTTTTCCGTCTCCCACCTGTTGCTTCCCTTCGCCGTCGGTGATGTCGTAGCTTCGATCACCCACCGAGAAATAGAGCATGCCATCAGGGCCGCGAGTGATGCCGTGGAGATCGTGGCCAATGAAGGAAACACGCACCCCGTAGCCGGTAGAGATCGCTTCATCCTTGTCGGCGACTCCGTCGTCGTTGGTGTCGGTTAGTTTCCAAACACTTGGGATGCAGGTGAAGTAGACGTTTCCATCGTCGGCGAGAATGGAAAATCCAATCCCATCGAGTTCTTCTTTGAATCGATCTGAGAAAAGAGTCCGATGATCGGCTGCGCCGTTACCGTCCGTGTCTTCTAATCGAATAATGCGATCGGCGACTTTGGTGAACCAGCCTTCAGGGAAGCTCGACGCGTATTTCTCATAGAGCTTTGAGCGGTCTTCGAGCGTGATTGCCTGAAAGTCGTCTCGAATCATCTCGTTTGCTCCACGCAGGTCAGGCACTCCCAACCAAAAACGGTTTGCTTCGGCGACGAAAAGTCGGCCTTTCGCATCGAATCCGAAGCTGCCGGGGTTCTCTACGAAGGGAAAGGAGGCCCATGTATTCCCTTCAAGTCCTTCATGCTGAATAAGCCCGCGAAACGAGGTGGGCTTATTGGGCATTTCAGGCAACTCTGCTTCGGGAACGGTGGGGAGCTGAACGAAGCGTTCTTCAAGCTCTGCGGGGGTGATCGCAGAGCTCAAGGGGCAGGTAAAAAGAGTCGTGATACCCGCGATGAGGCTGAGAAAGGGGGATTTCATCTCCATTGCTGAAATGAATACGACCAATGGCCGGTTCTGGCAACTTCGAAACGGTATTGGTGAGCGTTTGACAATCGCTTCGATGAGGAAGTATCGTAGGGGAAATGGCTAATTCGAAACACTGCCTCGTGATTACTTACGCTGACGGGGAAATGGACTATTTCCTCCTCGATCCGGATGTGATTGCGATAGGGCGCGGATCCAAAAACTCAATCGTTCTCGATGCTGAGACGGTTTCAGTTTGGCATTGTGAAATTCGCCGGAAACGCGGTCGGTTTGAGATCTGCGACATGGGCTCGACGAACGGAACCAAACTAAATCGCCAGCCGCTCAGTGAAGAACCCATGAATCTTCGTGAAGGCGATTCGCTCCAGATTGGTCTCGATGTAAAAGGGAAGTTCGTTTCGCTCACAGAGATCGAAGGAGCCTCTCCCCCGGTTCCTGAATCCCTTGGCGGAAACACGAAGAAACTTTCGGCTCCCGGGGCTGCGGCGCGTCCATCGATCAACCCCGTGGCGGCAGCAGTGGCCCGGGCCGCGAAAGGAAATAAATAGCACTGTCGCGCTTTCTCCTGATGAGCTTTTTAACTGCTTTTTCCGGACCGGGAAGGTGGTTAAGCGAGGTGGATCGGCAGCATTCCTCCGGGGGCTTTTTTCGATTCGATCTTCAGCTCGTTGGGGCGGGCTGATTTTGTCAATTTGATCGGTCGAAGTTCGATCACCGCTTTTCTGATGGGGGGAATTTGCTGTTACGAAGGGCTCAGTGTGAGAGGTTCTTCAACGGTGGTTCCCCAAGCAGTGACCCGGGGCATGTTGAGGTCGATTGCGGTGACCTTGGTGATCTCAGCCATTTTTGGAATCCTCACCTACATTTGATTCTCGATGAAGAAGGTGAATGACTCAGCCCGGCAGCCAGTAATGGAGTTTTCCGATGTAGTGCTCGATTTTCAAAGTGCGTCGATGCCATTGTCGTTCACTTTGAGAAAGGGCGATTTTGCTTTTCTTCGTGCTTCGTCTCTGGCGCTTGTGGCCTCACGACGAGTTTTTTGCAGCAACAAGGGCATTGGGTCGGCAGATTATTCATCTTATCGTGAGTATTATTAAATAAAA
>JAOFXR010000016.1 GCA_028047635.1 Verrucomicrobiales bacterium
CATCGAGAATTTTCATCATCGATGCCATCCCGAGGCATCCAGCAGGGCAATCGGTATACTGGTAACCGGTGACGTAAACATGGTGACGAAGCATTCCGAGCGAAACTTCTTTTCCGTCCCGGTTGATGACGTTTAAATCGGTCTCGAGTTTGGCAACGTGTGGAGGTCGCCAGTTTTTTTCTTCATAGCCGCGGCGAATCAAATACGCACGGGTCACAAAAATCGACCCAAAGGCGATGATGAGACAAATCCCGATAATAGTTCCCCACCAGGCGATTAACTTGTTTCTGGTGATGTCAGATTCTTCAGAGTCCATCGAACTTTATTTTCTAGAGGGGTTATGCCCAGGCGAGATAGGAAGCTACCATCATCAACGGCAAATGTAAGAGAGTGTAAAAGAAGAGAGTTCTCGCGTCACTTCGCTCTCCACTCTTGAGGAATTTAATCGCAAAGTAGACCATCACTGCTCCGAGCGCTCCACCGGCAAAGCATCCCCACCAGAAGAAGGAGTCACTCACAAGAGGATAGATTACGCCAAACAGGAACGTCAGCACTGCAAAGAACAGGGCAATCTTTGCCGTTTTCGCACCGGTCTCATCATCATTCGACCACATTTTGAAACCACCGCGAGCATACTCTTCCCGATACATCCAGTTGATGGCAGCGAAATGAGGCATCTGCCAAAGAAACAGAAGTAAGAAAAGAAACAGGGCTCCATCGCTGAAGAAGGCACCGCCCCCTCCGGTCCACCCAATCAAAGGAGGAATCGCCCCAGAAACCGCGCCAACCACGGTATTAAAAGTCGAAACCCGCTTCATCGGCGTGTAGATAAACAGGTAGGTGAGCAAGGTGATCCCTGCCATCGCCGAAGCCATCACATTCACTTTTACACCAAGGTGCATGATGCCAAAGGCACAGAAGAGCCAGCCAAGCACAAACGCGACTGCCCGTGGCATGCGATTTGCCGGGAGCGGGCGATCAGACGTGCGCTTCATGCGGGCATCGACATCCACTTCCATGAGTTGATTGAAGACCGCTGCGCCAAAAGCCGCGAGGATTGATCCGAGAAACACGTGAAACAAGAGCGAGGGCGAAAACTCGCCGCCTTTGGTCGCGATCAGAAACCCGAAGATCGAAGTGATCACGACGAGAATGCTCAGCCGTGCCTTCGTGAGCGTCATGACATCACGCCGCAATTCTCTCGCCACACTGCGCGAAGAAGTGGGTGATTCCTGATTTGTTTCGACCTCTGCCATTCCTAATAAATTCTCCGGCACGCTACCCCGCTTTCTCAGTCCGCGCGAGTGCGGCCTCACCTGAATTCCCTTTGATCGCTTTCACCACAAAAACGAAGGCCATCGCAAGTATCGCCAGTCCATTAATGACGTGAAAATTGGTGATCCAAAAGTGTTTTCCTGTCGCAATAACGGTGAGCCCGAGAGCGATCTGAGCCGACAGAAGGACCAGTAAAAGAGTAAGGTGCTTTCCAATTCGAACTTCTTTTCTAAGCTTCAGCCACAGTGCGAGAACGAGTCCAAAAATACAAAAAGCCGTCCATTTATGAAGGAACAAGACGAGAATAATCGGCTCGTCAAATGCAGGAATCCATACGCCCGCGGTTTTAAGAAGATCGGTATCAGCCAAACCAACCCGATGAAAATGTCGCATTGATGCGCCACAAACCAGCTGAATTGAAGTAAGCGCTAAGAGCGATACCCCACCAATACGAATCAGCTTCAGAACGACTCGCGAAGCGGCGAATCCGCACTGCCCCCACCCAGTCCCCGACGCCATGACAATAAGAACGAGGAGGCAGAAAAACGCTTGAGCAAGACAACCATGCAACACGGCGAACCCGTTCGAAATCTCGGTAACTCGAAGCCCTCCGAAAATCGCCTGAGTCGTTACCATAAGAAGGGCAAGAGCCGATAGTTTTTGGACGAGCGTCCAGGAACGCTTTATCCAGCTCCGGATTAACCAGACAAAAGGGATCACTCCCAGGCCGAGCCCGAGACCGAGAAGATTTGATTTCCTGCCCGGATCGCTTCGCTCCGCGCCAGCCATGATGAATACCGCAAAGATCACGGCCAGGCCAATGACCACGATCAACATTTCGAAAAAGCTTTTTCCGCCGCGGATATAAGACCATGAGAACATTCCTAAAACGAGGATGCCTACGAGAGTCGCCAGCAACCGATGACTGTGCTCCAAAAACGGCACCATATAACTGAGCCAGCCCGGTGGGTTGAGGGACCCAAGACTGAGCGGCCAATCGGCAAAGGCCATGCCGGCCAACTTGGTTGTCGTGGCAGCGCCCCACCAGATGAGGAGGACAGCGAAGAAGGCGACGAGCTTCGAGTATTTATTGAAGGCTGGCTGAGAAATTTGATTGCTCATTTCTATTATATATTACGCCCTGAATGAATACCGGAGACCTTATTTCCCCCAAATCACTTCACAAAAATGGCGGAGTGCCAACACGCTCCGCCACTTCTAAAAACTCACTTAAAGAGCAGATCTAGTTCTTTGGCAGAAGCGGGTTTTGAGCGGCATACCACTCGTCGAACTCCTCACTGCTAACCGCCTCTACATAAGCGACCATCTGAGCGTGACCTGCGCCACAAAGCTGGGCACAGACAATATTCCACTCGCCTTCCTTCTCGGGAACGAACCACATCGGAATTTCCGAACCGGGAATTGCATCCTGCTGTGAGAACATTGGGACGATCGCAAGACCGTGGATCACGTCCTTCGATGTCACCTGAATCACAACCGGTCTTCCGACAGGCACTTTCAACTCGTTCACTGAAACAAAATCATCTGCCGCGTTCGGATCCTCTGCGACAAGGCCTACCGGGTTTGCCCCGGAAATCCGCTCGTGAGAAGTCAGTCCGACGTTTTTGTCAGCACCGGCGTAGTGGAAGGTCCAACGATATTGCTCGCCAACGGCGCGGAGGTTCACGACCTCATCTCCAACCGGACGGGCGTTTTTGTCAGCGCGCTTCGCCCAAAGTGGGAATGCGAAACCGAGGAGCAAAACTACTTCCACGATGACCACCCCAACCTCAATATGAGTGGAGAAATGCGAAGTAATACCGTGGTAACTGGCGCGAGGCGCCTTTTTACGGCGAAATTTCCAGAGGATAACCCCAAGAAATCCTGTCCATCCTACAAAGAGAAATAGCATGAACCAATGAATGAGCGCCAGCATGTGATTGCCCACGTGACCGTGTCGAGAGGCTATCTCATGCATGCCGGAGATGTCGTTAATCCATTCAATCATATCAAAATTTGGTAATAAAAAATCAGTTAGCCGAATGCTCTATTCCGCTTTAGTTGCTCTCACCAGGAAGTTCCTCGGCAAATTTCCGGGAACGCCGTGCGAGGAAAATAATAAAAGTAAAAAAGCTTCCCAGCATCGCGAAAAGGAAGACCAACATGACCGCAATGGCACTGTTGGCGGCGAGCAGAGACTTTCCCTCGGCACCACTCATGCACATAGGACAAGCGAGAATGTTTTCGAAAATGAGAGTATTCATAGCTGTGATTTACTCAGTGATTACGTTACGAATTTTCTTAAGGAAACGAATTCCGTAAACAAGAAGACCAAAACCGCCGATTAAACTCGCCCACCCCATCACGATAAACATCTCAGGAAGTCCACGGCTCAAGAGGCACCAGGCGGCGAATAGCCACGCAGACAAAACAACGATGGTGATGAAGGCGATGTGAAAATGCTTAAGAGACATGGCGAGAAGTTAGAGGTTTAGAGTTCTTCGGTAAGTTTTCCGTTGGTCGTTTCGTAAGTATCGTACTGCTCGCGAATCGGATCAGCACCGGCGAAAAGGGTCAACGCCATGAGACTAAGAAAAAACAGGAACGTGAATACCAGCATCTTGTAAACAAGGCCCTTCTCGTGATTCAAGTGCATGAAAATAAGAGCAACCAAGCTCGACTTAACACCTGCAATAGCGAGGCCAACCACAAAATCGGCAGGAGTTGGTCCCGGAGGCCCAAAGTCCAACCAGGGAACAAGACCAAGAGCGAGGGTGATACAGGTAAATACGCACAGAGCAATAAAGACAGCCAAGTAAGACTTCTTATGCTTTGCCCAGTCGTGAGTTGATTCAGCCATGATGAGTGTTGAACGTAAAATTAGAGAAGATACATGATCGGGAACAGGAAGATCCAGATCAGGTCGACGAAGTGCCAAAAGAGACCACCAACCTCAACCCGATTAGCAAGATGCTCCGGATTTTTGAGATAAAGCTTTTTGCCAAATACGGTGAAGAACAAGAGAACGAGCGCACCACCGATAACGTGCAAACCGTGAAGTGCCGTCATCGTGAAATAGATCGCGTAATAGTTCCCGTAACGAGGTCCATGGTTACCCATGAACTTAATATCTTCGCGGGGGACCTTGATCGAGTGCTCACCACCGTGACCATGATCTCCATGTAAAGCTTCTTCGCGCTCGTGACCTGCTTCTTCAGCTCCCTCAGCCGATGGCTTAGGCTCGCTCTTGTGAACAGCATCGTGGTGATCATCTCCATGATCATCTCCATGGTGGCCACCGAGGTGAACATCGTGAAGGTTTAAGATGTGACCGCGAAGCATCTTCTCGGGAATAACCTCTCCACGAGGCTCGTAATACTCACGCAGATGACGATACTCGGTGTCCTGTTGTTCGAAAAACTGCTGCTTAGCACCATCGTCATTGATGACATTCCAAACCATGGACTCACGCTGCTTCTGCGGAAGAACGAGTTGGAGGTCTACCTCATGCACGATGAATTCGACATCATCACTGATTAGTTTGCCTTCCACCTTTGAACCATCCTTAAAATTCACCACGCTATCACTGTGAAGAACCACTTTACGAGGATTTGCGTTGAGAACAAACGGCTCGCTTGACGTCAACTTTGCCGAGCTACTCACTGAAACCGGAGTAGGATTGGCGACACCGGATGCCAACTCTGAGCGGTAACGTTTACGCTCCTCAGTAAGTTTCCCGGAAATCGCTCTCCGCTCCTTGTGGAACCATGCTTTCAATTCGGAGTCAGAATGGAGCTCAACGCCCTCTTCCGAACCAGGCCCTTCAACTACTTTGAAAGTAGGAAACTCACCTTTGGGAATGCTCTTGATAAAAACAGGAACCGCTCCCTGAAGACTGACCGAGGCCGAAGTTCCCTCAAAGCGGATCCGGTCGGTATTGTTAACCAAAGCACCCTCCATCACGGAGTTATCTTTCAACTTGATACCAAAGTGATGGTTGAGCTTACTGTTATACTCAATCCCCTTCAGGCACATGAAGACGACAGCACAACCAACCACCGCATACATATAGCGCTGATAAAGCTTCCAGTTTCTTTCCTTCAAGGCGACCCAGGCAAAAACCACTCCCACTGAGGAAGCGATCAATACAAGGGTGTTGATAAATCCAAGCCAGACAAAGTCTTTATGAACATTGAGTCCCCAGGGCCAGGGATTATCGACTCCGTCTTGAATTCCGACTCGCAAAAACACGTAGGCGGAAAAGAGACCTCCAAACAGCATGACCTCGGAGGCGAGGAACAGCCAGATACCAAGCTTGGCGTTGTACAACCCGGTGTCGCGTCTCGGCGTTACTTCGTGTGGAATTTCCATATGGCAATTTTCTTGCTAAAATCTGTTAAATCGTTCGAGAAATGAAGAATGGAAATTAAACCGAGGACTCCTCACTCTCTTTATCCTTCTTGTCTTCCGAAGGGATCGTGGAGGGATCGTCTTCGAACTGCGGCGAGAAGTCACGTGCCTCACCCGGAACGCTGTATTCGTAAGGCCCGCGATAAGCAACTGGCTCTGTAAGAAAGTTTCCATGTGGTGGTGGCGTGGGTGTCGCCCACTCGAGTGTGGTCGCATCCCATGGATTGTCACTGTTCACTTTTTTGCCAATAAATTTGCTGATGAAAAGATTGATGATGAACGGCACCTGGAAAACAGCCAACAGCCAGGCAGAACCGGAGGTCACGATGTTCAAATCGATCATCCGAACCGCCGCGTCGGGCTCAATGACATTGAGCATTTCGCAAGCATTGGCGATGAACGTGTTAGGCTCAGCGAAAATCTGTGTGCTGATCTGCTCGTAAGCCTTACCTCCATCGAATGCGCGACGGTGGAAACCTGCCATGCCCTGAAAGAACATCGGAGCGAAAATTCCATTCATGAAGATCAAAGAAGGCCAGAAGTGCAAGTGCCCAAGGCGTGTGCCCATCATCCGTCCGGTGATTTTGGGATACCAATGGTAAATCCCCGCAAAGAGTCCAAAAATTGTTCCCGGAGCAACCACATAGTGGAAGTGAGCAATCACGTAGTAAGTATCGTGAAGGTGCAAGTCAGGAAGACTGAATGCCAGCGGGAGCCCCGTCAGACCGCCGATACCGAACATTGGAATGAAGGCTGTTGCAAAAAGCATGGGGACATTAAACCGGATCGAACCACCCCACATGGAAATGAGGAGCGATGTGATCAATATCACCGAGGGCACCGAAATCAGGACTGTTGTTGTCTGGAAGAACGTGGAGATCGCCGGCCCCATACCCGTAATATACATGTGGTGGGCCCAAACAATAAAGGCTAGAAATCCAAGCACCATGACGGCATACACCATCGTTTTATACCCCCAGAGTGGTTTTCGCGTATTACACGGTATAATCTCGGCCACGATTGCGATCGCCGGCAAAATTAGAACGTAAACCTCAGGGTGAGCAAGGAACCAGAACAGGTGCTGATACAGTAGCGGACTACCACCCCCGGCAGCATCAAACGCCATCCCACTGACATTGAGTCCGGTTGGAACGAAGAAACTCGTTCCTGCAAGACGATCCATCAGCTGCATGATCGCAGCAACCTCAAGAGGAGGGAACGCGAGGAGGAGAAGGAAACCCGTGACAAGCATCGCCCACACAAAGAAAGGAAGACGCATCCAACTCATCCCGCGGCATCGCAAATTGATAATGGTGCAGATAAAGTTGACCGCTCCTAGAAGAGAAGAGGTAATCAGCAGAGCCATCGCTACGAGCCACTGAGTCTGGCCCGTCCAAAAGAGATCGCCGTAGTGAATATCGGTCGTCGTTGCAAGAGGAGAATAGTTCGTCCACCCCGCCTTTGCTGCGCCGGAAGGAAGAAAGAAGCTCACGAACATGAGAACGCCACCAAGGAGGTAGAGCCAGTAACTCGCCATGTTGAGACGTGGAAACGCCATATCGGGAGCACCGATCTGCAATGGAGTCACATAGTTACCAAAAGCACCAAACGCGAGCGGCACAATCCCGAGGAAAACCATGATGGTACCGTGCATGGCACCGAACATATTATAGAGGTCACCAGTCACCTTGCCACCGTCATCGAGCCACGCCTGGAACCAAGGCCAGTCAGCGAGCATTGGAACGGCACGATCCGGATAAGCAATGCTCCAACGCATCACCATCATAAGGAAAAAGCCAAACGCGAGAAATACTAACGCAGTGAAGCCGTACTGAAGTCCGATGGTTTTGTGATCGGTGGAGAAAATGTATTTCTTCCAGAAAGGCTCAACATGATGATGTTCCTCGTGAGCCTGATCGTTTGTTTCTGCTGTTGCTGCGCTCATTGAAAGTCTGATTTACGTTGGTAAGGGGAAGAGATAAACCTTCGTCTTTAAATGTTATCGAGTTGAAGCCTGGTTATTAGCCTTCAAGCGGCTCGCCCGTCTGCAGGTCTACTTTTGCCCCTGGAAGCATTTCACCCTCAGGAATCGCTAACAATTCGGATTCCAGATAGGGAACTGTCTGGCCGCTGAATTGCTCGCGTGCCGCCTTAATCATTTCAGTAGTGACTACGCCGTCTTCACCCTCGGGGAGACTGCCGAATTCACGTCGAACATAAGAAATGACCTGAGCGATTTTCTCGTCGGGAAGCGTGTTCCATGCCGGCATCAAACCATTATAGGTCTGACCGCCCACTTTGAATGCTCCGCTGGCTCCGTGAAGAAGGATGGCACCAAGCCGAGTCGTTCCGCCGTCGACCCATTCGGATCCCACCAATGGCGGGAATTGACCGGGGATGCCCAGACCGGAAGCCTGGTGACACGCGATACAGTTGCCGTAAACTTTTTTACCGTCCTTGGCCCATGAATCAATCCAGGCCACTTCGGCGGCTTCACCAATGTCGCCGCCAAGAGAAGGACGGGGGGCTGCCTCGTAGTAATCAGACACATAAATGCTATCGCTAAACCCATTGGCGCCGCTAAACAACTGTCCCCCACCAAAGATAAGGACCAATGCGCTGATCGCGATGATTGAGATACCCACAGTGCCGCTTCCTTCGCGAGGAAGGGCGTTCTCACGGCGAACGGAATCATGCAACTGAACCGTGCTCACGGTTCCCTGATCGTAATCGATGTTTTTGTTCTCGTTGCTCCCCATTTGGATAGCTGATTAAAATTAATTTGAGTTTCGCAAGTTAGCTTCCGCTGACGACCGCACTTGGTATTTTCTGATCTTTCTTCAAAGACATCAGATAATCGACCAAAGCTTCGGCTTTTCCTGTCGGAACATAACCATCATCAATGGATGACTTTTTGTATAAATGTTTGTAAGCAGGCATTCCAGAATCAGGATCGAGTCCCCTTGGATCAGCCAAATGCTGATGCATCACTTCACGTGATTTAATACGATGCCCAACGTTAGATAGATCCTGTCCGATGCGCTGATAGCCTAACATCGCGACTTTTTCTGTCGCATAATCGCCGGGATGTGTTTCACGGGCGAGTCCCTCCTCTTCGCGGCCGCCCCATCCAGGCCTCCACATATCAGGCCCGGCATAAGTGGGTCGAACGACTTGCGTGTGGCAATAGGCGCAACCTTCAGCTGCGTAAATCTGACGACCGTAGTCGCTGGAGCCATGACGCTGCAAAGCCTTATCAGGATAAGCCGCAATGCCTTCCACTCCGTCAGCCTCTGTGTAGGGCACAGGCTTTGCATTCGACATCTTGATGAAAGGAATAACGATGAGGAATAGCCAAGGAAGTGCGAATACCACGCCTAAAGCGCCGAGTAACTTCCAAAATTTGTTTGAACTCATATGAATGATTTTTCTCCGCGATTCAAAGATTCCTAGTTAAGACCAGCAGCAGCCTTGGCACTTTCAACCTTGCCCGGTTCAGCATGAATCAAAGTTGGACCACTGGTCTTACGCCCTTTCCCGATAAACATGAGAGCAAGCTGGTAAAGGAACAGAAAATTCGAGAACGAAATGAGAGCCCAGGCAATGCAACGTCCGGCGACATAGGCCGAAGAAGTGACGAATGAGGTAGAAAACGCCTGATTCCACTGGGAGAGACTCCCACCCTGGGCAATACCTCCAATCAGCATACAGACTACCAAGGTAATGATGCCGTAGGTGCTGAACCAGAAGTGAGTTCGGATACGCTTGCCGGAAGGCCACTCGTTGCCGGTGATACGCGGCACGATAAAATAGATCGCCCCGAACACTGTCATCGAGAAAAAGCCGTAGAAAGCGAGGGTATCGAGTCCTACCACGAAGTGACTGAACTGAAGGCTCTTGCCGAAAATATACGTCGAGCTCATCGCCGAAAGAAGACCGTAAACGGCGAGCATCAGCATTCCGAAAACCGTAAACCGAAGTGAGGGACTGAACTCCCAGATTTTAGTAGCCCCCTTCAAGGTCATGAGCAAATTCACAACGGTCACAATGATCGCAAGCAGAATGAAAATAGAAGCCGTACCGCTGACAGCTGACATCCAGGCAGGGAAAGGACCTCCCATGTACCGAGCAAACCCTGTCCAACCCGAGAGCGCAGCGAGAATCCAGAAGCTTACCTGAGCCAGCGGGTAACTGAAAATCGCCCGTCCGGTGATCTTCGGGATAATGTAATAGGCGATCGCGAGAGCAATCGGCGCCATCCAGAAGTAGGAGAGATTAGTGATAAACCAAGCACTCGCTCCAGCTGCCATGACCGGGGCAGTTCCTTTATTGATAAGGAGATTTGCTGTAATGAAGATCCAGGGAAACCAAACAACAGCCCCCAGGACAAACATCTCGGAGACGTAGATGAGCGACTCACCGCGCGAGCGGAACATCGGCAAAATCCAAACGACGACTAATGCATAGGCAATCGCCATGATAGGCCAGACCCAGGCAGGAAAATCAAGAAGTGGAACCGAGTTACCGAAACCGAACCATACAGTCACCACCGAAAGAGTAACCCCTGCATTCCAAAGCGCTCCGGCAACAATAAGAGCCACGGGATGCTCAATCTTATTGCGACTCAGGCGAGCCATTAGCCACAGAACGACTCCGAGCCCGGCTTGCATTGCCCATCCGTAAACGAGAGCGTTCATGTGCGCCGGAAAGAGGCGACCATAACCCATGAACTGGCAGTTATCCCAAAGTCCGGGAACACACAATTTCAATGAGCTGAAAAAGCCCAGCAGCGTTGCAACCAGGAGCCATGCAGCTGCACTCGTAAAGAAAAACAGCACGGGAAAGCGGGCGGAGCGATCGATCGCTGCTCTCTCGCTCATTTCCTCAGGCGTTGGTTGTTCAGATGTCATGAGAACTAAATTTTTCGTAGAATACCAGGACCCCTTACTTCTTGGCTTCGGGTTCCGCTTTGGCAGCAGGTTTAGCCGGAGCGGATTTCGCTTCAGCAGCAGGCTTGGCCTCAGGTTTAGCCGCAGCCTCCATCTGCTTCAAAAACGTGGGAGAACCAGGCACCACAATGTCGGTCTTGGCTGGTTTTGCAGCAACTTTCGCCACTGTCTTCATCGCCGCAGCGATTTTATCTTGATCAACTGCCTGAGCCTCGGTCACCGATTTCAAGTTATCCCAGCGTGCCTGAGTTGTCGCTTCGTCGAAATCACCGCGAGCAGCGCGATCTTCGAGGGAATCGCTTCCCGCATACTGAAAAAGAATCAGCGCTAAAAAACCAAAAAACACAAAGATGCCAAGCGTTCCGAAGAAGCGCTTCACTTTTGACTCTGAAATGGGAGATGAATCACTCATATAAAGCTATTTCAAAAACTCGAAAGCAATCAGTTCACGACGTTAAGGGACTCATCGAGACGAGGGTCACGACACGGAAAGAGACTTGCTGATCCAAGACGCCAGAGCAGGAAGAAAACAAAGATACCGGCAACTGAAACAAAGGCTAGAATATCGAATAAGAACGCCCAGGGCATCACCATCAGCATTTCACTCGGGGGACCACCTGCGGTAAGCGAAGGCCCACGCTCAGGAATGATGATCCAGTAAATGTCGAGAACGTGCATACAGAGGTTCCAAACCGCCACCGCCGAAAGCACGAGAGGTAGTTTCTTCACTTTCTGAATCAATAGAATCGAGAACGGGACGAAGAAGTGCCCCACGACGAGGAAAGTAATCGTGTAGGTGTTCCAAAACTCGGTATTACGAGTGAGGTAGAACTTCGTCTCCTCAGTAATGTTCGCATACCAGATCAGAAAGAACTGAGAGAAAGCGATGTATGCCCAGAAAATCACGAAAGCGAGCATCAGCTTACCCATGAGATGATAATGCTCAACCGTCACGATATTTTTGAGATAGCCAAAACGGCGGAGAATCGTAATTAGAATCACGAGCAAACCCATTGAGTTGAGCGCCGCTCCAGCAAAAAGGTACACGCCCCACATGGTCGAGAACCATGTGTAGTCGAGGGCCATGAGCCAATCGAATACAAGAAAGGTCCAGGCAGTTGCAAAGAAAGGAAGAAATCCGCAGCTCGAACGACGCAACCAGAGAAACTGATTCGGATCCCCGGTCTTGTCCATACCCACAGACCAGCGGCGCAGCATGAGAGAAATACCAGAGAGCGCGATGAAGTAAAAGATGAAGCGACCATACCAGGCTCCTTCGTTGAGATAACCCTTTTTGACGTAAAGCAAGGCCTCCTCTTTCTGGAAACTCCTGTTTAAGAGTGTTTCGTGCACCGCATCCTCAGAAAGGTCCTGCTCGATCAGCTTCGAGGCTTTCGTTTTGAGAGAATCGATTTTGCGCTCAAAGTGAGCCCTATGGCCGGCACTGGGTGCCTCAACCGCCGCAAGCTCAGCTTCTGCCGCCGCAACCGCAGCTTCAGCACCCGCAATCTCAGACTGCCTTTCAACTACATACTGCGCCGCGCCCTCTTCAGCAGCGGCTTCTGATTTCTCAAGGGCCGCCTCACGCTTTGGAAACCACTCCCAGAGGGAGTCTTGGTATCCGTTGGGAATCAGAAACGGTAGCGCCAACAGAAGCAGGAACGGAATCAGACTGCCCAGATTCTCCATCAGACGGCGAATCACCGTTCCCCACCCTGAGTTAGTCGCATGGTGCAGCAGTGTCCAGAAAACTCCCCCAACCGAAAGGGAAAGAAAGAAAACTACTGCAAAGAGCCAACTGTATGACATCTCACCCCGCTTCTCCGGAAGAAACAAGTTGAGCAACAAGAAAACCAGTAGCCCACCAAAACCGACGAGGCCAACCCCTACCTTGAGGATAAAGGGATTCTTGAAGAATTCCCCATCCTTAAAATCGTCGCCATCTTTTAATCCCGCCATAAGTCTTAGGAAAAATTAGTAATACAAAATTAGTTACCGGAAGCCGCTTGCAGAGACTTCACGTATGAAACAATAGCCCACCTGTCCTTGACCGGAATCACACCGTTGTAAGGTCCCATGAGCCCTTTGCCATGAGTAATCGTGGAAAAAATTTGACCCTCAGGCATCGCTGAAACGCGAGCATCAAGCATATTGGCGGTGGGAGGAATCGCCCAATATTTGGAAACGATGCCCTGCCCGTTCCCCGAATCACCGTGGCACGGCGTGCAGAAAACCTGGTAACGCTCCTGACCACGCTTAACCAGAGCTGGTGTAAGCTCCACTTCCTTGGGGTATCCTTCCCCATAGTTGTCACCAAACTGACCTGTGCTGGCATAACCATCGCCACTGGAATATTCAAGATCACTGCCTGTATTCCCGTCATTCCCTGCATGAGGAAGGGAATAACCGAGAGGAACTGTCCCGGAGACCGGCTTCTGCGCCGCTTGTCCGTCTGCGAAAAACTCACTCGGCTCCTGAGGACGAAGCTTGTACTGATGGTCCATATCAGGGAACAGCTCAAACGGAGGGTCCGAGAACTTCTCACCACGTGGCCCGATCGCATAAATCGTCGCGACCATCGCAATTGCTAAAACTAGAAAAAACCAACGCATTGTGAAAACCTTGTTAGTAAGCAACCTCCTCGATTTTCGAAGCACCGATCTCTTCGAGGAACTCACGGGTTCTTTCCCGCTTGAACTTCGGATCGCGCGCTTCGATTACCATGATGAACCCATCATCGGAAAACTTCTGGAAGAGACTTGAGTTAAAGAGAGGGTGATTCCAGCGCGGCAGCATCATGAGGCCAAGGAGACCGAACAAAGTCGCAAAACCGGAAAGGAGAATCGTAAGTTCGAATGTGACCGGGAAAAACGCCGGCATCGTAAAGAGATTCGTCGGCTTATCCTGAACAATCGTTGGGTAGAGCGAAATCTGGGTAAACAACTGCATAAACAGAGCAATTGAGAAACCAGCAACACCTCCACAGAGGACAAAAGCCGACAACCAGCTTTTCCCTAATCCCATCGCATGGTCCATGCCGTGAACGGGATAAGGCGTATGGACGTCCCAACGGTTAAATCCCCCATCGCGCACTTTTTCGGCGGCATGATAGAGATCCGTCGCATTGGCAAATTCTGCGACATACCCGAAAAGGTTTTTTGAACTGACTGATGAATCACTCACGGTTCCCGTATTTTTAAAATTGATAGACTAGCTCTCCGACCTGCGACGTTTTTCACGCAACTTTTTCCACTCCGGATAGTGGGGATCAGACTCCGGCAAGACACCCTTCACTTCACTTGCGGCAATCACCGGAAGAAAGCGAATAAAGAGAAGGAACAACATCATGAACATCCCGAATGTCCCGAGGAACATCAGCTTCTCAACCCAGGATGGAGAATAATAGCCCCACTGCCCCGGCAGAAAGTCACGGGCAATAGATGTCGGGATAATCACGAAACGCTCAAACCACATTCCGATATTCACAAAGTTAACAACGATAAAGACGACCCAGAGATTGCTACGCGCCCACTTGAACCAGAAGATCTGGGGTGAAATGACGTTACAGAAAAACATGCAGTAGTAGGCCCATGTATAAGGACCTGAGAGAATTCTGATGTGGAAAGCATCGGTCTCATATTTGTTCGCACCGTAGTAACTGATAAACAGCTCCATGATGTAAGCGTATCCAACGATCGTTCCGGTAAGGAGAATGATCTTCGTCATGTTATCCACATGCTTGTGGGTGATCATGTCCTCCAGGCCATAGAGCTTGCGCACCGGAAGCATCAAAGTCAGCACCATCGCAAACCCGCCGAAGACCGCACCGGCTACAAAGTAGGGAGGGAAAATCGTCGTGTGCCATCCGGGAACAATTGAGGTAGCAAAGTCAAACGAGACAACTGAGTGAACTGAGAGAACGAGCGGCGTCGAAAGTGCTGCGAGAAGAAGATAAGCCATCTCGTAGTGACGCCAGTGACGGTTACCACCACGCCAGCCGAGAGCAAAAAAGCCGTAGAGGAACTTTGGCACTTTCTTCTTCGCACGATCCCGAAGTGTCGCCAGATCAGGGATCAGGCCGATGTACCAAAAGATCACCGAGATTGTAAAATAAGTCGAAACAGCAAACACGTCCCAAAGAAGTGGGCTTTTAAAGTTTTGCCAGATTGCATTCGCATTAGGAATGGGCGCCAGGAACCAGACCATCCAGAAACGTCCGACGTGGAAACCCGGGTAAATACCCGCACACATCACCGCAATCAGCGTCATCGCCTCTGATGCGCGATTCACCGAAGTCCGCCATTTCTGACGGGTTAAAAACAGAATCGCTGAAATCAAGGTTCCAGCGTGACCGATACCAATCCAGAAAACGAAGTTCACAATCGCCCACCCCCACGCAACCGGCTGGTTATTTCCCCACACACCGACACCAGTCGAAACCAGGTAGACAAGCGTGAAGAGAAGACAGCTGAAAAGTGCGACAGCAGGAACGAAAAGCACCCACCAAATAAACGGCTGGCGATTTTCAACAATCCCGCAAATTCGGTCCGTTATCCATCCCAAAGATCGGTTATTGAGCACCAAGGGCTCACGAACGACACCTTCTACTTCCGTAGGGTGGACGTCCATCTTTGCTGTGTTGGTATCTGCCATGGTTGATCAAATAGTCAAAATTCCGGATCCTCGGATCAGTGCATTTTCGATGTCACTGTGCCGATTTGGTCAGCACCCGGCATCTTTGGATTCGGGTTCTTAATACGAGCAAGATAACTCGTCCTCGGACGGGTGCCGATATACTTCAAAAGGTCGTAGTTGCGAGGATTTTTCTTCGCATCATTGATTTTATCGCCCTTCGCTTTCAGGTTACCAAACGAAATCGCTTCAGCTCCACAGGCATCCTGACACGCTACTGTAAACGAGTTCGCCTTCACCTGAACATCATCAGAGTCGCGGGCTGCCGCTTTCGCCGCAATTTTCGCAGCACTAATCCGCTGAACGCAATAGGTACACTTCTCGATAACACCGCGCATACGAACCGTAACATTCGGGTTCTTCTGCAACTGCTGAGTGGTCGTCGCATTCCCTTCAGCAGGAGCAAGGGGTCCCAACTCAATCTTATCGATCGGGCGCTTGTTGTAATCGTAATAATTGAAACGACGCGCCTTGTAAGGGCAGTTATTCGCGCAGTAACGTGTCCCGATACAGCGATTGTAAGTCATCGCGTTCAAACCATCAGAGGTGTGAACCGTAGCATTTACCGGACAAACCGTTTCACAGGGAGCGCTCTCACACTGCTGACAAGCAACAGGCTGCGAGATCATCTCAATTTGATCATCATCGACCGTTCGCTTGCCGGGAGTGTCTTTCGTAGATTCAGCACCAACAAGATAATCAAGAGGCCCACCTCGCTCAGAAATCACCTCATTGTCCTTCGGACTGGTGAAGTAGCGATCCATCCGAATCCAATGCATCTCACGACCCGCAAGCACCTGATCTTTACCAACAATCGGGATATTGTTCTCAGACTGACAGGCAATGACGCAAGCGTTACAACCAATACACGAATTGAGATCGACGGTCATCGCCCACTGATGAAGTGGATCGACACGGAATTCATGCCCCGGAAGCTGCTTGATAAACCGATTTTCGGGCTGAGTTCCGCCGTTTTCGTAATCAGCGCCCTCGTAAAGAGACATATTTTCAGGGATATGATGATCCATTCCCTGATGGCCAGCGAAATCGCTGTGCTCCTTATACATCTCAACCGTGCCTTCACGGGCGATGGCACGACCTTCCATGCTGTAGTGCTCAGCCGTCAATGCCAACTGGTTGGTGCCGCCCGCCTTGCGAACCGTCACACCACCTACCACATAAGACTGATTAGAGGTCATCAATGGATACGCATTGTAGCCCACACCTTTGCTAACCGTTCCTTCAGCAAGATTCCCGTAATATCCGAGTGCAATCGTAATCGCAAAATCAGCATGACCGGGAGCAGTCAATACCGGAGCAATCACCTTGCGGTCACCTGAAACAATCTCGATGAGATCCTCGTTCTCAAGCCCCAAAGCCTTCGCCGTAAAAACACTGACGAGCGCCGCATTATCCCAAGTCAATTTTGTGATGGGATCAGGCGCCTCTTGAAGCCACCCATTGTTGGCAAAACGGCCATCATAGGTGGCGCTGCCAGAGACGAGAGATACTTCGAGACCCCCCTCATGAGGAAGATCAGAGATTTCAGCCCCCTCAACCAATGGAGCCGCAGCGGCCACGTTCACCGCCGCAACCGTAGGAGCCATCTCAACCTCAGCCGCAAAACCATCACGGAGGGCATCATTCCACTTCTTACCACCTGCGGATGCGAAAGACTTTTTGACTCGCCCGAGAAGCGCTTCCTGTGAAGCATCATCAGCGAGGAGAGAAAGAAGAAAGGCATCATCAGAAACACCACCCCACATCGGATTGATCATGGGCTGCTGAACCGAGTAAACCCCGGAAAGACTGAGGCAATCACCCCAGGTCTCGAGGTAATGCGTTTTCGGAACGTGCCAGTCAGCGAGCTTCGTCGTTTGATTCTTCGAAAATCCCAGTTGAACCAGCGTCGGCACCTTGGAAAGAAGCTTCTTCAGCTCCAGATCAGAAGGAGCATCAAAAGCGAGATCCCCCTCATTCATCACCACCAAAGTTTCGACGGCGCCGGACTTCAGATCAGACGCCAAAGCAGCCACATCAGCAAGCCCAGGAAGCACGTGCTTACGCACCGAAATAATCCCACCAAACGCTCCGAGCGCATTATTGATGGCAGCAACCAGAGCATGGACCGCAGCGGACTGGCGACCGCCGGCCACTACTACTGAAGCTCCTTTGGAAGCGAACAAATCAGCCGCGCACTCCTTAATCCAATCAAGGCGATAAACAGACGGGACTGCCTTCTTGAGCGCCTTTTTTGCCAGCACCCCAAGAGCCACATCACCTGAAAGCGTAGCCACCTCGGCCGCAATCAGAGCTGATATCGGGAAGATTTGTGAAGCAGGAGTGCGATAGCGATGATCCGCCATTCCTCCCGTTAGAGTAAACGCCGACTCAGCCACGTAAAGACGGCTAATGTCAGGATTTTTCTCAACATTCCTAGTCGAAGCAAATTCACGCAGGGGATCTTCGCCAATCACCTCATCACCGAGAAAATCGCAATCGAGCGACAAGACGCGCTTCGCCGTCGAAAAATTAACCACTGGCACAGCCCCTTTGCCGTGAACCAAATCCGCAGCCTCACGACTACCAACCTCGTCCAGCGCACCATACCCATAGAAGCGCACCCCTGGAAATGCCGCCTGAACCTCTTTGATCAGCGCGTGGCGCGTGGGAGACGTCGACTGCGACAAGACCAACCCCAACTTTTCACCTGTAGCCGCTGCCCTCAGAGGAGCCAAAACAGCTGTATTGAAGGCTTCCGCGGTTGAAGGCTTACCACCCTCGAAATAGCCACGCGAGCGATCCTGGTCATACATATCAAGCACTGAAGCTTGAGTAATCGCAGATGAACCACCGGTGACAGCAGGATGAAGACGATTTCCATCGACCTTGGTAGGGCGACCCTCAAAAGTAGTGACGACAAGAGGGTCACAACCGATACCGCTCAAGCGGGGTTTCGCCGTAGAGTAGTAAAGCGCTTTACCCGGAATCACCCACTCGACGTGCTCGTTGTAGGGGACCAAGTGCTGCAGAGGACGCTTACAGGCAACACCAAAACCAGCGAGAGCCGTCGAAGCTCCCATTAACTTCACAAAGCTGCGTCGCGAAGTCTCATCAAGCTCAAGCTCTTGAGCCCCCTGAGGAAATTCACGCTCGAGCCAACCTTCAAATTCTTTCGAACCCTCAAGCTCCCCAAGGCTTCTCCAGTGAGCCCGTGAGCTCTCAGTTTCTGCAGGATGATTCCACTTTCGCTTCATTCAAATAAGTATAAATCGTTCCGAATTGCTCCCTTCACCCTATCGGTGACATGCTGAACAATCCTGTGGGGGATGAATCTGCCAAGCCTCTTTAAGGTGAGCCCCAATCAATTCACGGCTCCACTCTTTTCCTTCATCGGCCGCCTTAAGCTCTTCCGCCTTAGCTCCGGTCTTACCGGCGAGCTCTGCGTAAAATTGGTCCTTATCCAAATCCTCCGCTACCCAGTCCAAATTCGTGATCTGGTCAAGTGGCCGCAGGTTCTCGGCCGGATTGCGGTGACAGTCGAGACACCAAGACATACTAAGAGGCTCCGCATGATACACTACGGCCATCTCGTCGACGCGCCCATGGCACTCAACACAGCTCACTCCGCGATTCACATGCACCGAGTGATTGAAGTAGGCGTAGTCAGGGGTTTTGTGAATCTGAACCCACTTGATTGGTTCACCGGTGTAATTCTCGTAATTTTCATCCATCGCCTGTCGCAAAGGCTCAAGCTTCGGAGAATCGGACTTCACCTTACCCGTGCCGTGGCAATTCCAACAGACCTGAGCAGCCGGGATATTCGAGTGAAGCGAATTTTCAACGTGTGTGTGGCAGTAGCGACAGTCCATCCCCAACTGGCCAGAGTGAAGACTGTGATCAAAAGGAATCGGCTGCTGCGGCATGTAGCCTACGCGGGTGTATTTCGGTGTCCATGAATACCATGCCACAGCGATAACGCACGTGCCAAGAGCTCCCAGACATACGAGGAGTTTGACCGCAATTAGGTTTGTCCAACGTGGAAAAATGTTGCCCATCTCGAAGTAAAGATGGCTCTATTTAATCGCTTGTGAAAAATTTCACAAGCGATTTTTAGGAGAATTTTGTAGATGACACAAAACTTTCCGATCAAGTGCAAAAAAATGAGAAAAGCGGGGAGGCGCGTCCAAAATCCGGCTCACCGCGAGAGCAATGACCGGGGCGACAATTAGCCCCGATGATTGTCGCTCAAATGGCGTTCACCCCGATTCATGATCGCGAGAGATCTCCGGACTAATTGCCGGACGCCTGAGGCCTGAACTCCGTTACCTGACCGTTGTATGAGTTCACCTGAAGACACACGAAGTTCGCCGGGTCACTTTCTGCCAATGCACCCTCTCCCTGAACAAGTGTCAAATACCACGTGTCGTCCTGAGAGGTTCTAAAGGGGAGATCGGTTGATCCATCTGGACGAAAGCGAAACGCAACGTACGGACAGGGAACCATCGCCCCACCGAGTCCAACAGGCGCATCAGCAACCGATTCGTAAGGAGCGATAAAACCGTATTTACGATCGTTCTGATTCCCCGAACTGGCTCCCGTATTGAGAATGGTAGTCCTATCCTCATGAACAGCCACAGGGGTCTTGATCCGAAAGAAAGTACTGACAGGGACCATGTCGCCCTCGCGATTGAATTGAAAAAGCTGGTAAGCGCGAAAGCGCTCATCCAACTGAGCCGCTGACTCATCAGCATACCTGAAAAATCGAACTTCAACATCAGCACTCTTAGAAACTGCTATTTGCTGAGCATACGTGAACTGATTTCGCAGCACAGTCCCCTCACCTGACAAGGTGCTCGAGGTGAGCAAACTGAAAAGATTAGGTGCGGCAAAGGCGAGAAGCAAACCTACCACCCCAAGCACGACCATCATTTCGATAAGCGAAAACGCCTTCCGCCCGATATATCTGTCAATATTCATTCTAGTAAAAGTAAAAGTCTAGCTGCCCCATTTTGAGCTTCTCAACATCACAAGAGAACTAAACACCTTATGATTTATCTTTTGATCGTTCAACGTCTGCGTGAGCGCTCTAATATCGTCATTATACTGTCTAGTGCTCTTGAAGAGCCCTTGCGTTGCGTCACGGAACTCATTCGGCATAGTCGTCCCATTCTCAAATCTCACTGCCGAAGCTTCATCAATAGCAATCATGGTAATGCGCAAAAGCGGCGGCACTTGCTGAGAATAGCCCTCGAAAGAAGGATCGGTGCTATTCGAATCGAATACGTAACTAGGCGCAATATTGCTATAAGTAGCATCCCTTGAGCCCACCGCTGACTCGAGTGCGTCCCGCGGGGAAATCACCAAGGCAATAATATTATCTGCCAGAGGGTTTAAATGGGATTCAAAACTTCCCTGCCCAATCGAAAGGCTCTGCTTATACCACTCCGTAAATTCTTGAGGAGAATTGTTGATGCGCTCCTCCTTACCGTCCTCAAAAACCTGATTCGATTCCGCGGGAGGCCGGAACTCCATGATCCGAAAACGATAGCGGGGCGGTGAGTTGATAAACGAAGGGCGATAGAGACGATCACTACCAAAAGAGGCAAAGTAACCACGCCCATTGAAGAGATTGTTGAGATTTCGGTAATCAGTCGAAAACCCTAAGGGAGCCTGGAAAAAGACAGCATGCCCGACCCCTTGCTGCTCCCCCGTACCATTCATCGTAGCCGCATCAAGGGTAATGAAGTGGAGCTCCGAAGTTTTGAAATAACCATCCACAAGTCCGTCATTATCGTCATCGTTCAAATCCCAATAAGTATTCAAACTGGCCTGACCGATGTTTTTGGTGATCAGGTCAAATGCCACCCTGGCCTCGCGAAACTGGCTGATACGACTCTCCGAATAACGCCAACTCCTTTGGACCTGATCCAGGAGAGCTGTCATCATTAGCATCAAAACCGACAAAATCCCCATCGACACCATCAACTCAATCAATGAGAAACCTCTCGATCTGGAGCCCGCCTTCTTTCTTCTGTGTGATAAATTCATTTTTTCTAATTAGAGGTCGCACTCAGATCCCTGCCCATTTTGACAACTACACTCTGATAGGAGTGTATCACTCTTGCATTTTCATCGGCATCCCAATCGAAGTTAGGATCACTCCCCGCAGCAGAGGTAATTTCCACGATTACAGGTCGAATGTTACCATTCACATCCATACCGCCAAAAGAGTAGCCCGAGTAATTACTACCACCAACTGATTCAGGCATCTTCCCGCCTGACAGCCTGGGCACCGAAACCCGGGCAGTGTAGATGTGAGCGAAGCTTCCTCGCCGCCTGTCCTCCATTGCGCCCGCTTGATTCCTACTATCACTCATCTCTTCCCCCTGGGAATCATAATAAATCTCCAAGCCGTCATAATAGGTATCAAGAAGGGAATTTCCGGCCGAATCATCAAACGGAGTCAACTGCAGCTCGTTCAAAACCTGCTGGTGAATACGCGCCTCGATCGCCGTGTCACCAGCCTCGCGCATCGTGTCCATTCCTTGCGGAATCAACCCCATCAATGTTACTAGAGCGACCGAGGCAATAGCCATCGCAATGGTCACCTCCACCAGGCTAAACCCCCTGTGACGCTTGCTGCGCGTTGAATAGATATTTTTCATACGAGTCAATTTTAATGTCAGATTACGGCGCGAAGCGTCTCGGGTTTACCACCCTGAACTGGTAGAAGCTATCAAGCGATTCTCCCCGGTTATTGACGAAATCAATAATCTCATCTGAGTTCGGATCCACAAAGCGCTCCACAATGGAAGAGCCTCGGTATTCGGCCTCGACCGAATCCAACTCCGGCCGCCAATCGCCATATTCAGCAGCCGTTTCCCGACGAGCCTGCTTAAGCACCTGCGCTCGGAAGTGAACCTTGAACGTGTTGGATTTCGTTGTGACGCGATTTTGAATATTAGTGTAAGGCCTCTCGCGAGAGTTATCACCAACCAAAGAATGGTCCTGCCAATACTTGCCACTCTCCATCTGCGCAACAGAAGGAGTGTAAGTGCCGATACCGCCACGGCTTCTGCCACCGCCTCCGTCACCGCTTCCGTCATCGAGGCGAGACGACAAGTCTTCTGGAATCAAATGAATCTCGCAAATCTCCGATGAAGACTTGAATGCTTTCTGCCCGTTGTTAAAACGAGTATAGAACTGATCAAGTGTTGGATCGTCCACAATAGTAGCCCGAAGACGCTTGCTCTGCAGTTTTCCGTCATAAGGAGCATCTCTCCAATGATAGCCACGTCCCCGCCCATGATTATGCTTGTAATCAACGTGCCAAATGTTCGGTACACATAAGAGGAACTCGGAGCGAAAGACCCCACGCAAAGCCGTATTTCGCTCGATATGAAGGAATGGAACCAGCTCACAGTTGAGATTTACTTTTCCTCCGGTCGACAGTGGCTCACTGATAGCATAAGGCTCAACCACTGGCATCCAGAACATATCCATGATCAAATGGTCAGGTGGATTACGCGCTCCGGGGTGGCTGGCAAAACCAGCAGGACCAGTCGTATTGGGACGGAACAACAAGGTTCTCCACGGAATGTCATTAACGACTCCCGTAGGCAAAGAACCAAACATACCAGGACCCGAAACGATTCGGTTCGGCGAGAAATAAGCGGGACCGCCACTTTCATGCAACCAATCCCGGTTAAAATAGGGAAACTCGCCGTAATTCCTTCGCTCTTCCCAATGCCCTTGCAGTTCACGCGCATATTTAGTTTTTAACGAGTGAGTATTGCCCTCATCAGGCTTGTTGATATAAGGACCATCGATCATCAGGCCTGACCCATTATCATAATCGCCATACAACTGAACCTCGCTTGAAAGCTCTACCCCGAAAGGAAGGGGCGCCCTGTTGTTGTAGGGAGCCCTACCCTGGACCTTAGGCAAGTTCGGCAAAATCAAGTATTCGCTCTCAATAGTAGCACCATCATAGTCATTTCCGACCGCGTTGGTGACAGAGTGCGCCATCGGCTGGTCCCCATAGAGCCGATGACGAGCAAAGACCTCGTCCGCGCCTACCGTCTTACGAGCTGCCACGATTCGGGCATCGCCATGCTTTAATTCTACTGACTGAACCAAATCAGATCTTGAGAAAGGGCTCGGCCTTGCATGGACGCTGATATGCGCAAATCTGCCATTGGCCGCCACGTTGGTCATGCCCTCCTCCTGAATAGAAACCCGTGTTTTCGCTGTGGTTACAGGATTTCCCGGATCCATGCCTAGACTGTTCCGCTCAAGGAAAGAGAAAGAATCCTTCGAAAGAATATCAAACTCGTTGTAATACCCCCCGTTCGACCTCGTGTAGTAGTTTTCACTGCCGTTCCATACCACGGGTGCTTTCTGAGGACCTGTCAAATCGGTAAAGTCAAAGTTCGGCACATTCACCGTTACGGTCTGAACCAACTCGCCTCCGTCTTCGCCTACATCGCTGTTTTGCGCTTGTGATCCTTCGGAAGCGTCCCCTCCGTGAAAAAACTCAAAGGTGAGGTCCCCCCCCGTAAAGTTTACAGCCCCTGGATTAAATGCCCCAATTGTTGAACCCGGAGGGCCGGAGGCACCATTAATTTTAAAAGGCACTGTCACGAGATCATACCGATAAGCATTGGCGACGCGATCTGGATCCCCAACGTTAGCGCGATCCCTATATTTTGAATCAGCAAGGGCCTGGGGAATGCGCTCATACCCCCGATCAAGGTAAGTAAATCGCCCACGGCCACCATGGCGACTCGGATTAGATGCCCCCAATCCCAAATAATCGTTCAAAATGGTTCTAGTTACACCCCACGGAGCGTTCAATAAAAACTCATAAGGCATCAAGCCCCCATAGCGCCTTCCACCCCACGCTGTATCGGTCGCATTAGTTGAAAACACCCAAGAATTCGGAGAAGCGCTCTGAGCAAACCCAATAAAAGGAACACTAGCACCAAACCCACCGCTTCCACTCGAGGTAAAACGGAAACCTCCATCGATAGAGAGTCTAATTTCCATGTCCGGATTAATCGACCCCCATCCAATGCTAGGTGTGAACAAATTGAAAAGCAACACAGCTTGAATTAGCTGCTCATTCTGATTCAACCGAGTGTTGCCAGCCATATAGCTAGCAATACTCAACGAGCTTCGCCGGAATTTAACTGCACCGGGATCATTAGTCCGCGCCCCGATCGTCCCGCCGCTCAGCGGAACAATGCTCTGAAAGTACTGAGGATCTAGGTAGGCGAGCTGCCAATTCCAATTCGCGGGTTCAAAAGCAGCCGCATAGCGAACAGGGTCCTGCATTTTCAATTGAGTAAGCCAAGCCGGGTCATTCGCATCAGTGTGCCCCGGCTCACCTAAAAGCGGCACACCCGCTGGAATCGGAGGGAAATTCATATAGATAGGCTGGCTCGACGGTTGGACGTCATTCCGCCCACGATAACTGCGAGCACCCATGTGCGAAGGCAAAGCGGCATCCCCTGGCTCAGCACAGGAAATCACCTGAACCTGCACTCCCCCGAGACTGTAGAAACGACCAAATCCTTTCGAGTCTCCGATTTCAATGGGAACTACCTGCCCGTGGCCCTTCATTCCGACTTGCTTGTTCTTCTTATTCCGAGGATTCGTGTAAGTGATGTGATCGGCAGTGTTTTCTTCCTGATAAGCCCTTCCAAAATCAGCGCCGTATATCGAGTCATCGTGCAGATTGGTGCAGCGAATGTAGTCAAAAATCTGAGTCAGAATCTGACGGGACTCATCAGCCCCATATCTGCTACTAAAAGAACCTCCGTATCCGGGAATGTTATCTCCCATCAACCCTTCGAGATAAGCGTAAAGCTCTCGGTTTCTTGGAATGTTCGCATAATCGGCGGAATTACTATCTGCATCCTTACGCTTAAAAATATACTCATGCCGTGGATACTGTGAGCCCGTTGCCTGCCCCATCGATGCACAGTAATGAATGAGTCGATCAAATGGAGTCAGGTGAGTTTTGTAATCGCCACTGGTGTATGCCGCATCGTAAATAGGCCAAATAGCCACCTTGGGAAGATTGAACATATTAGTCTCGGGAGCCCGACTGTTCACCGTAACAAAGAATTTAGCTCGCTCGAGATATTCACTCAACTTATCCGCAGGAACCGGATTACCCTCTGCGTCTGGATACTCATGAGGCTCACGATCAGACCGCATCACGACATCATCAAGAGAAGGAAATAGGGGCTCATTATCAGGAACCAGCCCATTCGCCTCCGACTCAAGCCGTGTATCAATGTAGCGAGTCCCTGACTGCGAACCACCGCCAACAACACGGGGGACGACTCGATAGAGCATTTCCATCGCATCCCGATCGTTCACAATATCAAGAATCCCCGGTGCCAGGGCCGGACCGAGGTGAACTGACGCAGGGTGACCCGGATATCGCTGCCATTCTTTTTGAGCAGGTTGGAATCTACCCATGTCCATATCGATCGCTCCCCCCGCTTTCGGCACATCCCAGGCCAAACCGCCCGCATGGGTATTGATATTTAACTTGGAAGTCTCATCATCCGCCCAGTATGCAAAGCGTGCCACAATACGATTGGACTCATTTGCGACACCTGAGCCTGAGATCGGGGTAAAAGTGTAGGCCGCTTGACTGCCACCACTACCGGCCATGACACCGAGCGTCCCATCTTCAAGTTGGTAGATCCACTTGACAGGCATTGCGACGTGTCCGTTGGCGCCCGCTACCGCGGCCGCCTTATTGCCAAACTCCCCACCATCACTTAGCGTCTTGCCTGAACGCCTGTTGTAACTGAATCCCTCGACTCCCGCGTCATCTTCCCCGATCGCCTTAGGCCAGGCAGGCTCATCCGCAGCAAGGGGATGCACGATAGGGTAGTAAACTTTCTGCCCCCGGATGATAGGCTCATTTAAATCAACATAATGAGCGGGCATCGTAGACCAGTTCCGCGCGTCCGTGAAATCCTCTTGGAATGTATTCCAGTCCTGAGTCTTCATCTCCTCATCGGAATATAATTTAAAAGCAAACTCCTCGTTATCTCCGGAACCGTTAGTCCATCTCCGAATCGCTCCGGGTTGAGAAGCCCACGCGATTGTCGTTCCTGCGGTAGTAGCCTCACGAATCTGAGCAATCACCATATTTACCGCCTGCTCACCAATCTGCTGTGCCTGAACACCATGCGAATAAGTGTTAGATGCCTTATGCTCGCTGGTAGCCAACGAGAAAAATGTCATAACAAGAATCGTCGTAAGAGACATCACGGTGAGCACTGTCACCAGCGCGACACCTTTGCGACTCTTCGGCAAAAATCTTCCTGACTTGAGATGTTTAGGGATTTTCATTGGGATGGAGAATTGTAATTTAAAAGACAACCGAAACCCTTAGCCTTCCAAAGCCGGTCGATTTCATGTTTTACAATGTAAATCCTAAAGAAATACAAAAGCTTTACAAGCCTATTTTGCATTTTTGGCCAATTATTTGACCATACTATGTATTTACACCGTATTTACAGGGCTCTGAGCAACTCTGTAGCGCGAAAGGAAACCAAGTTTTTGGATTTCCGACAAGAAAAAAGCGATAATTCGAGCAAATCTTAAAGATTTGCAGCTCTTTCCTAAAAAAATTACCGACTCATGGCTTGAAGCTGTTTCAGCTCGCGAATAAAACCGGGATACGAGGTTTCGATGCACTCGACCCCCTTAATCACCGTTTCGCCTTCAGCAAACAGTCCGGCAATCGCAAACGCCATGGCAATACGATGATCACCAAGAGAGTTAATTTCAGCGCCTTTCAGCTTTTGGCCGCCGGTAATCTCCATGCCGTCAGCAAACTCATCAACAGGAACCCCCATACGGCGAAGACTCTCCGCCACCGCTGAGATACGGTCACTCTCTTTCACGCGAAGCTCTTTCGCATCCTTGATCACAGTCTTCCCCTCCGCTAACGCCGCAGCGACAGCAAGGATAGGAATTTCATCAATCAGAGTGGGAATTTCACTCCCGCCAATTTCTGTTCCCTTGAGCCCATCGCCCACGACCTCAATCGAGCCCATTGGCTCACAACCGGATTCATCGATTCTCTCGATAATCTTAGCGCCCATCCGAATCATGACGCTGAGAACGCCAATTCGAGTGGGATTCAATCCGACATTATCGATCAAAAGGCGCGCGCCCTTTCTCGCTGCAGCAGCAACAATCCAAAAAGCAGCGCTCGAAATATCTCCGGGAACGACGATGTCGCGTGACTCCGGAATTTGGCCACCCCAGATCGACACGGTGTCACCTTCCCGGATATTCTTTACAAGAAGGTAATTCATCATCCTCTCGGTGTGGTCTCGAGACGGATGAGGCTCTGTGATTGTTGTTTTCCCGTCAGCCTTCAGAGCCGCGAGCATAATCGCACTCTTAATCTGAGCACTGGCAACCGGTGACTCATACTGAATCGGTGTCAGCTTTTCGCGGCCCGTAATCACGAGAGGCGCCATGACACGATCTCCGCGCCCTTTGATCCGTGCCCCCATTCTCTCGAGGGGGATTGCGACACGATTCATCGGCCTTTTCGAAAGCGACTCATCTCCGGTAAGTGTTGACTCAAAAGGCTGGCCGGCAAGAATTCCCGCAAGCAGGCGCATCGTTGTCCCGCTGTTTCCGCAGTCGATCGGTTTTTCAGGCTTCTGAAACTCCCCCCGACAGCCATGAATCCGAATGTGAGTTCCGTTGTCTCCAAGTCGCTCGATTTTCACGCCCATGGAGGTAAGAGCAGACATCGTCGCAAGACAATCTTCGCTCGCGAGGAATCCTGTGATTTCGCAAGGCCCGTTCGAGAGCGCACCAAACATGAGTGAGCGATGCGAAATGCTCTTATCGCCGGGCACTTTCAGCTCAGCTGAGAAATCTTTAACTTTTTTGACCCGAAGTTCGGCCATAATAGATGAGTGATTAAAAAAGGATGAAAATTACAGGGTTTCCCGAAGTGAGCGAGCTTCGGACAAGAAGCGTTGTAGCTGCTCCCTGTCAAGGGTATCGAGCGCCACTTTCCACGATTCCAGCTCGGAAATCAATGTGCTAAGCTGGCCTGACACCGCTTCCTGATTGTCCGCGAGAATACCGGTCCACATTGACTCAAGCCCGCCAGCGAGACGGGTGGTATCACGAAACCCGCCTCCCGAGAACTTCGCCGCCTCCGGATCATCTCTCAGCATAGACCTTACGAGGGCCGCAGCAACGAGATGCGGAAGGTGACTGATTCGTGCGACCAGCTCATCATGGGCCGTGGGCGTCAACCGCGACACCACCGCCCCCAATCCTTCCCAAAACCGCTGCAACCTCGAGATTAATGCCTCAGAATGCACCGCCTCTGGTGTCATGATCACCGCCGCGGATTCAAAAAGATCTCCATCCGCATGATCGAGCCCACTTTTTTCAGAACCCGCCATAGGGTGGCTACCCACAAAATCAGCTCCCAAAGCGGTGATCATTGACCCAATCTCCTGCTGCACAGGGCCTTTAACACTTCCCACATCGGTCACGATAACCTCGTGAGAATCTGGAAAGGGTTTCATTTGAGCCACGACATCGGCCATGGCTCCAGTTGGCATAGCAAGAATGACGCATTCAGCCCCTTCGACCACCTCAGCTACAGAAGTGGAAGACAACAATGCATTACCAAAGCGCTGACGAAGAGAGACAACAGCCTCTTCGCGCCGTGCCCAGCACCTCAGTTCGCAATCGGGCCAGCGCGAACGAATCGCCAGGATCAGTGACCCTCCGATCAGCCCCGGCCCAAGCACTGCGACACTGCGAAAAGGCAACCCGCTTTCCGACATCAGGGAACTTTAAAGAAAATCTTCTTTCCGGGGTTGTTCGGATCAGGAATCTGGACCTGCGTTCCCCGCTTGAGAGGCTCGCCGGTTGGATTCATTGATGAGTCATACTTTTCGATCGAAATTTTTCCCAGAGAGGAATTCCCTCCGGGCAACGTCACAGCAAGCGGATTACCGGGAACTGGATTGGCGTAAGGCATTTCCGAAGAACTGGGAGCCTTCTTTTTGCTGGTTGAAGTATCCGGCTTTGGCTCGGGGGGCTTCGGAGCAGACGAATCTGCCGTATTCATGTCCCGGACATCCCTAACACCGGGCTTCGATGGATCAGCTGGCTTGGGAGGCGCTGGTGGAGCGGGAGAAGTCCCGGCATCACTGCCAGTGTATCCAAAACGCCCACCCTGTTGCTCTGGAGGAAGAGGAATCCCGTCAGCTCCAGGTGCAAGCTCTCCATACCCGGCAGGCGGGACAGGAACCGGTTCTTGGACAACTGGCGGAGCATTCTGGGTCTTACAGCCTGTGAATAGTAACGACAGGCTGCTCAGAAGCAGAACGGAACGGAAGATCTTCGGGTTCATAACACTCAAAAAAAAATTACGGAAAAATTAGAGTTAAGAAAAAGCTTTTGACTCTACAAAGGCAAAAATACCGCGTTTTTGCAATTGTGCGACAAAAAAACAGGGCCTTCGGTTAGCCGAAGGCCCTGAATTAGTTAATATTTCTAAAATATTTGAGGTTAACCCTTCAATTTATCGAGAAGACTCTTGGCACGATCACGACCGCCAAGTCCAAGAGCAATCGCTCCGCCCACACCAGTAGCAAAAGCAGCAGCGATGATTGTCGCGGTAATAGCAAACTGGAAAGTCTCGTTAGTGAGGCTTGAGATGTCAGCTTTCTGAAGCGCAGCAGCACCGAGGAAAACGAGAATCGCAACTCGAGTTACTTTGGCCCAGAACGCGCTCTTAGGCTCGATCATCTGACCAACGATATTCGCAAGGTATACCCCGGCGAAGATGATAATCACCGCAACGAGAATATTAAAATACCCCGCTACAAATCCACTGGAGAGGCTGGAGATAAAGTCCAACTGAAGCGCTTCGATTGCTTGAGCACTTCCCGTAACGAGGATAGTAGCCATCGCGAGATAGCTGAGAATCAATGAAAGAGGCTTGCCAGCGACAAGATCGCCGCCGCTATAGCCCAACTTCTGAAGAATTCCATCGACTCCGATTGAACCGAGGATGTTAGCGAGAACCTTCTGCACGATGGTAGCGATGAGATATGTAATCGCAAAAATGATCAAACCGCTGAAGAGAAACGGAATATAAGCAAAGATGTCCTCGATCATATTGCCGATCGGCTCAGAGATCTCATTCATCTTCAGCGCATCCAGAGCAGGTGGAAGCATGAGAAGAATGATGCCAAAGAAGGCAACAAGACCGACGCTATTAGTGATAGGCTTATTTTCGCCAAGCCCGAGACGCTCGTCTACTTTAGAAGCAGTGAGAACCCCCTCGAGAATATTCTTGGCAAGAGTGGCAATAATCCAACCAACAAATCCAATCACAGCAGCAGCAATAACGCCCGGAATGAATCCAAGAATCTGATCAAGAATGTTCTGCAACGGCTTCACTGCGTCGCCCTTACCTGCCGAATTCAGAGCAAACACGACCACAAAAAGCATCAGTAGATAGAAGACAAACTTAGAGACACCTTTTTCGCATCCGTCGCAGTCCTGCCCGAGCAGCTTAGCGAGACGGTCATCGATGCTGGTTTTGGTAAGAAGTTTGCGGACGAGACCTGCGATTAGCTTGGCAAAGAAGTAACCGAGGATGATGATAATCAACGCGAGGACCCAAGGACCAGCAGCGCCCAGCAAGCCGGAGAGAGAGTCGTTCAGGGTTAACATTATTTTGTCTTTCATAGTATTGAGGAGATGTGGTTCAGAGCTGTCTATATTTCGCCGTCTACAAGAGGGCGTCAGTCCAGACAACCGCCGACGAGATAAAGTCACTCAATAAGCAACATTTCGCAGGTACCAAAGAAAGATTTACTACTTTTCCTTGAGTTCCTTGAACTCACCGCCCGTCTTGCGGATGATCCGGCTGAGTTCTTTGGCGTCTTCATCACGAGGCTGGAAAGCGAAAAGATGGATCGGAATTCCACCTCGTGACTCCTCCTCAATTTTCTTAACCACCTTCTTGAACTCATCATATGGCACGGCGGGATATCCGTTGCCACCGTCCGGGCGCCAGTTAAAGCTCGCATCGGAAATGATAAAAATCACATCAGGCCGCATCTCGAGGCCACGCTCGAGAACCCCAATGACTCCGCGGAAATTCTGGGTCACACCAGCCGCGGCAGAACTGAGCCCGCCAGCGGTGGTCCACTTATCCTCAACCCATTGCTTCGCCAGCTTTTTATTCCCGGGAGTCGCCGCAATAAGCTCGTCGGTGAATTGCATATAATTGCCAGTGAACTGAATCAGCGAGAACTGCGAACTGATCGGAAGGGAGTCCACAAATTTTACTGTTTCCTCTTTCACTTTATCGAAAGGAATCCCGGATGCCTCCGCCTTGTTCACCACACTAATAGCGACATCGAACAGCAGAAGAATTCGCTCACCGTTAGCCGGAACGCCGAAAAGGCTCATCCCCTTTCCAGTGCCACCGCCACCGCCGAGGCCGGTCCCCATGCCCGAACCAAGTGCAGCACTACCAACGAGACTGCTCACCTGATACGAGATCAGCTCCGAAGGATCGAGAGGCAGCATTTGATCCATGTCCACCTGAGGCAGATCGGGCAACGCAAAATCAATCGGCCGGGTGCTGATAAGCTTATCATTGAAAGTCGGCTTGGGCGTCATCGCCTCATGTTTGGCGACATTCATTTTATGCTCCGGCGTCTTCGGGGGAATCTTGACGACCTTCTTCATCTCGAATCGCGCCTCCGGTCGGGTAAAGTGCTTTGCTACCGTCCAAAGCCCGAACAGCACCAAAGCAATCACGTGAACAACAACACTGCCAATGATGATCGAGCTGATTAGCGCACGCCGATGACTCTTTTCCTGATCGCTCGCGCTCGGTTTCTTCCGCTTCTTTTTAGGCGGCTTCGGCGGAGAGGTTTCCGGATTGAGAGAAAGAGATACTTCACTCATGATTCGTCAGTTGCTCCGGCTAAAGTAACCCCTGTGATACCCGCTTCGGCACAGGCATTAAGCACATCCACGAGCCGCTGATGCGGAACGGTGTCGTAAGGGGCAAGTGTGACAAGAGCATCGCTCCCTGCATTTTCTGCCGAAACACGAAATCGCCCCAGAACTGCCCGCAGCTCTGGGAGAGACGTTCCGCCCGGAGTATCAAGCTGCTGCTCATTGAGAACGATCTGCCCGTTTGGCTCGATGATGACTCTCGCCTCATCAGGAATATCGACCACCTCCTCTTGAGAAACCTGACCGGGAAGGCCCATCGGAATATCGCTCTCTGGAATGATCGGTTTCGCCGAGACCATGAAAAAGACGAGCAGGAGGAAGACCATATCGATCATGGGCCCCATCTGCATCTCCACCGTCTGGTGGTTTCTTTTTCTCACTCGTCTCATTTCAAATTCTTGATCTAACCCTGCTGAGTCAGCGACCTAACCCTGTCAACCCCTTGGTTACTGTTTTCCATAAACGCCAAAAATTAAGTCAATCGCCCCGACTTCAGTCGCCATCTCAACAAACTCCCGAATCTTTTTCGCAGGAGTGTTCTGATCGGCTCTGAGATAAATCTGAAGCGGCGGAAAATCTTTGAACTTCACTTTGAGATGGGCAAGCACCTCCTCTTTTGAGGCCATTCGATCGCCGATGTAATAATTCCCCTCTCCATCAATGTTAATAATATCCCGCTCAACTTTCTGAGGCGGAGCCGCGCTAAGCGCGACCGGCAGTTTCACCGGCACATTTAATTCCTGTTCGGTGATTTTCTGAGTCACCATGAAAAAGATCAGGAGAAGGAAAGTCATATCGATCATCGGAGTGATCTGAAAACTTACCTCGTCCAAAGGTCTCTTTCGTCGGCGCACCATGAATTAACTTTCTACTGAATCTTCTGATGCCTCCGGAGCGGCCTCTGCTGCCGCTCCCTGCTGAACCACACCTTCGAGCCGGATCTCGCCGGAGAGGATATCAATCGCAAAACTCGCGTGTTTTTGCACTGTCGTCATTACCCCCTGCAATTTATCACGAAAGAAGAAGTAGAAGAACATCGCCGGAATACCAACAATGAGACCACCAGCGGTCGTCACCATCGCGATCTTAATCCCTCCGGCGAGCTGCTTCGCGTCGCCACTCGTTGTCGCGAGTTTGTCGAACGCTTCAATCATTCCCCAAACCGTCCCTAACAAACCGACCATTGGAGCAAGCGTCGCAAAGATGTTCAAATAATTCACCCAGACCATCTGGCGATGCTCTTCTTCATCGAGCCCCTCTGCTGCCGCGTCCATCATGCTGGCCTTGTTGGCGAGGTCCCGCTCAAAATTCACTTTCAGCAATGCACCAGACATCACCTTGGCGTAACTACTGGAATTTCCCTGACACGAGCTATAAGCAGTCCCCACATCTTTAGCCGCCATCGCCCGATTGACTTGTTCGACCATTTCAGGGGGAGCCATCTTCTTTCGATTGATTTGCACAAAACAATAAACCGCGACGGCAATCGTCCCGATCGAACACACAAGGAGGATGTGCATGAAACTTCCTCCCTGATTATAGAGATCGAGTGCGGAAACGCTTTGTTCAGTGACACCGGCATCAGCCGCATCCTCGGCAAAGGCTGAACTGATCGCAGTGCAAAAGGCGATCAGGAAAAATCCGATTCCCGCGAATCGGCGTGAAGGGTAAAATGAGTTCATGGTTTTTCTTTTTCCGGAGTGTCAGGCACAGTTTGAGATTTTATTTTTTCGGCAAGAGCCACGGCCCTCGATGTAAATTCGGTCCGGGGATAGAGTTGAATGAGATCTTCACAAGCGGCCAACGCGAGGCCATCTTCGTCCGAAAAACGATAAACTCCAGCAACGCCAAAAAGCCCCCGTGCCGCTTCGTTCTCCCTGGGAGCATGAAAGAGATGAGACCAAAGCAACTGATCAACAACGATGTGGTAAAGACGGTTTCGCTCAGGTCGCACCTCATCGTCCTCTTCCCATTTGGGGTTCTCTTCAACGAGCAACTTCAGCGTTTCGAAGTCTGCCTGAGCAAGCAGATACTTCACCTCGATAAGGAGACCGGGATCTTCCGTTTCTCCCGCAAGCAACTGAGCTTCGTGGGTCGCCGTTTCGAGATCGCCCATCGCCATGAGAGCGCGTAACCGGCCCTGCTTTGCCGCGGCAAAATCGTCTTCAGACCAGGCGCGTTCCATGATTCGATCGAAGAGAGCGAGAGCCCGCTGTGCATTGCTATCAGGATCCTCACGAAGCAGAGCATGACCAAAAGCATTTCCAAAAGCAGCGGTTCGAGAACGTCGGCGACTCAAATGAGCAAACCAGGTATTCCACCATTTTTCCAGCACTTCCGAATTTTCCTTTCTGCGATTTTTGAAGACCTCTTCTTCACCCGGCTTAAAACCAAACACGAAGTATTCCACTCGATCCGTAGCGACAGTCCTGCGTGCCGATCCCTTAGCCGGCCCGGGGTCCGTTAGCAGGGTAAAGTTAGTTATCTTCGGAGTGATCGCATCGATCCGACAAATCGCTGACTCACCCGTCTTCAAATAGATCACGTCTTCTCCGGTCGCGATGGATGCAACGGAGAAAGAAAGCAGAATGATCGGGGAGAGCCTCATAAATCAACCTCCTCCTTTTCCATTACAGGCTCAACAAGCGGTGGCACCAGCGTTTTCAATCGAGCAATTTTCTCGCCGGCCTTCTTCGTTTCTTCAAATCGGGCCAGATCTGCGCGCGACACCAATTCTTCGTAAGTTTCGAGGGCCTCGCGATTCAGGTCGAGGTTCTCCAGTGCATTGGCACGCTCCCAGTAGGCTTTGGCATTGAGCTCGCTGAATTTTCCGTAAGCAACGTAGAGCCGCTCAAAATAAACAATCGCCCGCTTCAAGTCACCTCCTTCCACACAAGTCTGTCCCAGATCAAAAAGCGCTTCAGCTTTCGTCTGTGCCGTGACGCCACCCGTCTCGAGAACCGACTCCAGCGTTTCAAGCGCCTCCCGTGTCTTCCCCATCTCACGGAGAATCCCCGCCTTCTCGATCCGCACCGCACCCAACTGAGCTGACGCGATCGCCTCACGCTCAAACTTCTCGTAGAACTCAATCGCCTTTTCGGTATCCCCTTCTGTTGCCGCAATCTCTCCAAGGGCACGGAAGATGCGATCTTTTTGAACTGCCCGCGGATGCCATCGGCGAATTTCAGTAAAGAGATTTTTGGCGGTTGTCAGGTTACCGGCGGCGAGCTGTGCCTCGGCAATCGCTACGGATATCGCAGGATTCTGATTTTGCGGGTCGACCCATTTGAATATATCAAGAAGCTCCGAACGAACCGCGACATTAGAACCCACGACCGTCTCCGTCTTCCCTACAATAAGTGACTTCCCATATCCGGCCCGAACCGCGCGAGTCGCTTCCTTCGCGAGAGAAGCACGTGTCTTCATGACTTGAAGTTTCGTGAGAACCTCTTCTTTGCCCTCCTCTCCCTCATCCTTGTATACCTTTGGCAGGGCAGCAATGACATCAAGAACTCCGTAACGCTCCGGATCATCGCCATATTTCTCAATTACATCCCAGTAGATCTCCCGGGCCTTTTCAGGCTGATCCGCGTTCACGTGCGTCCAACCAACCCAGTAAACAGCCTCCGGCATTCGATTGCTGTCAGGATAGTCCGCAACGAATTTCTCGAAATGCCCCCGCATCGTATCATACTCTTCGAGCAACTTGTAGGCGTTGCCTTTTTTGAACCATGCTTCCTCGAAAAAGCGAACCGCTGAAGGCCTGACACGCTCATAACAGGCAAACCCTGCGTCCGTGTCGCCCTGACCAAAATAAGCATCACCCAGCAGCAAGTTGGCCTCATCGGTAAGGGGATCGCCTGTGTAGTCCTCGACAAATCCTTCAAGCAACCGAATCGCATCCTCATACTCGGCGAGCGAAAAAGTACAAACGGCGATACGAAAAATGGCTTCCTTCAGGTATTTCGCGGTGGTGTGCCGTTTGAGGTATCCCTCGAGATGTTCACGGGCCTCCACGTACATCCCCGAAAACGAATAGGCCTGCCCCGTCCAATAATCGGCATCCTGCGACATGCCTGACTTCGGATAGTTTCGCTGAACTTGGTCGAACTGATAGAGTGCTCCCTCGTTGTCATCCTGCTGGAGATAGAGGAAGCCCTGCATAAACAGAGCCTTCGGAGCGAAATCATCCCCCGAAAAGCGTTCCACGAGATCACCGTAGGCGAGTTGAGCGGTTCCATATTGCTGATCTTCCCGCAATGCTTCCGCCTTCAAGAACAACACCGTCGTAAGATACTGAGCCTCTGCACCGAAGACTTTCTCATACTGTTCCGCAGCCGCAACCGCCTTGGGCCAGCGCTTGATTTCCATCCAGCATTGCAACTGAGCAAGGGTCGCACTCTCGACAACCGAATCCGGCGGCATCACTTTCAGCATTTCCTCCATGATGAGTGCGGCCTCCCGATAACGGCCCAACCCCTTGTATGCCAAAGCGAGCCTGAGCTGGAGCGCTGAGTCGAAATTTTCCATCTTCTGAAAGTTCGCTAACTCCCGCTCAACCCGCTTCAAAATTGCCTTGAGCTGGAAGACGACTCCCTGCGTATTCTCCTGCTTTTCAAGCAGCGCAATTCGCTCCTCAATTTCCCTGACTCGATTCCCCTGAGCTTCAATCAGCTTCGCGGACGGCCAAATTCGCTGCAGGCAAGTGATCGCATCATACCAGTTTTCATTCTCGATGAAGGTCGAGCCAAGCTGCAAAGCGAGGCTTTGAAAACTGATCACCTGGGTCATGGATTCCATCGAATCATATTCCCGCCGAATCACCGCAAGCGCTTTGTCAGGCTGATCGGCCTGAAGCCTCGCATACAATTCAAGAACGACAGCCCTGCTGGCCGCTTCCGGGGCAGGCTTGCGGATTTTCGATTGCTGATCTTCGAGGAAATCGGCCGCCTCCACCGTGAATTCCTGCTGAATATACAAGGTTGCAAAGAGTAGCAAAGCCTCATAGCGCTTGAATGCCTGATGCGACTCATCTGCCCAATAAGCGCCAAAGGCATGCTGAGCATCCACCAGTTCTCCCCCGGTCATAAGACAAATCCCCCGCCAGAACTTCAGCTCATCGCTGAGTCGCCGATCAAGTTTCGGATCCGCGAGAGAAAGATCAATCCATTCGAGCGCTTCAGCGAATTTCTTCAGCCCCACCTTGCTGATTGCCAACATAGGACGATGCACACGAACCGCTTCTTTCGCCTCTTCCGCTTCCCCGTAGTCCGTAATAAATTTCTCCAGCGCCTCCTCAGCCACCGCAAAATCATTCGCGGCAAAGGCAACCCGCCCGCGATCTAAAAGTTGTGCAGGGCCCTCCGTTTCAACGACTCCTGCTGCAGGGTCGACGGGGTTCGCTTCGTCTTGAGCATGCAGACTCCACGAGAACAGCGCCCATATCGCCATGCTGCAGCCTGGAAGGTGAAGTTTCAAAAGATTCGGAAGAGATTAGTGGCCCTACAGGAGACAAAATGGGCATCCCTTCGTCAATATCGAAACGCGCTTTTCATCAGATAGTTTCTATAGCCTCACCAATAAGAACAAGCCCTTGGACTAATCACCGGCTAACTCCATCCGCTTTCTCCATTTCTGCCAACGTGAGACCATGCTTTTCACCAGATCTGGATGTTGGTGAGCGAGATTCTCCATTTCGGTACGGTCCGTCTTCAGATTATATAGCTCCCATTTTCTTTCCTCAAGCGGTGGACTGACATTCCAAATAATTTTCCAGTCCCCTTCGCGATAGGCGTGATTTTTGAGAAATGACCAGGCGAAGCTTTCCGGAGGTGTTCTCTCTTTTCCCTTAAAAACAGGGACGAGCGTGTGACCTTCCATAGGAGGAATCGCCAGTCCACCTCGTTGCTCAGGATATTCGGTTTCTGCCAATTCCAGAAGTGTCGGCATTAAGTCGACGAGATGTCCCGGCTGATGAGTAATTCCCCCTCCGGTAATACCGGCGGGCCACTTGACTATCATCGGAGTAGCAATGCCACCTTCGTAAGGCCAAACTTTATGTTTCCGGAAGGGCGAATTCTGAGCCCAGCCCCACGCTTTGCCCACAAACTCATAACCACGTGGATCCCCAACGGGAATCCCCTTGTTGTATTCGAAAAAGCCCGGCTCCTTTGCCGGCGTCGGCCAGCTCGCACATCCTCCATTGTCTGAAAAGAAAATGACGAGCGTATTCTTCTCGCATCCCGTTTCCGCCAGAGAAACGAGCACTTTACCTATCCCCTGATCCATTCGGTCAACCATCGCCGCGTAAACTTCCATTCGAGCCTCTTCTCGAAGCCGCGTCGGCACGTCGAGATCTACCCATGGCACGATTTCGTTATCATAACGAAAAGAACCGCTGGGCGAGTCAGACGGAGACAGCCGTGTCGTTGGCGCTATTACTCCCAGCTCAATCAGTCTCTCATACCGACGCTTTCGCAGATGCTCATAACCATCGGCATATTTGCCACGGTATTTAGCGATGTCTTCCGGCAGGGCATGAAGTGGAAAATGCGGAGCTGTGTAATTGAGATTAATGAAGAAAGGCTTTTCCTCACCGGCGAGAGTCTTAATCGTATTTACCGCATGATCCGTAAAGGCGTCTGTCGCATAATAGTCGTCGGGGAAATCAGTGATCTGAACTTTCTGGTTATGAGCAAAAGTCCGCACCTTGCCCCCATTATAAAAATCGGGATCAGGCTTGGCCGGATTGAAAAAACTGCTGCACCCATCCAATAGCCCATAAAATTCGTCGAAGCCCCGATTGATGGGTTGCCTTTCAGGGTCGCTCCCTAGATGCCATTTTCCTGTCATCGAAGTGGCATATCCAGCCTCCCGCATCACTTCACCTAGAGTCGCCATCTGAGGCCGCAGCAATCCCCCTTTGCCCTGCCTCGGATAGAGCCCCGTGTAGAGAGCCGCCCTCGTCATGATGCAGACAGCCGCGTTATAGAACTGGCTGAATCGAAGCCCCTCCGAAGCGAGCTGGTCGAGATTCGGTGTCTCGATTTCGCCCCCGTAACACCCAATGTCTGAATACCCTAAATCATCGCAGACGATAAGGACCACGTTAGGACGATCTGCGGCAGTGCCCGCACCGGAAAGAAGCAGAAGCAAGAGGAGTAACCACCTTTGAAAATTGAGTCTCATTTCTCCTCAAATTCCAACAAGGCTGCCTCACTGACAAAGCTTCTGCAGCTTCTCCAAAATGGGAGGAATGTGCTCGAAAGGATCCTTGTCCTCTTCATACTCAAGGACGGCGTAACCTGCGTATCCTGAGTCCTTGAGAATATTGATGACCCGCTCCATATCGACCGGCTCTTTCTTACCTCCGGCAAGTTTGATCTCCGTTTTGAGCTGCACATTAATCGCATACGGCGCCGAAGCTTCCATCTCAGCGTAAACATCATCCGCGATGAAATTACCGCTATCGAGATTGACGCCGACCCATGGACTATCGACGGCTTTCACGATACGCAGCAACCGGGCTGCTGTCGAAATGCTGTCGTGATTCTCGATCCCGAGCATGACACCTCTTTCACTGGCGTACTCAGCGGCCTCGCTCAACGCATCGATCGCATTTGCTTCGGCGTCTTCTCCACTCACGCCTTTGGGATGTTTCCCTGCGAAAACGCGAATATGCGGCGCGCCCATCACCATTGAGTAATCAATCCATCGCTTTACATAATCCATTTGCTCGGCACGCTCCGGCGCTGAACGGGGATAAGAGAAATTATTTCCCACCGCAGTCCCGGAAATATCCACCCCGTTGACGTGCCCGACACGACGACACTCGGCCAGGTAAGAAGGCTCCACATCGTCGGCGAAAAAGTAACTCGTCAGCTCAGCTCCGGCAACGCCCTGAGACGCGCACCATTCGATGAAAGAAATCATATCAATCGGCTCCGCGCCTTCTGTGAGACTCTTGTTAGGCTTGCCCTTCATGAATTCAAAGCGACTGCGAAAAGAGTAGGCAGCCAAACCCACCTTCAATGCTGAACCACTGCGCGGGTAGGCTTCCGCTACCGCCAAAGCATCATTCAACGGAATTGCTCCCGCCCCCAGCGCACCCGCCATCCAAGCTCTACGTGAAATCTTCATAAGACCAACCCTAGCAAGTGCTCATCGACTGGGAAATCAAAAAAGGGTCCCTATTCCAGCCGGAACTTTTCCGGCTCAATAGCCGTCCGGATGCGACTGATGCCAGTCCCAGGCCGATTGAACAATGGATTTCAAATCGGGATATTGAGGATCCCAACCTAGTTCTTTCCGCACTTTTCGACTATCAGCAATCAACATCGCAGGGTCCCCCGCCCGGCGCGGCGTCGTCTCCGCAGGAATGGGATGCCCCGTCACTTCGCGAACCGTCTCGACGACTTCCTTCACGCTGAACCCGTTTCCATTACCAAGATTATAATGAAGCGTTTCATGCTCCACGAGTGCCTCGAGCGCGAGAATATGAGCCTGTGCAAGGTCGGACACGTGAATGTAATCACGGATGCAAGTGCCATCAGGCGTGTCGTAGTCATCACCGAAAATTTTGATATTCTCACGCTGTCCCAATGCCACCTGGATAATTAGAGGTATCAGGTGCGTCTCAGGATCGTGATCTTCACCTCTCGTTTCGGTGCAACCCGCGGCATTAAAATAGCGAAGCGCTGCATAGCGAAGGCCTTTTGTCTGATTCGCCCAGTGGAGAATCCGCTCAAGAAAGAATTTTGATTCCCCGTAGGGACTGCCGGGAACAAGCCTCTCTGTCTCTGAAATGGGAATCGTCTCAGGCTCGTCAAAAAGGTTCGCGGTGGAAGAAAGAATGAAACGCTCCACGCCATGTTCGATCGCCGAATCAATCAGGTTGATTCCATTCATGACATTATCGCCCAGATACTTGAATGGCTTTTCGACTGACTCCCCCACCAGCGAATAGGCAGCGAAGTGCATGATGGAATCAGGAGCAAAAGAGGCAAGTGCCTCATCGACTGCCTTCCGGTCTGCGAGATCAGCTTCGAAAAAAGTAAGCTCCGGGTCGACCGCTTCCCGATGTCCCATGTAGAGATTGTCAAAAACAGCCACATCGTGCCCTGCAGCCCGAAGAGATTCAACCGCAACGCTTCCAATGTAGCCGGCTCCACCGGTGACGAGAACTTTCATGATACTTAAATTCTCCTAATGTTCTCTATAACACCCCTAACTGCAAACGAATCGTGGGAGATGTTCACGGCGCTTCTTTGCTCCGATAAGCAGGAATCTGCTCCTCGAGCACTTCTCTCAACACTTCCAACTTCTGCTTTAACACAAAGGGAGTGTAGACGTAATCCATCTCACTTTCGTATCCGAGCCGGGAATCAAGTTTAGCCGTTTCAAGCGAAGCCTCCGTTCGCTCGATCTCAGCGCGAAGAATTTCAATCATGCGGTCAAGCCGCGCATCAGACTGATCCGGCGCGTCACCTGACATGAGCCGAAAACGCAGGTCTTCGAATTCAAGAATGGCATGAAGACTCCGCAGCATCCGCTGCATTTGCTCGGCAACGAGGACTTCGTAAAATGCGATCGTCTGTTGCATCTCGGGCGCATCCAACGCCGCCTGTCGGTATATGACGAGCCCTTTCTCCAATTCATCAGCGGCAAGATTCACGTATTTATTAAAAACCGGAAGCACCTCGACATCTTTCAATTCTTCAGCCGTATTGATCGAGCCAATGCCTGAACGCGCTCTCGCATAGCTCTCCGCCTGATTCCTTCGATTACTAAATTCCGGTTGAAACACCATGATGCGATGAGCGTAAGGCCAATAGTCTACTACGCGGTGCCTCCAGTGAAATTTCTCTTTCTCCTCCCACCAGGAGTTATTCAAGGTCATGATTCGCGCAGGAGGTTTATCGAAAAAGAGAGGATGCGAGACCGCACTGTTCGTTCCCATCGACGGCCCCGTATCGGGAACCAACTGAATTGCCTTGCTGAAATGATTCCACGCTTTCACGACTTCGTTTTCTGATCCGGAACCAAACTGGCGCCGTGCCATCGAACTGAGTAGTGAGTCAAAATCAAGCAGTTCGCTCCAACAAGACCATCCTCTAAGGTCAGCGACAAAATTCGGCTTGTAGCCATTGCTCCACGTTTCCAGTGTTCCGTCGATTCTGTATTCGGCGAGCTTGTCGTAGCGTTTCTGCCATTGCTGCGGCACAGGACGATGGCGGACGCAATCAATGAACTCGATTCCGTCACGTTGCGCCACTTCCTTGCTCAGCTGCCTGAATTCTGTGTTGAACAGCACAACATGGCCCATCATCAAGTTGGACGAGTCCTCTGAAACCAGCGGCCGAAGCGCTTCCGCAGATACCGCATCAAGATGCGATGGACTTTTCCACGAGGATTGTCTTTCCCGCAGCGAGAAGTATCTTCGCCACAGCGACATGAGAAGCCGTCGATGTCGCCACAATCCAGGCCTCTGCCTCGCTCCCGGCGATCCCCTTTTCCAAGTCATCCCATACCGAAACTTCAGGAGATGTGGCACTCACCGCACCCAACGCCTCGCGATTTGAATCCACCACAGCAACCAGCTTAGCTTCAGCAATCCCGTTAATCGTATCAACATGGACCATGCCGAAGCTCCCTGCCCCAACCAATCCGATTTTCACGGGAGAATAGGAATTAGTCTCGTTCAGTTCAGTTTGCGAAGGAGCAGTCAAAGCAAGCCGATCCTAGTAATCCGCTGCGAACACGACAAGGCCATATTCACGGAAGATAGCCCACCAGCATATCAACAAAACACTTCCTCAAGCAATCAAATCATCAATCACGCTTCCCCCGAACTGGGAAAGCTGCTTGTGACGTCCGGCGTGATAATAACTGAGCCGGTTATCATCTAATCCTAACAGGTGCAAAAGCGTTACATGTACATCTCTGATGTGATGCACATTTTCAACTGCCTCTCCGCCAATTTCATCGGTCGCACCAATCGTGTGCCCCGCGTTGACACCGCCGCCCGCAAACCACATACCCATCGCTTTGGCGTTGTGATCGCGACCGTAAGATTGCCCGCCACCGCGAAGTCCGTTGTCCGGAGTTCGTCCGAACTCGCCGCACCAAACAACGAGGGTATCATCCAACATTCCCCGCTCTTTCAGATCTTTCAATAATCCGGCGATCGGCTTATCCACCGCTTTAATTAAAGAACCATGAGCCCGCTGAATGTAATCATGCGAATCCCAGTTTCCCGCGTAGGCCTGCACAAAACGGACACCCTTTTCAACGAGACGACGAGCGAGAAGGCATTTGCGCCCGAAGGCATCGGTTTTCGTATCACCGATGCCGTAGGACTCCAGCGTCTTCTTGTCTTCACCATCGAGATCCAGAACGCCGGGAACTTCCATTTGCATGCGATAAGCAAGCTCGTAACTGGACATCCTGGCATTCAGCTCGCCTCGTCCCTCGCGGGCAGCAAGATGATCCTGATTGAGCTTGCCTAACAGGTCCAAATTTTTTCGCTGACGATCACGGCTCACTCCAACTGGAGGTGAAAGATCAAGAATCGGACTCCCTTCGGGTCGAAGCGGTGTTCCCTGAAACTCCGCCGGGAGGTAACCGTTCGACCAATTCGCAGCCCCGCCTTGTGGATAGCTCGCTCGCGGAAGGACCACAAATCCGGGAAGATTCTCATTTCCCGTTCCCAATCCATAGGTGACCCAGGAACCAATGCCGGGATCCCCACCAAAACGATTCCCGGTATTCAGCTGATAACAGGCCGTCGGATGATTGACCGACTCAACCTGCGCCCCCCGAAAGAAACAAATGTCATCGACCTGATTTTTCAAATGCTCCCATTCCGTGCAAATATCCGCCCCCGATTTTCCCGCCTTGATGAAATCAAAAGGACTTTTCACAAAATACCGATCTCCTGACGACATCGCACTCTCCGCTTCTCCGCTTCGCTTGAATCGCTGCAAGTGACGCTTCGTGAGTTCAGGCTTCGGATCAAAGGTATCAATGTGAGAAGGTCCCCCTTCCATCATCAGGAAGATACAACGCTTGGCTTTGGCAGGATGATGAACCGTTTTTAAAGTTCCGCCGAAAGCCGTGTCTTTGAGCATCGAAGTCAGCGCTACCGACCCGAGGCCGGCACCCATACCGTAAAGAAAATCCCTACGCGCTGGCGTCGCAAACAAATGTGATGAGTGTGATTTCATAGTTAGTCCAGGTAGGCGAATTCGTTGAGATTAAAGAGAACGAGGCAAAGGTGTGCGAGGCCTCTCGTTTCCGCGTCCACTTTTCCCGGAGTCAAATCCGGTTGATAGATTTCAAAGGCGGGCATGATCTCGATGAAGTCGTAAGGCTCGCCTGTCTTCTCCGCCATTACGGTTCGCTTGATCTCCGTCTGGAAAACTTTCTCCACGTATTCCTTTCCCGACTCCTCATCTATCGCCTCTTTCCAATGCGCAAGAGAGGCGGCCAATTCACCTTCCGTCGCCCTCCTTCCAAGGCTCAGATGAAAAGCGCGATGAATGGCTTTTTCCTGATTGTTGGTCTCCTTGAGAACGCGATTGGCAAGGGCGGTGGCGCGCTCAAGTATTTCTTCCGAATTGAACAATGTCAGGGCCTGAGGAGCGACCGTAGACGTCTCTCTGAGTTCACAGGAATTATCCGGCCCGGGCTGATTGAACGTTTCGTAAAAAGGATCTCTTAATCCCCGCATTTTCTCCGCGTAGATACTGCGCCGATTCCTTTGTTGAGGCAGCGGATCCGGCTCATACACAGAAGCAGTTCCGCCCATAATTTGACGGGGCTGAAACGCCACCTCGACATTCACATCAGGACGAGCCGGAATACCACCCACCTGATAACTGAGCTCGCCACTCGTCGCGAGCATCGCATCCCGAAATTCCTCTGCGGTGAGGCGCCTCGGAAGAAAGGCCGCATAGAGAGCCTGCTTCGGATCCTTCTCAGCCAACGCCTCCGGTTGCGGATGCTTCGAGCTTCGACGGTAGGCGTCAGAAGTAACGATCATTTCATTCAACCGCTTGATCGACCAATCATTCTCCATGAACCAATTGGCAAGATAGTCGAGCAGCTCGGGATGAGTTGGCGGCGCTCCGGTTCCTCCAAAATTATTCGGATTCCCTGCGATTCCTTTTCCAAAATGCCAGGCCCAGATGCGGTTCACGAGGACTCTCGCGGTGAGGGGATTTTTTTCACTGACAATCCACTCGGCAAGAGCAAGGCGTCGCTTCCCTTTTCCATCGGGAAAAGAGAGTTCATCCATTGCTCCCAACGAATCAGCCGCACTGAGTGCTCCAGGCGAAACGGGATCCGTCGGCGAAAAGGCATTGCCACCCGCAAGAATCGCCGCCTGTTCCAGCTCCCCTTTTTTCCAGATACCTTCACCGGGATGATTGATCCGGTTGCTCACGTTCTTAATTTCGATCGTGTTTCCCGTGTAGACCGAAAAGGCGATTGGCCTGGTGCGATCCAGCTCCCACTGATGCCGTGAAATATTTTTCTTCATCCGGCCGAGGGACGCTTCATCTCCGGGATCAAGACCGTTATCACCGACCTTCGCATCGCCGGACTCTTTCTTTTTCTGATTATTAACCTTCGCCTGAAGCGCTTTGTGCTGTTGCTGATAGGATGCCAGCTTTGCTTTGACCCACTGATCCGACTCGTTGAACCACCCCTTGTTCTCCTTTTCCAGAAAGGGAGCTTCCCGGTCCGCAAACTGGGTCGTCGAAAAGACCGCCATCATGCTGTAGTAATCACGAGTCGGCAGCGGATCGAACTTGTGATCGTGGCACTTGGCACATTGCATCGCATGAGCCAGAAAAACCTGCCCCGTCGCGTCAGTGACATCATCGAGCCACTGCTGCCGGGTCTCGCGAAAGACGCTCATTCCTGTCTGTTCCCACGGGCCCATTCGCAGAAACCCCGTCGCTACCAATTTTTCAGGATCGCTCTCATCCATTTCATCGCCGGCGATCTGCTCTTTTACGAACGCGTTGTAGGGTTTGTCTTCATTAAAGGACCGAACCACGTAGTCCCGATAACGCCACGCGTTCGGTCTCGTGTAATCGTTCGCAAAACCCGCCGTATCGGCATAACGAGTCACGTCGAGCCACTGTCTTCCGAAGTGTTCCCCGTATTGGGGTGTCGCCATCAATGCTGCAGCCAATTCTTTCACGGCCTGATTTTGATCAGCAGAATACGCTGCCTTGAAATCTTCCACCTGCTTCGGTTTCGGAGGCAATCCGGTAAGGCCAAAGCTAATACGCCGCGCCAATTCGAGGGCATTCGCAGCAGGAGCGGCTTCGAGGCCTGCCTCTTTCAGTTTCCTGCTGATAAAATAGTCGACGGGATTTTCGCCTTCAGGAACCTCGGCCACTTTCAGCGGTCGATACGCCCAGAGTTTTTCTGTTTCGTAACGTCGGTTCTGCCAATCGTCTGAGAGAGCCTTCGAGGTCACGACTTGCTCCCCCTCGGCATACTGCTCCTGAATGAGAGCGACCCGCTCATCATCCACCCAGGGAGCGCCTTCATTGATCCAGTCCCGGATCGACCAGCGCTGCGCCTCTGTCAGTTGATCTGCCTCTTTCGGTGGCATTTCGTAATCCTCTTCCGTTCGAGTCGTGAGAACGTAAAGAAAACTCTCTTCCCCTTTTCCAGCAATGAGCACGTCCTCCGCGAAATAATCACCGCCTTTTAGAATTGCCTCGCGAGTCCGCATATCAAACTCCCCCTTAATCTTGTCAGGTTCATCGCCATGACAGGCATTGCACTTTTCAGCAAAGAGAGGCTTCACCTCCAGAGCGAAAAGCTTTTCTCCCTCGCTCGGTTCTTCCGCGCATAAAGAACCAACTAACAAAACAAGAATTAATAAAGTGAAAGTGATCTTCATTGGGGATTTCCAATTGTGTACATTTCTAAAATCTCGGCAGGATCTAAAGCATCGGCAAAAATCGCAAATTCGTCGATACGCCCATTCAGGTTACGAATCGCGAACCATTCGTTATCCGGGGTATTGGGAAAACCCCAGTTCCCGAGTTCTCCGGAACCAAACCGGGTTGTATCAATCCGATATTTCGCTCCGATGGGGTGATCAAAAATCATTTCACCGTTCGCATAGTGAACCACCTTCTGTTTTTCCAAATCAAGCGTCACCGCGAGGTGCAGCCATTGACCACTTTTTGAAATATCCCAAACCACGGGAGAGAGAGATTTAAAATTCACTTTCGGACTATGAAGAAAAGAGAAGAGCACCCGCCCGTCTTTCTGTAACTGCCAGTGGCACTCCCCGGGCTGATAACTATCAGCGAGATATAGGCCGTTATACTGGCGATCCAAAGAATCGATTCGCACCCAGCAGGCAAAGGTGAGTGATTCATATTCACCCGGTATCGCAAGACGGACCCGGCTCCCTGTCGGGGTGAATTCCACCGCACCTTTTCCGACGCCAGTCCATCGCCCTTCGACACGATTCGCGCCCACAATGGCCCCATCCATCTCGGATCCCGTCGGTGCTTCATTGAACAAACGGCGTCGTGAGAGATCCGGATTCTCCATCGGAAAATAAGCGATTAGCCGTTCATTCCGGCTCAACTGGCGACTGAATCGCTGCCACACCGCAAACTTCGATTCAACAGACTCTATGACTTCCTCATTGAGATCTGACGTGCTGAGAAACGATTCCACATCGGCCGGGAATCGGGCATCACTTTTACCTGCCTCTCCTCCGTAAAATGTCTGAACCGCTCCGCCTGAGTCGTGAACCTCAACCTCGCCCTCAAAAACATGCACCTCAGGAAAGCCAGCATCACCGACCTCCAATCCAAACTCCGTTCCCAAATCAACCACCTTTCCGTTCGGTGTATCAATAACAAATCCTCTCGCTGCGGGGGGAACGCTCGCTCGCAACTTCCCACTATGACAAAACGCCTCAGAGGCTGAGAGAATCTCAAGCTTCCCCGGCCCTTCCATCACCAAGGTAGCTCCACCAAAAAATTCAACCTGCAGTGATCCGCTTTCGAGTTGAAGACTCCCTTTCGGAACAATACTGCCGACCTCAAAGCCTTCGTTCGCCCAGACCGGATCAACCGTTCGCGTGAGAACGGCAAATCCATGCGCCATCGGTTCAGTATTTTCACGAAGGGTGAGAGCAAAAAAGCTGAGCGCACTGATCGCCACGGCAGCAGCCACTGCGAGCCACGGAACAATCGAGGGCAGGTTGCGCCGCCCAACCATAGCACTCACTGTATTCAGCGCGTCTGCCACGAGAACGTTTCCCTCCTCCATCAAACCAGCATCCAGCTGGCTATAGCGAATCAATTCGCTGCGTCTCTCCGCGGACGACTTCAATGCTTCCTGAAAAACCGCGAACTCCTTCTTGCTCAGCATCTCATTCAGATACTTGTCTAACAGTGTCAAAAAATCGGAATCGTTCATTGCACGCTCCCTTCCTGACTCGCCACTTCCGCTTCAATGCACACCATAAGGCTCTCTCTCGTTCTTCGGAGCTTTTTATAAAAACCAGTCGCGGAACTCCCAATCCTTTCAGCGACCTCATTCAGCTTCACGCCGGGTTCGTAAGCGGCAACCACAACCCGTCGAAGATCATCCGGAAGCTTCTTAAGACATTGATCAAGCGCGCGGCGATGGAGGATCAACTTCTCGCACTCAGCATCCGTTTCATCAGCCAACATCGAAATGAGATCATCATCAAAGACATGCCGGTCGCGGGCGCGGTCCCGCTTCCAGGTCAGAACTTCAAACCGTGCAACAACACTCGCCCAACTCATGAAATTCGTCTTGGGATCAAAGTCAGAAAACTTTCGCCACAACACGAGCCCTGTATTCTGCATCACATCATCCACATCATCCCAGGAATAGACGAGGGAACGCACAAATCGCCGGAGCCCCGGTTCGTGCTTGCTGAACAGCTTCACAAACTGCTCATAGTGGTTATTCTCTGACTCCAGACTCATCTTTCTAACAATAGAACTCCACCAGTATGAAAAATTGCCCACTTTTTTCGAGATTTTTCACATGAATGCTTCCCGCAAACTAATTCTCGCTGTCGCCGAGCTCCACCGTCGTGGATTTGAAAAGCTTCGCATCGAAGCGGGCCTTTCCCCCAGCGGCTGCCATTGGCGCTATCGACTTGTCACAAAAGACGGCCAAACAAAGGGACCTTCCGGCTCACTCACCAACCAACTGCATATGAGCTGGGAGGACACTCCGGACTCAAGCCCCGAACAACTTGCTGATATCATCACCTCGAAATTTCCCGATCTTGTTGACGCAGCGAAAGGCACAGACCAAGCCTACAAGAACTGGCTTTCAGAAATTATCGAAGAAAGCACGCCTGATGGACTCTTTATTGAACTGTGGGACTCTTACGATGGGCCGTGCAAAGACGTACGCCTGATCAGCTGCCAATCAGAACGCCGATTTCCGCAGGCACCGTTGTAACGCCGAGGGAATTACTTGCTAAAGCACGAAAAGAGCGACTCAATGAGAAACGCTTTGAAATCAATCTTTCCCATTCTCGCTGGAATTTCACTCATCGTTCTGCCTTCCTGCAAAACGACGGAAGTGGCGCAACTCGTGCCATTTCAGTCAGATGGCTGCACCAGTTTTCCGGATGGCCCCAAAGAGGATCCCAAACGTTGGTGCTTTGCCTGCGATCATCACGATTTCACTTACTGGCAGGGAGGCTCCTTCGCAGATCGCCTCGCCGCTGACAAAAAGTTGAAGGCGGAGATCAGCGAGACAGGTCATCCTATTGCTGCCGCGGTCGCCTTTGCAGGGATTCGCGTCGGTGGCTCCCCTCTTCTACCGACTCCGTGGCGTTGGGGATACGGCTGGAAGCAATTCCCGCGCACCTACGGGACACTCACGGAAGAAGAGTCAGGGCTCGTCAGTAAAGCAAGGCCTGCGGCACTTGAAAGCATCAGGCGACAACCCTGATCGCTCGCCTTTTTCCAAAAATCCTCACGACGACGAAACTGAGGAGACCGCAAAGGAGAACGGCAGCGAACAACGTCATAGGCAACCGCGGATGCTGAATGATTACCTGGCTCCATTGACTCCGCGAGGCAAAAGAGTCAGCCGGCCAGACCGCATTGATAAAAAAAGAGCGGTCGTTTTTCATGACTCCGAGAGTCTCAACTCGCAAGCCGCCGTTTACCTGCTTTGTCTCATACCCTGCCTGAGAACTCTCAATTCCCGTCACCGAAGAAGAATATCGCTCGAGAGACATCCCTTCCGGAAACTTTAGATGAGCGACTGCCTTTTCGATGGTAATCCCCTGAAGGCGACGACCATGTCGAAAGCCCCCATGAAGTGATTCCCGGCTTTTTTCCAATCCCCCTGCATCGAATACTTAACTCGGTAACGGTGATTACCCGGATCGAGGAGTCGATCCTTTCCTCCCAGAAAAAGATTCGTCTCAAACTCTCCCTCTTTTTGAAGATAGCTCTCCGGCTGACCATTTCGCCATACCCCGGTTACTTCCATCCCTTTGTGAAGGACCAGACCAAGCGGTCCACGATACACCTGAAGAAAATTCAGACATGGCCCCCGCTTTACCGAAATCCCCTCTGAGACGAGGTCAAATTCGATATCCACATCGACTTTGCCATCACGTTTGATGGTGTGAGTTGACTCAAGAGAGAGAATCCGCTCTCCATTTGGGGCAAGGACCACAGGATCGTGGGACTCATGTGCAATCAATGCCGGAGAAATCAAAATAAGGCCGAGGCTCAGCCATGTCGTAGTTAGTCTCACAGAGTGAAGATAAAGGTGAACTGGTATCTCGCGACTCTTTTGTTATAATAATTACGACTATTATTAGCTCTGATTAACGAATTCGATAGCCCACCCCTCGCACTGTTTCCACGATTTCAGGATTGGCAGGGTCGAGTTCGAGTCGCTTCCTTAGTCGAACCATATGCTGATCGAGCGTTCGCGACTCAGGGTAATAATCGATTCCCCAACAATGATCGAAAATCTGATCCCGCTGAACCGCCTCTCCGACGTGCTCGTGGAGAAAACCCAAAATGGAAATCTCACGGGGAGACAGCTCAATCTCTTCGCCTGACGACTCGCGCACCGCACAAAGCCGCGAAGGGTAAACCGTGACCAGATCACGAATCCGGAAACTCTGAATTTCCGAATCACCGCCCCCTTTATCAGAACGCCGCAACACCGAACGAATCCGGGCGATGAGCTCGTGCTTCCCGAAAGGCTTCCGAATGAAGTCATCGGCACCGAGTTCCAAACCGACGACCACATCAATCTCTTCGTTTTTGGCTGAAAGGAATAAAATCGGAAGCGACTTATCTGATTCGCGAATGTGCCGACAGACTTCAAAGCCATCCTTTTCCGGCATCATAATATCGAGACAAACCAAATCCGGTTTTTCAGCCTCCCACATTTGAATCGCCTCGTTCCCATTCTTGGCAAGGAGCGTCGAAAACCCTTCACCGGACAAACAGGCCTCGATCGAATCGAGCGAAACAGGATCGTCTTCTGCGATGAGAATTTTCATTTTACGATGCGATGCTTACGATGTTTTTCGCCGTTTTTGGCAATGTCAGAACGAAGCAAGCGCCCTCGCCCCGTCGCTCAAAATCGATCTCGAGCGAGCCATTCATGCTTTCAGCGAGATCCCTCGCAATTGCCAATCCCAGCCCTGTCCCCGAAACGCCTTCTTTCGTCGCTTCACTGAGGCGTTCAAAAGGGCGAAAAACCTTTGCCGCATCTGATCGCGGAATACCGGGGCCACTATCGATCACCGACAGAACCGCGGCGTCATTCATCTCCGAAACGCCCATGACAAACTCCAATGAACCTCCGGCCGCCGCATATTTTTCCACGTTGGAAATGAGATTGCTAATGATTTGCATCAAGGCATCCCGATCAGCTACCACCAAATCCGAACCACTGAGATCTCCTCTCACCACCCTGATATGCTTGCGACTCAAAGTCGGACCAAACTGATCAAGAACCGCATCAATCATCTCAACCATCGAACAGGGCACCGCTCGCAAGGTCTGCCCGGGCTCATCCTGAGTGTCCTTGAGCTTATCTCGACGCGAGAAACAGAGAACATTTTCGAGAAGACGACTGAGACGTCCCGCCTCCTCCCTCACGAGGCCCAACCTCTTTGCTGCGATCCTGTTGCTCTCCTCTACTGAATCTTCTAACAAATCAACATTCAGGAGAATATTCGTCATCGGAGTTCTCAATTCATGCGAGACACGATTCACGAAAGAAACCCTCTGTTCAGCCAGTCGAACCGCTTGTAATTGTTGAGTAAATCCAAATACCCCCGCAAGCACGAGAACGACCGCGAGAGCCGATGCTCCGATCATCACAGGAAGATTGTAATTCGTCACCACTTCGGTCTGCGGATGGGAAACGACGCGCCATTCACCAAAGACCGAAGACACGGGAAGGATCAAATTAGGCGAAGAATCCTCCTCTACCGATCCCGCCGAGGCAATGAGTTGCTTCAACGGGCTTTCCACCGATGCGGTAATACCCGATGCTTGAACCGGGCCAAACACCTCCGGCGCCCAGGAAGCGAGCCAGTCATCAGCCGCATGAATCGCTGCCGCTTTCTCGATTCGCAAAACGAAAGCCGTGTCATCGTCCAACATCATCGCAAAATGAAGTTCGTAGCCGGGCCGATCCAACCACTGAAAGCCCGAGACAAAACAGCCCCTCTCCAAATCATCGAAATCAAGGATCATGCCCCCCCCCTACGCCTTCATCACCTTTTTTGACGGGGCGGGGTAAAGACACCGAGCGATCGGCACCTCTCAAGTCTAACAAAACAAAATCGCCCTCCCGCGGAACAATGATTGCCTGTTCCGCTCCCACGATCTCCCGACATTCCGAAGAAACCAATAGCGTGTTTCCACCCGAAGCGATTCGGGCACGAACCGCGAGGAGACGACTCTCGTAAAGGTCGTCAAGAGATCTCACTTCCTTCAACAGCTCACTCGTAAATCGAGAGAGCGGGGCACGATCCTGTTCGATCGTAACGACCTGGGATTCCCTCGCAAAGAGAAAACCAAGCACCAGCACCGCCCCGGCCGAGATCAAAATCAGGGCTAAAATCCAAACAGGAGAGTGTCTCGCAGAGAACATTCCGTTCAGTGTATCACCTCGTCTAATCGAAGGAAATTAAATCCGCACGCAGAAGCACTAAGACTCTTTTCGTAGGGTCATCATGAGGCGTGTGTAGCCCGAGAAGGTGATATTTACCCGGTGCCACCATGATCTGCGTAGAATCCTTCATCGTATAGAACACCGGCATCCACATGTGCTCAATCCCCCTCGAAGTGTGCTCAAATCCCTCACGCGTGAAGTAATCCGCCCCAATTTTTTCAACGATCTCCGGTGCCAATGAAAGGTCGATGACGGTGCGATCAGCCGAGATCACGGGATCCATTTCGAGCGTGGTTCCGACATTCCGACATTCAAAAGCAGTAGGATTTCCGGAAGTCATATAGTTGCGGGCGAGTCCCCCCTCTTCGTCCGTTCCCCCATTCGAACCGAGTCCAACACTCCCGACAACATTGGGAACCTCAGCCGGATCAAACTCAGTTGGGTAGATCGATTCGATCACTGACTCGGTCTTAGCCCGATCACCGCTGGTACTGCGCAGCCATACGGTTTCTTTCAACTCCGCAGTCTCCTCATCGAGCATCGTCTCGAGAATATCCCGAATGGCTTCGGCCCCCCCGGACTTCGCTGCATGCTCAGAAAGAAGCTGATTCGCCGTGGAATGATCGACAGAGATGTATTCGACCATCACCCCAATCTCAGGAGAAATATCCTGCATCGGATCATTCGCGATCATCTCTTTGGTGAACACGTTTTTCTTTTCTTTGGCCAATGGCTTCTCCGCAGCCGTCTTCTTGTTTGGAGTAGGTTCCTGCCCTGCCGCAAAATGGAAGGCAAGGAAAACGAAGAGAAATGGAATTAAAAATCGATAATTTTTCATGGTTATAATTGGGTTAGCGAGTTTCAGTTTGCGAAGATCACGTCCATCTTTAGGAGACCGATGATTTTCCTTTTCGGTTTATTAGGAGGGGTAAACAGCCCAAACAAATTGTAATTCCCGGGTTGAGCTTTCAGCTGAAGGCTTGTTTTCATCGCGTAGAAGCGAGCCATCGCAATGTGATCCGTGCCCCACGCCACATTCTTCGATTCCGGCTTTATGTAGAAATCCAGACCTTCAAAAGAGATCATCTCCGGAGCCATGCTAATCGTCGCCAGTTTGCCTCCCTCTTCGAGAACTGGATCCACCTCCACGGTCGTCCCGACGTTGCGAGTCTCGAAAGCGGTGGGAGTTGCCGAGGTCATTAGGATTTCAGGGTTCCCTGAAGATCCCGCAACCGAAAGAGGAGGCACAACCGGCTGGGCGTTAGCTTTCTCCCCTGCCTTCACTTTCATGGGATTGGGAATCACTCCCAACGTATTTGGAATCTCAGGAGGATCATACTCTGTCGGATAAATCGTTTCCCTGATCGATTCTGACTTTGCCCTCTGACCGCTCCTTGAGCGCAGCCACACGGTTTCAGCGAGTGTCGCCTCGCCACCTTGAACCATTGCGGCAAGCTTATCTCTCAATCCCTTCGCGTTTGCCGCCTTAGGGGAATATTC
>JAOFXR010000160.1 GCA_028047635.1 Verrucomicrobiales bacterium
GCATCAGTGATTTGCTCTCCGGAGGCAGTTCGGCCACCGACCAGCCTCCTGATAAGAAAAGGGCGACAAGGAATGTGAATGCGCACCGAAAGGAAGTCATTGGTTGAAGCTTAGCCAGTTTTTTTCAGAACTCCAATCTCTTCCGGGTAGCGCTTCTAAGTGGCTGATTGATGCATCGAATTCGCCGGTGGTGGGCACGTTGTGAAATGCTTGAGTATATGCTCCATTTGTTCTTTGTTTTATCAATTGCGACAAGGGGCATCAAGTGATGTTTGGCGTGCAGGGCTTGTGAACATCACTCGGAGCGTGATGGATACCTAAATAGTTGGGCTTCGATCACACGCAGCGCGAGGGCACGAAAAAAGGCAGCCCTTTCGGACTGCCTTTTCGAAATTGCGTGAATTACGCAGTAGAAGTAAAATTACTTCTTACGTGCGGTCTTCTTTTTCGCTGCTTTACGCTTCGGAGCTGCTTTGCGTGGCTTATCTTCCAGCGCTGCCTGTGCTGCTGCAAGGCGGGCGATTGGGATACGGAACGGTGAGCAGGAAACGTAGTTGAGTCCAGTGCGATGAAAGAACTTCACTGAATCTGGATCTCCGCCGTGCTCGCCACAAATACCGATCTTGAGGCTTCTCTTAGTCTGACGACCTTTCTCAACACCCATCTTAACGAGTTGGCCAACACCTTCCTGGTCGAGTGCAGCGAACGGGTTGTTGTTGAGAACTTCAGCGTCCTGATAAGTAGGAAGGAATGAAGAGGAGTCATCACGGGAAAGGCCGAGACCAGTCTGCGTGAGGTCGTTCGTTCCGAAGGAGAAGAACTCAGCGTGCTTCGCCACTTCATCAGCGGTGAGTGCAGCACGTGGGATCTCGATCATCGTTCCGACGGTGTATTTCAACTCAGACTTCTTAAGACCGTATTTCTTACGGACACCTACAGCAGCTTCGTCGATGACTTGCTTCTGGAGCTCAAGCTCACGTGCATAAGCAACGAGAGGAACCATGATCTCAGGGAGAACTTTGGTGCCTTTGGCCTGAACTTCAGCAGCAGCTTCGAGGATTGCCTCAACCTGTGCTGCAGTAACTGCAGGATAGCTGATTCCGAGGCGACACCCACGGTGACCAAGCATCGGGTTCTCTTCGTGAAGAGAGTGGATACGCTTGGTGATCGCTGCGGCGCTCATACCGATCTTGGCAGAAAGATCCTTCTTCTGAGCGGCATCCATGGTGCCGATGAACTCGTGAAGTGGTGGATCAAGAAGACGAATTGTAGCAGGGCGACCATCAAGTGCCTTAAAGATACCGATGAAGTCTTTCTTCATGAACACTTTGATTTTCTTGAGAGCCTTGGCGCGGCCTGCGTCGTCGTCAGCGAGAATCATTTCACGAACGGAGTCGATGCGGTTGCCCTCGAAGAACATGTGCTCAGCGCGGGTGAGGCCAATGCCTTCACCACCGAAGAGGATCGCCTGGCGAACCTGCTCGGGTGTGTCTGAGTTAGTGCGAACACCGAGCTTACGATGCTGGTCAGTCCACTCCATAAGCTCGACGAACTTCTTGTAAGTGTCGGACTTCTTAGCCGCTGCTTTATTCTCGATGAGGCCCTGAATGACCTGTGAAGGAGATGCTTTAATGGCACCCGCGTAGACGTTTCCTACGAATCCGTTGAGAGAAAGCTCATCGCCTTCTTTCAAAGTGATACCGTTTCCGGAGAGCGTCTTCTTCTTGTAATCGATTGCCATGCCGTGAGCACCGCAAACGCAGATTTTACCCATCTGACGAGCAACGAGTGCCGCGTGTGATGAAGCACCACCCTCGGTTGTGAGGATACCCTCAGCAGCGATCATTCCACGAAGATCTTCAGGAGAAGTCGCCATACGAACGAGCATGACTTTTTCACCGCGAGCTTCAGCCGCTACAGACTCTTCAGCAGAGAAGTAGATTTTACCGGAAGCAGCACCGGGTCCAGCAGGAAGGCCGGATCCCATTTTCTTCGCTTTTTTCTCATCAGCCGCATCAAAGATCGGAGCAAGGAGGTGACTGAGGTCATCAGCAGGAATGCGCAGAATAGCTTCTTCCTTGGAGATGAGCTTCTCGCGAACCATGTCGATCGCGATGTTAACCGCAGCGAAACCGGTGCGCTTACCGTTACGAGTTTGAAGCATCCAAAGTTTTCCGTCTTCGATCGTGAACTCAATGTCCTGAACGTCACGGAAGTGCTTTTCAAGGATGCCACGAACTTTCAGAAGTTCTTTGTGTGACTTAGGAAGATCCTTCGCCATTTGAGCAACCTGTTTAGGTGTGCGAACACCAGCAACCACGTCTTCGCCCTGGGCGTCGATGAGATACTCACCGTAGAAAACGTTTTCACCAGTCGCCGGGTCACGTGTGAATGCCACACCTGTTCCAGAAGCTTTACCAGTATTACCGAAGACCATTGCCTGAACGTTTACAGCGGTGCCCCACTCAACAGGGATGCCATATTTCTGGCGATAAACCTTC
>JAOFXR010000161.1 GCA_028047635.1 Verrucomicrobiales bacterium
AAGCTTGCACCCATGGTGAATTGGAAGCGTCCACCGTCGTCGTTAAATCCATCGTTCTGGAGAGGAAGCGCGTAGTCAAGACGGACAGGTGCACTTCCAAGGATGAAGAGACGAAGACCCAGACCCCAGTTGGAGTGCATTCCGCCTCCAATGGAACCAACAGGACCGTCGGAAACTTCACCGACATCATAGAAAGCAGCACCTCGAATCTTCTCAACAATCGGATAGGAAACTTCCATCGTCGCATTCCAGGCAGTATTACCACCGGTAACTTCCTCGCTGATTGGATCACGAGGACCCACATCACGGAAATCGTAACCTCGAATATTGTTCGCCCCACCAAGCATGTGGCGTGTGAAAACCTGATCACCGTTGGCTGAGTTCTGGAATCTTCCACTCACCGTAAAGATACCATCACGAGGAAGCGCGAAATGCTGTGCACCACTGATTGTAGCGATGGTGTCTTCAACGTCACCACCAAGGCCTGCAAACTCGAATCCGGCTGATACCTTGTGACCTTTTCTCGGAAGAAATACGTTATCACGAGTGTCACGAACTACGCTGAGCTCCACTGAGCTCTTGCTGAAGGTTCCATCTTCCTGGTCGAAGAACTGCTGTGAAGCCACATTCTGATCTACGTCCACTTCGATGCTCTCAAAGCGATACTCAAGAACACCGTAGGTGAACTCTCCGATAGACTTACGAAGCGAAACCGCAGCACCGATCTCGGTTTGGTCGAACATAGGACTGAGGAAAAGCAAATCACGGTAGTAAGCTTCAGTAGTAAGAGCAAGACGGTGTCCCATGAACCAAGGCTCGGTAATAGAGATGCTTGCATCTTTACGCTCATTACCTGCACGAACACTGAGGCGGAAACGCTGTCCAGCACCCATAAACTGGGGCCAGTCGAACAGATCAAAGTTTGTCTGAGTGACCTCAAAGAAACCAGTCACACTATCAATCGAACTAAATCCAGCACCGAAGTTAATCGTTCCGGTAGGCTTCTCAACGACGCGGACAAGAAGATCTTTTTCATCGAGATAACTCGTTGGGATCGGGGAAACCTCAACATTCTCGAAGTAGTTCATGTTCTGAAGACGACGCTCAGCCACCCGTGCCCTGGTTGTATCATAGGTTTGTCCCGGCTCAAGAGGAAGCTCACGACGAATCACTTTGTCCTGAGTCTTGTTGTTACCCTCGATGTGAATCTGTCCGATCTTATACATCTGACCTTCAAAAACATCGAGAACGACACGAACCGTGCCTGGGCCCGCCTCTTCGAGACGTGGAGTCACACGAACATCCGCATAACCGCGGCTTCCATATTCTTCGCTAATCATCTCAATATCTTCCTTGAGCTTGTTGCCTGCGAAAGTGTCTCCCGCTTTAGTCTTCAAGTAAGGAAGCACATTGTCCTGCATCGAGATGGCAGCGACACCACTGACAGCGAGGCTGTCCACCATGTAAGTATCACCTTCGTCGATCGTCATCACGACATCGACATACTTGGCATCTGCACGGAGCCTTGAAACGTTGCTAACACGAGCATTGAGGTAGCCATTATCGCGATAGAAGTCTTCAATCGCACGAACATCCTGAGCGAGTGTCTCGGGGTCAGTCGAACCACCTTCGCCAAACATGGTGATGATACTCTTCTCTTTCTGAGTCATCTCATCTTTGAGACGAGATGCGGTAAAGGCACTGTTCCCAACGAACTCGACGTTGCGAAGCACGCCTTGTGTTCCCTCATTGATGCTGAAGATGACCATTGAGTAGCCCTCAGATGATGGAGCGTCGATACGATAGGTAATCGTTGCAGCAGAGAAACCCTTATTCCGATAGAGTTCCTGCATTTCAGCACGAGCAGTTTGCAAAACGCTTTCATCAATCGGCTTATTCACCGTCAACTCGACTTTCTTCCCGAGCTTTCCTGAGTCAATCAGCGTGTTACCCACAAACTGGGAACCGCCATACACCGCCCGTGTTTGAGCAACAACGATGAGACGAACGCCACCGCTTGAATTTTCTGAGAGAATCCGGACATTCTCAATATCACCACTCGAATAAAGGTTCTTAACGTCCTCGTCGACTTGAGCGAGAGAAAGCTTGTCGCCGACTCGTGTCGACATGTTGGAAAGGATACGTTCAGGAGCAACCGTTTGATTGCCGACATACTGAACGTCAATGTCAGTCACTGTCTTCCCTTCTTGAGCAACAGACTCAGACTGAGCGCCTATTAGTAAGGCGACGCCTAAGGAAAGCCCCATAATAGAGCTACTGAGACGGGATAAGTGACTTTGGATCAAAAAATTCATTACAAGCTTGTGTGTTCCGATGTCAGGAGAGGTCTTGAGTTTAGGTAAAGGCCTTTCCTAACTAATACCAATTAGATAATTCCTACTGACACAAGGTCAAGCCGGAATTCATGTCTATTTGGGTCAAAAGAGATTCAATTCTACTTCATTAAAACGCCATTTCAACGCTTCATCA
>JAOFXR010000162.1 GCA_028047635.1 Verrucomicrobiales bacterium
AGAATGTGGGAAGGAATTCCGTGTTGATCAGCATTGAGTTGCCACGTGCCCATTCCCATCTGAGCGCAGACCTCAAGAGCGACTGAATTCTTGACCGAGTCCATCGCGCTTTTTCCCCAGGTAAAAGGGGCGTGAAATTTCTGAAAACACGCCGGCATCTCCATCGGCTTAATCCCCTGCTCCCGAAAAGCTCCCACGATTGCCAATCCTGTATTCGTCTCGTAATCGGCTTCCACTTCCGCTGGAGTGAGTTCACGAACCACCGGAACCGTCCCGTAAAAATGGTCCGCATGAGTGGTTCCCTGACAGGGCAAAGGAACCCCTGCCTGTGAAAACATCGTCGCATTGACTGAGTGGGTATGGGTCACCCCGCCAATGTCTTCGAACTCACGGTAGAGGATCCGGTGAGTCGATGTGTCTGACGACGGGCGCATCACACCCTCGACGACGTTTCCGTCGAGATCGACTACGACCATCACGTCCGCTGTAAGATTTTTATAAGCCACTCCACTGGGCTTAATGACGAAAAGACCGGAGTCACGATCAATTCCGGAAACATTTCCCCAAGTCAGGCGAACCAACCCCTCGGTAACCAGCGCAAGGTTGGCTTCGAGGACCTCTTTTTTCAAATCTTCAAGCATACAGGCAACCAACCTGAGATGACGAAAGCTGCAAGCTTCGATTTCAATATCCGAATATGAGTGATTGGCGCCACTAATTTGCGCTTCCTCAGACGCGAAAGGTGTGGAAAGGGTTTCTTATGTTGAGAAAAATTCAGCAGTTCCTCGCGACTTTCGTCCCCGCATGGCTCCTCGTTGCCTATCTGGCGGTAATCGTGTGCATGCTCAATCGCTGGGACGGCCTTGTAATGATCACTCTCGTCCCGATATGGGCCTGGGCTGCTATAGGCATGCTCGCGGCGACACTCTCATGGATGCTGTTCCGTGGAATCCCTTCTATCGTCGTCTTTTGCCTGTGCCTCATTACGGGTGTCACCTGCTCGGAGGAGACTCATTCGCTCGTGCGCGAGCTTGCTAGCAGTGTCAGCTCAGGTGAGGTCAGTGATCCTGAGACACAAAATATCACCATCATCAATTTGAACTGTGGTGGGGCAGAAGCGCCCCTTTCGAGAATCGCAGCGGAAAAGCCCGATATTATCACCATTCAAAAAGCACCTTCCGAGGAAGACCTAATCGCCCTGAAGGACAAGCTCTTCGGAGATGACTACTCCCTCGTCATCAATCGAAGCAGCGCCATCATTGCGAAAGGAAAGTTCATCACAGAAATCCAGGAACCGGATAGTTCAGCCCTGCACGCACGTCTCAGCCATCCCTCAAAAAAGATCTTCGATATCACGACTGTTGATCTTAACTACTGCGTGCCGAGAAAGGACATGTGGCACCCCGGGGTCTGGGAGCAACTCACCGAAGTTCGGATTCAGAACCGGAGACTGATCCGAAGCTACCTCGGTGAAAACCCCATTAAGAAAAATAACGTTATCCGGGTATTCTCAGGCGGATTCAACACCCCTCCGGGCGATGACGTTTTCAGACCGCTCATCACTAACTCCCTCAAGGACGTCTTCGTCGAGTCAGGACTGAGTTGGGGCAACACCTACCCGTCGGATTATCCCAATTTGAGACTTGATCAAATCTGGGTTTCTGAGGAAATGGAACCGAAGTCATCGAGAGCAAAACTCAACGCCGATGCTTTCCACCGCACTGTGGTCGCTAAGCTGACGATCAAGCCAGAGAAGTCTGAGCCATAAAGGCGCTCACTTTGCGGCAGCGACTGAAGCTTCTTTCACGATTCGCAAACGAACCGTCTGCGTTCCTTCTTTGGGAGCGGTCGTCGTGCGAAGGTGAAATTCACGCACCATTTCAGGAACCCACTCCGCAGCCGAGATAAACAAACGTTGCTCATCTTTACCTTCAGGAATCATGAGACCGTTCAAACCGATGTTATCGATGTAGACCCCATGAGGAAGATTCCTTCCTGAGTCCTCTTTTCCAAAATCGATCCGTGGGTTAAACTTAAGTCGATCCACTTTCACCATCGCGGTAATCGTTTCCCCGGGATGGATCACGAACTCGAGAACCCCATCGTCGCTCACCGTTCCGCTTTTTCCATCGGGTAGGATCTTCACGTGAAATTTGGCAGGATCCGCTTTCGCAATCATCCCCAGATTCCCAAGCATCTTCACAACCCTGCTGCCATTCACCATTGCGGTAGCACTTACCGAAACTGCCTCCATCGCTTCCTGGCTCATCCCTTCAAATTCAGGATCCGCGCGCAACACGCCAAAGGCTCGGTATTGCCCCTTCTGAATCTGCCTCCTTGCGGGAAAAGTAAGACCTTCAGGTAGACCGGAAACGTTTATCTCAATGGCTCCTGAAAAACCATCCGATCGCGTCGTCTCAAACATAATCTCCGCACCACCTCCGGGAGTCAGCTTCGCGCCCGCTCCGGT
>JAOFXR010000163.1 GCA_028047635.1 Verrucomicrobiales bacterium
CAATGGTCAGAATGTTTCCAAGGTCACTTACCGACTTGAGATGAAGCCCAGTGCCGCGAAGCCCATCACGGGAATTCGGCTCGATGCGATGCCAGACCCTTCGTTCTCGAAACCCCGACAACTGGCCCGCAGTACGAATGGGAATTTTGTTCTCACCGACGTCAAAGCGACTATCGTGGATGAGAAATCAGGAAAATCCCGTCCTGTCGAGATAGGCCTCGCCGCAGCCAGTTTCGAACAGGACAACTACCCTGTTTCAAACACGATTGATAAGAATGCCGGAAGCGGCTGGGCAGTTTTCGGAACCAATCCCCGCCCCGAAACCGTGAGCGCCTATTTCTTCTTCGCCCAACCCACGAAGATAGCCAAGACCGAGCGCCTTGAATTGACACTGCTCCACGGTTCCAATTTTGAAGATCACAATATCGGCAGACTCAAACTTTTCCTAACCGACGAAGATGTCGCTGACAAAGTCACCAAGTCGACACTCAGCCCGAAGATCACCTCGGCTCTCAAGACTCCCGAAAAACGTCGGAGCAAGGCAGAAATCAAAACGCTGAACGACTATTTCGCAACGATTGATCAACCATCCAAGAAGGCAAAGAAATTCGTCAACGAGGCGAAAAAAGCGCTGCTGGATATTGGCGCAGAATCAGTCCCTGTCATGGTCATGAATGAACGCGAAGGCGAGCGAATCCCTGCCTACCTTCTCGAACGAGGACAGTATGACGCCCCCGATATGTCCGAGGAACTTTCGAGGGGAATCCCCGTCGCCTTCTTCGACGGCAAAGAGGAAGAGCAACCGCAGGACCGACTCGAACTCGCTCGCTGGATCGTTTCAGATAAGAACCCGCTAACGGCACGAGTCATTGTGAACCGGGTGTGGCAGGATCACTTCGGAGTCGGACTGGTAAAAACAGCCGAAGATTTCGGAGCGCAGAGCGAACTCCCTACCCATCCTCAACTACTCGACTGGCTCGCCTATAAATTCGTGGAATCAGGCTGGGATACCAAAGCGCTTCACAAATTAATCGTCACAAGCGCGACCTATCAACAGGGTTCATTCACTGACTCAACCCTGTTGGATCGCGATCCCGAAAACCGCCTACTCTCACGAGGACCTCGTTACCGACTTGATGGCTTTTCAATTCGTGACTCAGCGCTGCAGGCGGCAGGACTGCTCAATGACCGCGTAGGCGGCGCGCCAGTGAAGCCCTATCAACCGGAGGGCCTCTGGAACTCGCTTGCAGCGGGCGCGGGAACGAAATACACAGCAGGACAAGGAGACGATTTATTCCGAAAGAGCCTCTACACCTACTGGAAGCGAGCCGTAAATCCACCCCGTCAGCTTATTTTTGATTCCGGTGGGCGGGAAGCCTGCAGTGTCGCAGTTCGCCGCACGAACACCCCTCTTCAGGCACTCGTCCTCATGAATGACGTTACCTTTATCGAAGCGGCACGAAATCTCGCCGAGGGTGTTTTCAAAGCCGAAACGAATACTAACAACCGTCTATCAACAACCTACCGAAAAGCCACTTCGCTTTCGCCTACCGAAAAACAACTCGCTGTGATGCGAGAGAATTTTGATTATTTCTCTAAGCATTTCACCGAAAACCCGGAAGCAGCGTCCACCTTTCTCAACGCAGGCACGTCTCCACGGGATGAGTCGATTCCAGTCGCCGAACACGCCGCATGGACGGCGCTCGCACACCTTGCACTCAACCTCGACACCACCATTTCTCTCCAATGAAAACACTCACGCTCTTCGCATTTCTACTTCTGTCATCTTTCTCCGCCATTGCTGCGGAAAAGCCCAACATCGTCGTCATTTTTGCCGATGATATGGGAATCGATTGCGTCGGCGCTTTCAACGACAAGCTAGGACTTCCAACTCCTCATCTCGACAAACTCGCTTCGGATGTCGTTCATGGATGCGCACACCACTTCAGCAGTCTGCACCCCCTCCCGATACGGACTCCTAACCGGGCGCTACAACTGGCGATCACGCCTCAAACGCGGAATCGTCGGCAAGTGGGAACGCCCTCTCATTGAAGAAGGAAGACTAACACTGCCCTCAATGCTCAAAGAGCACGGCTATGACACGACCATGATCGGCAAGTGGCACCTGGGATTCAACTGGCCAAAAAAAGGCGGTGGTATCACCGCGAAAGAATCCGAGATCGATTTCAAAGGTTCCATCAAAGGCGGGCCGAACGCCATTGGATTCGATTATTGGTTCGGCGATGACGTTCCCAACTGGCCTCCCTACGCCTGGCGGGAAAACGACAAACTCCTCGGGGACATCACGACGACGGCGAAAGAGATCGGGATCACCTCCTACACTGGAGTGGGCGATGGACCCGCCGTCGCCGACTGGAGCCTCGAAGCG
>JAOFXR010000164.1 GCA_028047635.1 Verrucomicrobiales bacterium
GTTTTTGTTCTCTGGCTTGAGCAGGGTTTCAACGGTTCCCTCAGGCAGCTTGGCAAACGCCTCATTGGTTGAAGCGAAAACGGTAAATGGACCGTCGCCTGAAAGCGCCTCGACAAGACCAGCTGCTGTCACCGCTGCTACCAACGTTGAGAAGTCGTCGTTACCCGCAGCGATCTCTACGATGGTTTTTTCTTCAGCAAGTGCTGAAAAAGAGAAAGCGCCGGCGATTGCTGTGATAGTGAGGAGGGAGATAATTTTTTTCATAAGAAGTTAGTGCCTTGGTTTGGTGTGCCACTTTTTTTGGTGACGACGGTTGTTACGAGTGCTTTTTGAATTCGGCTCTACTCTTATGAGACAAAAAATAGACATAAAATAGACAGATGGGAAAATTTGCCTGAATGATCCATCATTGCCAGCCTCAGATCGATAGGGATTCCGACAATGGGCCCAAAAAAACCTATACATCAAACAATCTAGCAAATAGCTTCCGTGCAGTGGTAATTCCCAGTTACCATGCCGAACGAAACTTACTTCTCACTTAGGCAGAGATTCTGCTCATGGCAGGAGCCAGACAAACGTCATATCAAGAGCGTTTCTTCTCACCCACTGAGAGGAAAGCCTTTTGGATCATGCTCACAATGAAACACTTCTTTTTCTTCAGACGCTTTTCTCAACTCCCGGGTAAGGGAGGATTACTGATCGTGTGCGCCAGCTTACTCCTGACCGCCCCCAATGCAGAGGCTGGCTTATTTGACAAGATTAAAGCGAAACAGGCAGCCAAACGCGCAGCGAGAGCAAAACAAGCGGCAGAGCCCGTTAAAAGGAAACCAGTCCCGCGCCATCGCTCATGGTATCGTGACGAGCACAAAGACGCCTACATTAATCAAGAACTTCTAGACGGGGAAAAAGAGGCTGAGCGCAAAGTGATCATCGATATCGAACGCCAACGAGCGTATCTCGTCGTGAAAGGACTTGTCGCGATTGATTCAGCCGTCTCCACGGCAAGACGAGGCAAATACACGCAACGCGGCACTTACATCGTCACAGAGAAAATTAAGTCAGGCAAAGTCTCGACGCTCTATCATGTCTACATGCCCAACTGGATGCGACTCGGTAATAGCGCCGTAGGCATGCACACCGGTGACCTCCCCGGCTATCCGGCATCGGCAGGATGCATCCGACTGCCCCAAAGCGTCGCTCCGGTTATCTATGCGAACATCAGCCGTGGGGTAAAAGTTGAAGTGGTTGATTCATGGGATGAATCCGAACTCGTGATGCCCTACACGATGCCGCAGCCATTTTTGATGGCGACGGCTTACTAGTGGATCCAGCGATTCAACGACTGGAATTTCTTGCGGAGTCCCGTCACCGATTCCACCTTGGCGAATGTCAGACCTTTCCTCATCACTCACCCACCTGCGGGAGGATGGTAGCGCGGCGATGGTAGACGTCGGTGACAAACCAGTCATCCGACGCGAAGCCACCGCTTCCGGCTTTATCCAACTTACAGCGGACACCGTATCTGCGATCAGTGATGGCGAGATCCCAAAAGGCGACGTCCTCGCCGTGGCTCGTATTGCCGGTATCCAGGCAGCGAAGAGAACCGCTGATCTGATTCCGCTTTGTCATCAACTCCCCCTCACCAAAGTGGCGGTCGATTTTGAGATCGAGACCCAAGGAGTCAAAATTCTAGCGACGGTCCGAACCGATGCCAAAACCGGCGTCGAAATGGAAGCTCTCACCGCTGTCAGCATTGCCGCGATGACGATCTACGACATGTGCAAAGCGATAGACAAGGAGATGGTCGTTTCCGAGATCACGCTGGTAGAGAAGACGAAAAGCCCGATTTCATCACAGGGCTGCTGAAACGGCCTCACAGAAGGCCGACTACAACGATCATTCGTAAGAAGGAGAATCGGAGAACTGAAGCGCTCCGATTTCCCCCATTAAGTTAAAATCGACCTACCCGCAGGCGACCGCCGTCTGGCTGGAAGAACCAAGTCCGTCGATGCCGAGTTCAACGACGTCACCGGGTTTCATATATTGTGGCGGCTTGAATCCCATTCCTACGCCGGGAGGAGTCCCTGTCGAAACGACATCACCGGGTTCGAGTGTCATGAACTGACTGAGATAACTCACAAGGTGAGCGATGCCAAAAATGAGCTTGTTGGAGTTTCCGTTTTGTTTGGTCTCTCCATTCACTTTGAGCCACATGCCGAGATTCTCAGGATCTGCAATCTCATCGCTCGTCGCAACGAACGGCCCAAGCGGTGCAAAGGTGTCACAGCTCTTCCCTTTGACCCACTGACCACCGCGCTCAATTTGAAATTCGCGCTCACTGTAATCATTGTGCAAAACGTATCCAGCCACATAATCAAGTGCCTCAT
>JAOFXR010000165.1 GCA_028047635.1 Verrucomicrobiales bacterium
CTGTTTTTGCGGGTGATGAATTCAACAAAGCTGCCGCGATAAAGAAAATCGACCAACTTGTCGAAGCCGGCTTAAAAAAGCACGATCAGAAACGCGGAGCTGCGATTGATGATCACACTTTCGTTCGCCGCGCCTATCTCGATATTATCGGCCGGATCCCGACGATCGAGGAATCTGAGAATTTCCTGGGGTCGACTGATGAAAAAAAACGCGAACAGCTGATCGCCGATCTGCTGGAGAGCGATGGCCATGTCAGTCACTCCTACAACTTCTGGGCGGATGTGCTACGGATTAACAGCGGCCTGGGCACTGGCGCTGAGCCGGCCGAAGCGGCCTACCAATTGTGGATCAAGGAAGCGGTGGCAAACAACATTCCCTATGATGAAATGGTCTATGAAATGGTGTCCGCCACAGGGATGATCTGGAACAATGGCGTGGTCGGGTATTACATCAGGGACACGGGCATGCCCCTGGATAGCATGTCACAAACCGCACGGATTTTCCTCGGGACGCGACTTGAATGTGCTCAGTGTCATGACCATCCGTTCGACAAGTGGACTCAGATGGATTACTACAAGATGGCTGCCTTCTCCTATGGAATGGATGCTCGGGGTTATACCTCTGAAAATCGCAAGGCATACAATGCGGGCTTTAAGGCAATAAGCGACAAGCTACATAATGATGTGCTGGAAAAAGCCGGCTTCAAAGGGGTGCGCTTCCCTCAGTTTTACGATAAAAAGCAACTCGAAATTTTTACCAAGAACCAACACTATCAGAGCACTCTGGATAAGTTGGAGATGTCCGAAAAAGAATTCCGCGACTTGGCGGAAAAGAGTATCGCCGCCAGGGAGAAGCAAACCAAAGGTGCGCAGTATGTGATGAGGCTAATCAGTCAGGATTTTCGTGCCTACTCCAACGATGAAAAGAAGGTGACTCTGAAGCTCCCTCATGACTATCAATATGATGATGCCAGCCCTCACGACGCGGTTGAGGCCAAAATCATGTTTGGTGCCGAGATCGATCTCGCGAATATCGATGAGTCATCGATCGAGGCTTATGCCAAATGGATGACCTCGGAGGAAAACCCGACATTCACCAAGGTGATCGCCAACCGTCTCTGGAAGCGGGTTTTCGGGCACGGCGTGTTTGAGCCCTTAGACGACTTGACTGATTATACCCATGTCGCCAATCCCGAGTTGCTCGACTACATTACTGAATTGGTAACAACGCTGGATTACAATGTGCAGGCCTATCTGGATATACTTTATAACACCCGCACCTATCAGAGCGCTGCCTACAACGGTGAAGTGGTGATGGGTGCTCCCTACCATTTCCCGGGCCCCGTCTTGCGCCGGATGACCGCCGAGCAAATCTGGGACTCCATTGTTGCCCTCGCTTTGCCTGAAGCTGACAGCTATCGCCCGCGATTGAAAACGCAGCTCGCCCAGATAGAGAAATACCGGCAGATGTATATCGCCCTTGAGGAGCAGCCGCAGGAAGACTACATCGCGATGATCGGCAAAATTGGCGGGTTAATCAAAGATACGGCGACAGAGAAGGCGAAGATTCGCGAACAAATACTTGAAGCTCAAAAGGCGAAAGATGATGAGAAATTTAACCAACTGCGCGGCCGGGAGAGAGTATTGAGTCGGGAAATGGCGTCGGCGATTCGGCAAGTCGCTTTTCGGAACGCCGATCAGAAAGTCGATTCGGATGCATTGCTCGCGGCCGGTGGAATGTCGGAAATGGCGATGTCGAGCGGCGGAGCGATGATGTCTGACGATGGTATGGCGAAACGCAAAAATGGGGTCATGACCCAATTGCCAGCCATCGAGATGCCGAAATACGAGGCACCCGAACCGCCTCAAGGTCTCGATGCCAATCAGATGCGGAGCTGGAAAAAGCAGCAGAGCGATGCTGAGAGAAAGTGGCAGGTCGAACAGGCGGCCGAGCTGAAAGATTTCAAGAAACTGGTTGCTGATATGGCGAGAGCTTCCGAGTTGGAATCACCAGCCCCGCGCGGTCATTTCCTGCGCGAGTTCGGTCAGTCCGATCGCGAGGTGATCGAAAATGCGGCGAGTCATGCTTCCGTGCCACAGGCTTTGAATCTGCTCAATGGCACCACAGTCGAAATGCTGACCAATCAGTTTGCGGTTTTCGGCAGACGCCTCCATGCCGCGGGTGATTCGAAAGAGAAGACGAAAATGATCTTTCAAGCCATGTTAACCCGTGAGCCTACCGATCGCGAAATGGACATCGTCATGGCGGAGATCGATGCCAAGGGAGATGAAGCCTACGAAAGTATCGTCTGGGCGCTCCTGAACACTCAGCAATTTATGTTCGTGCAGTAACAAACTGCCCTGC
>JAOFXR010000166.1 GCA_028047635.1 Verrucomicrobiales bacterium
ATTCGCGAAGAGCGTCACGTGAGACGAGTCGACTGCGAAGTTTGGTAAGGCGGCCTTCTGCAAATTTGGGAAAACGCTGATAGAGTTCGTGAGTGAGAATCAGCTGAATAACCGCGTCGCCAAGATATTCGAGGCGTTGGTTGTCAAAATGCGGGCGCTTCGTTTCATACGCCAGACTCGGGTGCGTGAGAGCTTCGGCAAGCAACAGAGAGTTGCTGAATTTATATCCGATCCTTGCTTCGAGAGAATCCATTGAGAGGAGGAGGGTGGCTGACGGGACTTGAACCCGCGACAACCGGAATCACAATCCGGGGCTCTACCACTGAGCTACAGCCACCATCAAGGCCGGTTGGCAAAAAGCCAATCCGAGTGGATTCGGAAATTATAGCATCGAAACCGTTTTTCCAGCGGAAAAGAGTGCTTTATTAGAAAAAGGTCTATTCGACCGAAATTAGAATTTATCACATTATGGAAATCACTGATCCGAACTGGAAACCTGTCGCCTTCAAAGAGTGGCAACTTATCTCAGATGCACTCATTTCCGGAGAGCAGTCTGTGATTTTGCGAAAAGGGGGGATTTCCGAGGGAAAAGAAGGGTTCCAGTGGATTCATGATCAGTTTTTTCTCTATCCAAGCCTCTTTCATGAGCAGGTAAAACAGGTAAAGCCGGCATCCGATGGAGGAGGGGAAAGGCACCTTTCTGAGCCGATTGCTCCTGAGGGAAGTGTTGCCTTTTCTGTCTATGTTGAAACCCTTAAAACAGGCCGATTGACCGATTGGGATGAGGTAATGACGCTCGATCCCTACCATATTTGGGATGAAAAGATCATTCGTGAGCGATTTGAGTGGGGCGATGAGTTCGGAATTTCCTTCGCTATTGTCAAAGCATCCCTCCTTCAGGAACCCTGGATTCTCGAAGATCGAAAGACTTTCGGAGGCTGTCGGTCGTGGTTTGGGCTGCCCTCTGATGAAGCGGGCGGCTGGAAAAAGCATCTCGAATCAGCGGTTGAGGTAGGATCTCTTTGTGGATCCCCAGAATGGCTGATTTAGATTGGCAAATGGCTCCTCGTGCGGTTTGATACAGCCGAAACACACGTTCACCTTTTCAGACCAGACAATTATGTTACCCGAAGTCGAAAAACTCCTCCGAGTTCAGCATCACGATCAAAGAATTGCGGCGATAGACAAAGAGCTCGCCGGGATTCCGCTTCTCGAAGAAGACGTCCGAGATAAATTACTCGAAGACGAAGCGACGCAGAACGAAGCAAAAAGTGCGCTTCAACAGACGGAAATTGCGATCAAGAATCTCGAACTGGATATCGATACGAGAAAAGATTCGATCACTAAGCTCAAAGTTCAGCAATACGAGACCAAGAAAAACGACGAATTCACCCGTATGGGCGAAGAGATCGTACGTTATGGCGAGGAGATTAATGGTCTCGAAGATTCGGAGATCGAATTGATGGAGCAGGCGGAAACGCAGAAAGCGACACACGAAAAAGCGAAAGCTGAGCACGAAGAAAGCAAAACGGACGTGGTCACTGAACTCGAGGATCTTGGAGATTTGGCGAAAAATCTTAAAAAAGAGCGTGAGGAGGAGGTCGTTAAACGCAAGGTGCACGCTGACCCTCTTGATAGCGATGTTCTTTACAATTATGAGCGGCTATTTAAGGGCAAGGCAGGACAAGCCATCGTCGGCCTCGTCGATGAGGTTTGTCAGGGCTGCCACATGCGAGTCGTGAAATCGACTTACATGGAAGTGAAAGGCGAAAAGCAGCTCACTAACTGCGAAAACTGCGGACGCATTCTTTACTACTGGACCGACGATTCCGTCGGAAAAGATATGGGCGGGTATTAGCGAGCGGGGCTCGTGAAAGTAAAGGAGTAAAGGAGTTGAGAAGTAAAGAATGAGACCTTTGTCTCTGAGATCGACCTTCTTCTTGGATTGGAATATTCCTACACGAATGGGTGAAAGTTTGGGCTGAAATCCCTGCCGCACAATGGCCAGCCTCTTTAGGGCTGGCTTTGATGTCTCCGGATTTCGCAAAGCCCAACCGATTCTCTACTACTTTACTCCTCTACTTCTATTCTCCTCGCCTCGGGTCTTAATTCACCATTCGGAAAATGGCCTCCTCTTTTGCGAACTCATAGGGATAGGCACGCAGGCGCTTCATTGTTTCTCCTTCCAGTTTACCTGTCGAAAAAGTGGGGAGGATCGGAGTTCCGTCTTTACGCTTCTTATAGCTTTCGCCTTCTTTTTGAGCCATGAGAGCTCCCCCCATCTGCCCTCCGGGGCGCTCGCCCACGAGTATATCAACTTGAAAAGCGCCTGTTAGATCAACCCAGTTTCCGAACA
>JAOFXR010000167.1 GCA_028047635.1 Verrucomicrobiales bacterium
AGTCGGAGGAGCGGTTTAAAGCGTGTATGTCGATTCATAATGACAAACCTTACCTCGACCGACCACCTCGCAGGTTGGATTGAGGTAACAACTCTGTAAAATTCACGTAAAAATCGACCTACGAGAACCGGTGGGGACAATCGTCCCTGCCCGTTTTACCCAGCTAACCCATGCTCACCACTCAACAGGGTATGATCGATGACCCAACAGGGTTGCCTCCCCGCGCTGAGAACACAAAAAAGCCGCGCAGCGTCTCCACCGGCGGCTTTCAAAAATAATCAAACGAAGTGGCTTACTTCGCGCGTCGGAAGAGATAGTGGTTGTCACCAGTCACCGTTACGAATGACCATCCGCCGTCTTTCTCGACTTCGATGATAGTGCGGGGAAGCATGTTCACCTTAGCGATCTTCTCGACCATCTCCTTAGGGAAGTTAATTTCACCGTCTTCAGAAACGTCGATTCCTTCTTCCTCAGCGACAGCACGAAAGCCCATGGCATCCATTTGCTGAGCATTCAAAGCCTTGTATTCGTAATTTGCGCCGGAAGCTGCAGCAGCACCGCCTCCAATAACTCCCAACGACGAGAGCAAGTTAACAACAGCGACCACAAGAATGGCGACCAATAAAGCAATAACAGTATTTTTCATAAAGGAAGATTGGCCTTAACAAGGCCGGAAAGGAAGAACACCAGATTTTTCGCTTTGTGTAAAGCACTAACGGGCCCTCAAACTAAAAAAGCATTTCGATTCTTGCGAGACTTTCCTCCGAATTCGACAAGTCCGTGAGAAAAGCATCCGGCGTGGCGCCTTCTAAAACCTCCCTACTCACCCCACCAGTGCTCACTGCGAGAACTTTTGCGCCAAACGCTCTCGCACAATCGATGTCTTTCACAGTATCTCCCACGACGAGCGTGTTTTCAGGGGCAAATACCTCACCATGCACCTCAGCCATCCGCGCAAGAGCGACGGATCCGAGTCGATTGCGATCCGCATGATCATCACCGAAGCCACCTGTTTTAAAATGATAATCAATCCCATACCTTTCCAGTTTGATGAAAGCACCTCGCATCGTGTTTCCCGTCAGCAAAGCGATCTCATATCGCTCATTCCTGGAAAGGCCCTCCAATAGCGAAGTGACACCGGGAAGGACATGGCCCTTAATCTCATCACTCTTCAGAAACCTCGAAGACAGATCATCTGCATAAGCCCTGAAAAAACGCTCTCTCGTTTCTGTGGAGTGCTCGACTTCAAAGTGATCAAACAAAAACCGCGCGACTCCGCTGTCGGTGGCTCCACCAAGATCAAGCGGCGGAAATTCACGCCCCCGACATTCAGGGAACGCTTCGAAGAAACCGTTTCGCAATGAAACAAGACCGGCACCCATCGTATCCACGAGGGTGCCGTCTATATCGAATAATATCAGTCTGCGAACCATTTCTAACGCTTCGCAGCTGGAAAACTATTTCTTCTCTTCGCTGGAATCCTCAGATGCTGAATCGTCTGCCTCAGCTGAATCGTCTGCCTCAGCTGCCGAATCATCAGCCGCCTCCTCACCGCCTTCTTCCGAAGCCACTACCTCATCATCATGGGAGTCGTCAGTCTCTTCATAGCCATCAGCCTCATCCGAAGCGGACATCACTGCCTCTGCCTCTTCAAGGTCGATCTCCTCGTCATCAACGCGGAACTTACGCTTCTGCTTCTCTTTGGGAAGAGGCGAGAGCATCATGAGAATGTTACGGTTGTTGAGTTTGGGCTCCAAATCAACATTGGCCACACCCTCGAGATCCTCTTTGACTCGATCCAAGACGACAAAGCCGAGTTCCTTGTGCGCCATCTGGCGTCCACGAAACTGAAGCTGAATACGCACCTTAAAACCGGCAGCAAGAAAATCCTCTGCGTGAACCAATTTGTTCACATAGTCGTGTTGCTCGATACCCACGCGGAATTTAACTTCCTTCTCGCGCTTCTTCGGCTTCTCCGTCTTCTTCTGCTTCGAAAGTTCGTACTTGTACTTTCCGTAGTCAACGATACGACATACAGGAGGTTTGGCATGCGGAGCAATTTCCACAAGGTCCAAACCGAGTTCCTTAGCCTTCTTCAGTGCCTTGTGAGTTTGGAGCACGATGTTGTGCTCACCATAAATAACGCGAATTTCGGGTGCACGAATGCGCTCGTTAACTCTTGTTCTTGGTTCACGTGGCCGGCGTCTGATGGGTCTTTTAGCGATAGCGTTTTACCTCCTGTATAGATGTATGGTTAGTCAAAAAATGAGAGTTCAAATCAATAGAACTCCCGGATGCGATGCTATCCGTAAAGGGCAGCATCGAAATGGTTGAGGAAAATCGGACGAA
>JAOFXR010000168.1 GCA_028047635.1 Verrucomicrobiales bacterium
GCGAGTAAGGAAAGCGCAGCCGAACCTGCTGAGAATCGGGAAGGGCGGAGGGTTGCCTCCAAGGCTGATCACCTGAAGAACTGGCCCAACTTGTTGGGTCCGGCGGCCAATGTTTCACCAGCCACCGGCCTGTTGTTGAATTGGAATGGCGAGACTGGCGAAGGAACCAAGTGGAAGACCCTGATTCCGCTGCCCGGCTATAGTTCGCCGATTTATTGGAATGGAAAACTCTACCTAACCGGTGCCGACGCATCGACCCGGGTCGTCTATTGCATCAATTCCCAAAGTGGTGAGATTATTTGGGAGAGACAAGTGAAGAATATTCCCGGATCCCCCAAGGGTGTTCGTATCAGTGAGGGCACTGGATACGCTTCGTCGACAATGGCGACGGACGGCGTTCGGATTTTCGCGAGCTTTGCGAATGGCGACCTCGCCGCATTCGATCTCGAGGGTAGTCCGGTCTGGTCGAAGAATCTCGGGAAGCCAGAGAATCTCTACGGCCATGCTTCGTCGCTGGTGACCCATGGCGACAATCTGTTGATTCAGTATGATCAGGAGAATCTCGGATATGTCGCCGCTTTGGATGTGGCGACCGGGGACGAACGCTGGAAGACGGAACGGGATTTCGGCTCTTCCTGGTCGATGCCGATGGTCGCTAAGATCGGCGCCCGCGAGGAGGTGATTCTCGCGGGCGAACCGACGGTCGTTTCCTACGATTTGAACTCCGGCAAAGAACTCTGGCGGCTCGACTGTCTCAAATACGGTGAGGTAACCTCAGTTCCGGTCTATGCTGACGGACTTGTCTACGTCTCTGCGGATTCCGCCAATCTCAGCGCGATCGACGTGAAGACTCGAAAGATAGTGTGGGAAAGCGGCTTCTCCAATCCCGGGGTCTCCACACCCCTGCTTCACGAGGGACTGCTCTACTGTGGGGCCGACGACGGTGCCTTTGCCTGTTTCGATGCGAAAACCGGAGAAGAACTCTGGACCGAATACGCGGATCACGGTTTTTATGCCTCCCCGATCCTGGCGGACGGCAGAGTCCACCTGCTGGACCGCAGCGGGATGATGCACATTCTCAAACATGGCCGCGAATTAAAGATTCTCGGGAAGTCCTTTATCGGAGAGGAAGCTTCCTGCACGCCGGCAGTGGTCGGTGACAGCTTCTACATTCGCGGACTGAAGCACCTTTTCCGAATCGGTCCCTGATCAAGTGGGCATGGAAGACTTGGGACTGTGATTCTTTTAGCAGCCCTTAAAACCATGGCATTCTTGTCCGCCCCACTAATCTAAATTAGCAGCCAATTTAACGGGCTCGTTAGCCAGCTCGATTACATCCCCGCGATTCTGGAAATATCGAGGGACAGACTCAATATCGAAGCTAGGAAGGTAGAGCAAAATCGGAAACAGGGAATATGTTGGATCGAGACAAACTCGATTTTGGGAGCACCTAATCAATTCGGTCAGAAATGACCTATAATGACGTCCGCTATCTCTTCGCCCTGAAAGTTTTAAGATTATCGTCCCTCAGTTCACATCGGTGGAACGATACCTTGATGGATGGCCTGCAATTCGGCCTGGCATGAAACGAATCGCTCCAGGGCTTAACTAATCCGCTTCCCGCGCAGGTCCCGGAGGACATGCAGTCCGCGCCAATCGGCTTCTTTCATCGCGCGAGCTCCCGTTCTTCGCTTTTTCCCAAACTGACCGCGATTTCTCTTAAATACTTCATTCACGAAAGAGACACTTCCCAACACCAATCCGTCGCTGAAATACCGAATTCGGCAGCGCAGGACTTCCTCCAGGCTCATTTGGCCACTTCTTGCTGCCTCTTTCTCCACATCCTTTTGCTCGAAGCCAGCTCGTATTGCCTTCTTTCCCGTTTCCGGCAATTCATCGACCTCGCCTTCTGAGTATAGCAATAGTCGATACACAGGTGCCGCGGCTGCCCACTGCTTTTCAAAGTCATCCCCGCTCACCCTTCTTGATGCGCTGAGAATTCGACCGAGGCCCTCTCTGGTCCAGCGGTTTCCGCCCAGCGCTGAGGCGTATCCACACCACCGATAATCTTCCACCTTGGCTACGATTCCTGCTCGAACCGGGTTCAGGTCAATATGTAAGCCGCCATCGTCATCAGAGCCTGATCGTCTCCCTCTACGAGAACACTCTTGAAGCGGCCCTCCCACAAAGTTCCTTTTCGGCTATTTCGCTTGTTATACCATTGTGAAAAGCGCTGCTTGAGTTCCTGCATGAAAACAGACACGTCGCCCATTCTTCTGCGGTAGCGATTCAGGATCTTTTCTTCCCATTTGGAATCGCCCTTGTCCCTG
>JAOFXR010000169.1 GCA_028047635.1 Verrucomicrobiales bacterium
TTATTTAGGGTGGAATGGACAATAGAGCATTTCTTGACTAGTTTTGCAAAACTCTATTCACTTCGGAAAAGTTACGTTTTCCATTGAATCTAGGACGTTTGTCAGGATGAAAACTTTGCTCTTTACACTTATTTCAATTCTCGCCTTCGCCATCTGGGCATTCGGCTCCTCACTTTTCAGTAGCGAATTGCAACTCTACACAGGATGCGCAGTAGTCTTCCTGATCGGCGGAGGAATTAGTTTACTTCCCGGCTCAGGGTATCAATCAAAACAGGAAGCCGCTAAATTTGTGGGGCGTTTTGCGATCGGCTTTCTCGCCTATGCGGTCATCTGGTCCATCGCATGGTTTACCTTCCGCAACACTTTCGGAGAGGTCATCGGCTCCTTCGTTGGACTCGTGGCAATGGCCGCGGTCTCAGGAAAAACAAAAACCTTTCCCGGCGGTTTTCTTTCCGGTGTCGCCGTGCTGTTCCTATGGCACACCGTCGGCTATTACACTGGTGGGTATCTCTACGAGATACTGCAAAACCGCGGCCAATTTGGTATCGATTTAGGTGCAGCTCCGAAAACAATTACCCATATCGCGCGGCTCGCCTGGGGACTCGGATACGGAGCCGGATTGGGCTACGGCCTCAGCCGATGGCTTCAGCTTTCACGCCAGGCCTGACGCAACCCGCGCACACAGATTTGAGACCAGGTCTCAAGCCTTTCATGACGAGCCTCCAGTTCTTCCAGCGTAAGGAATTCAAGCCCTTCGATATTATCTTCCCCTGCAGTCACTTCATCACTCTCTAATTCAACAAGATGCACCACGCCTAAATGCACCTGGCCGACTTCATTGGAATCATCATTGATCAAAGCAATAATTTTCTGGCTGTGGCCACCGACGATATTCAACTCTTCTTCGATCTCTCTCTCAACCCCCGTTGAATAGGTATCTTTGTCGAGAGAGGCAGCGGCAAAATCCGTATCATTGATGTGACCACCAATCCCAATGGAACCTTTGGAAGCAAGACGCTTCTCTCCGGAACCGCCGCCCCGGACATAGTGCAAATAGCGATCCCCGTGTCGAAAAATCGCATACGGAATGATCTGCTTATGGCCCGGATCATCCTCCGCCTCGTCTCTGGCAAGAAAGTAGTTATTTTCAGGATCCAAAATAGAAGGAAGATATTTCCCCGGCTCCAGAGAGATTCCCTCAAAGGCACCTAACTGGTCAAAAAGTTCCCTTTTGATCACAAGGACATTCTCATCGGCGTATTTGCTCATAGTTTCTGAATCGACACTAACGGGGAGATAAGTCAAACCGGTATCGAACGAGACCCGAACTGATTTTAACGGTTCGGGCGACATGCGCACCGAGCAGGCGCTCAAACATTTGAATCTCCATCCGCTCGAGGGTCTCGTATTTATCGAACAGCAGCTGCAACGGATTATGATGCTCGACGATATAAAGTCCTTCCTCCTCGCTGTAGTGACAAAAGGAATAATAACCGCGCCGCGTTCGCTCAGCAGCAAACTTCTCCGCTCGCTCCTGGACAGAATCCGCAGTGACCACTTTCAGCAGATTCTCTCCCTCAGAACGGAAGAAGTAGAAAAGTAGCTTCTCGGCCGCATTAGGCTCCAATTGCGCGGCGGCCTCAACAATGCCCATGCTTACCTCATTGCTAATTTGCGGAAACAAAGGATCCAACTTGGAGGTAACCCGATAAATTTTCTCAGGGCGTCCCACTTCCTTAGGACGGCGCCATGTATCCAGAAAACCCAGTTTTTGCATCGCAAGGCAATGCTTCTTCACCCCCATATAACTCATGCCCATCTTCTCGGCGAGTTCCCCCACCGCCATTCCTTGAGAACATTTAATCAGCTCGATAATCTCAAACCAGTGAGGCTTAGAGAGGTTACGTAAGAGTTTAAGGTAATTAGTCACGCCAGCAGCTTGGTACACAGTTAGTTTCGCCTTCGAGAGATTATAGTTCCAACATCCGAACCATTTTACCAGTGGAAAGATGATCAATCTCCTGATTCGCCTACAATTCGCGTCCCATTTTGTAGAAGAGAAGCTTCCCCGGCACCGCGATGATGAAAATCAGTGGTTAAAATCTGATGTGTTTGACATCGTTTTGAGACCCTTTATTCTGCCGAACAGCGTAAGTTCCCCCCCGAGGTGGCGTCCCACCAGCAGTGGCATCCTAAGCTCCAGGCTAAAATTCTATCTCCTATGCATCACGATCCCAAACTCGATCTTGAGAAAAAGTTCCGCTCATCCGCCACCGGTTACTGGGCTGACGCCGGCATTTCAGAATCCGATTGGAACAGCGCCAAGT
>JAOFXR010000017.1 GCA_028047635.1 Verrucomicrobiales bacterium
TCTGAAGCACTGCGTGAAATCCTCACATTGCTCTCAAAACTCAGCCGCTACAACGACGTCATCGCTCGAAACTCAGGCGATTTTGAAGAATACCTCGCCGCAGGTAAAGACGATCAACTGCCCGAGTATTTGGTGCAGATTCGCGAAGGAAATAACATCTTCGTGAAGTATTTCGTCGATGAATCCGACCTTCGCGATTTCTCGGCAGAAAACCCTGATTTGCATCTCTTTGGAAGAAAAGAGGCCGAGGTCATCGAGATTGAACATGCTGAAGTCGTTGAGGACGGCGCTGCAAAAGAGGAAGCAACAGACGCGGAGACGGGCGCTGAAGAGCCGACTGACGACACGCCGGCCCCTGCGCCGAAAGCCTCCAAGCACGAAATTACCCGTCGCGGACGCTTGATCGAAATTCACGAAGCGAAGCCAATCCAGAAGGTGCTCTCCCGCCTTTCTGAGTTGGGACTGCCCATTGAGCATTTCTATTCACAGGACAGTCCACTTTTCGAAGTGCTTGAGGGCGACAGTGACAGTTCCAAATCACACCCCGTTTTCAGTGTTCCTGAAATTCTCGAAACAGTCACCGAAATCGGAAAACGCGGCATGCAGTTGCAACGATTCAAGGGACTGGGTGAGATGAATGCGAAAGAACTTTATACCACCACGATGGAGAAGAGTAACCGCAAGCTTCTCCGTGTGAAAATGGACGACGACAACATGGTCGAAGCCGACAAGATGTTCACCATTCTCATGGGGGACGTCGTTGAACCGCGACGCCGGTTTATTGAAGACAACGCACTAAGCGTTCGGAACCTTGATGTCTAATTCACCATCCATTTAGATCGGGTCTTAATCTTTTGATCACCCGCTTACCGCACCTTTACTTAAGAACTCCATGGCAGACGATAAACCTGACATCCCCGCATACGAAGCCGACATCGAACCCATTTCCGTGGCCGATGAAATGTCGAATTCGTTCCTCGACTACTCCATGTCGGTCATCATCTCGCGAGCATTGCCTGATGCTCGCGATGGCTTAAAGCCGTCCCAGCGACGCATTCTTCTCGCGATGAACGACCTCGGTCTCGGACCGGGAAAACACTACCGAAAGTGCGCCAAAATTTGTGGTGATACTTCCGGTAACTACCACCCACACGGTGAAGCAACGATTTACCCCACCCTTGTCAACATGGCTCAGCCATGGACGATGCGGGAGATTTTGATTCAAGGTCAGGGTAACTTTGGATCAGTTGAAGGTGACCCTCCCGCTGCGATGCGTTATACAGAGGCCCGTCTTACTCACGTCGGACATGTCCTCATGGTGGACATGGAAAAAGACACCGTCGACTTCGTCCAGAATTATGACGAAACACGACAGGAACCCGTCGTTTTTCCGGCCGCGGTTCCTAACCTTCTCGTGAATGGTGGAACCGGTATTGCGGTGGGGATGGCTACTAACATTCCGCCACATAACCTCGGTGAAGTGATTGATGGCGTTTGCGCCACAATCGATAATCCCGACATCACACACGAGCAGTTGCTGCAGTTGATCAAAGGACCGGACTTCCCTACCGGTTGTACAATCCTCGGACAAAAAGGCATTCAGGATTACTCTCGAACCGGACGTGGTTCGATTCGTGTTAGAGGGCGAGCTACCGTTGAAGAGACTAAAACCGGTCGTGAGCAAATCATCATTACTGAGATCCCTTACGTCGTAAACCGCGCACGCTTGGTTGAGCGTATTGCCGAGTTGGCGAACCAGAAAATCCTTCCCGAGATTTCTGCGGTTCGTGATGAGTCGGATGAAAATACCCGCGTCGTGGTTGACCTGAAGCGTGACTCACGTGCGCAGGTCGTTCTAAACAATCTCTATAAGCACACCGCTCTCGAATCATCCTATTCCGCGAACATGCTCGCGATTGATGATCGCCGTCCGAAACTTCTTTCGGTAAAAGATGCGCTCGTTTGTTACATCGAACACCGCCGCGAGGTAATTCTTCGCCGAACTCGCTGGCTCCTGCGTCAGGCCGAGAAAAACGCTGAGAAACTCGAAGCCTATTTGCTCGCGCTTGGAAATTTGGATGACTTCATCCGAATGATTCGTGACTCAAAAACACGGGACGAAGCGCGTGAAAAGATCAAAGCTTACGACTTTGGTCCGGAAGAAGCCGAAGCACTTGGCATTCTCCTTCGCGGCCAGCCCAGCCTTCTCATCGTCGAAGGGCGCTACGTGCTCACAGACATTCAAGTCAGCCACATTCTCGAGTTGCGCCTCTACCAACTCGTTGGTCTCGAGCGCGACAAGATCAAAGCCGATTACGACGAGCTTCTCGAAACGATCAAAGACTTGCTCGACATCATCGCCCGTGAGGAGCGTGTCCTGCAGATCATCAAAGACGAGCTTCGCGAGATTCAGGAAAAGTGGGCCACCCCACGCAAGACTGATTTCGCGGCTTACGAAGGCGAGATTGCGAATGTAGATCTCATCGCGAATGAGTCTAACATGATCACTATATCCCACCGTGGTTACATCAAGCGGACTCTCGCTACGGAGTTCCGCACCCAGGCCCGTGGAGGCAAGGGTATGAAAGGAATGGAGACCCGTGACATCGTCGATGAAGATGATGAAGTGGACTTCGTCGAACACCTCTTTGCCGCGACTTCGCACGATTATCTGATGTTCTTTACGAACACAGGACGTGTTTACATCGAACGCGTCTACCAGATTCCCGAGGGAAGCCGTATAGCGAAAGGCCGCTCGATTAAGAACCTTCTCAATCTGAAGCCTGACGAATCCATTGCATCCGTTCTCCGAATCGTTGCCGTTGGAAATGAGGACAAAGACGCCACCTTCGTAGATGACCAGTTTGTTCTTTTTGCGACCCGAAGCGGCAAGGTGAAAAAGACGAAGCTCTCCGACTTTCGCAATTTCCGAAAAGACGGAATCATCGCGATTAAAATCGAAGAAGGCAACGAACTCATCGACGTGAAAATGACTGATGGCAGCGACGATATCTCGCTCGTGACGAGCAAAGGTTATGCGGTTCGCACGAACGAGTCTAACATTCGCTCAATGGGTCGAGCCTCTGCGGGCGTGCGCGGCATTAATCCTCGCGATGACGACTACCTCGTCTCACTTGCCGTCGTCGACAGTTCTGAACAGCTTCTCGTTGTCAGTGAAAAAGGTCTTGGTAAACGAACTCCTTTTGAAGACTACCCGACTAAAGGTCGCGGCGGCAAAGGTGTTATCACGATGAAAGTCACTGAGAAAACCGGCCGGGTTGTTAAAGCCCTCCGCGTTTCCGAAGCAGACGACATCATGTTGATGACGAATAAGGGACAGTCCGTTCGAATCAAGGCATCCAGCGCCCGACTCACGGGGCGTAACGCTCAGGGTGTGATCTTGATGAAGACGAAAGAAGGCGAAGCGATCCAGGACATTGCCCGCGTCGTAAACGATGACATTGAAGACGAAGAAGTCACCGATGTAGAAGGCGTTGAAGTGGCAGAAGGAACGGAAGCTCCTGAATCTACAACAAGCGCCGAAGACGTAGCCACCGAAGAAAACGGTGAGGAGTCTTCATCCGAATCTTAACCTGCTTTTTCAAAATCTGATGAACCAAGAAACCGAATCGTTTCTCTACGAATTGCTGAACACTCCGAGCCCGACCGGGTTCGAGGTAAAGGGTCAGCGCGTCTGGGCCAATCGTTGTCGCCAGTTTTCTGACAACGTCGAAAGCGATACCTACGGGAGCGCCTGGTCAACGATCAAAGGAACGGACGAAAATGCTCCGACCGTGATGATCGAGGCACACGCCGACGAGATCGGTTTTATCGTCAAATACGTTGCTGACGACGGTTTCCTCCGTGTCGATAGGATCGGCGGATCGGACTGGGCTACCGCTCGCGGAAAACGTCTCACCCTCTTCGGAGACAAAGGCGAAATCCTCGGATTGATTGGCAATACGGCGATTCACATTCGGGATCGAAAAGACGGCGAGAAAGCGCCTGAAGTTCATGAACTCTTCGTCGACATCGGCGCTAAGAATCCTGAAGAGGTCGCCGAGATGGGAATTCGAGTCGGCCATCCCGCTGTCTACGAAGACTCAGCAAAACCATTCGGGAATAATCAAATCGCAGGTAGAGCCCTCGACAACCGGATCGGGGGCTTCATTATTTCCGAAGTAATGCGCCGGCTTTCGGAGGACAAGCCTGCAGCGACTTGCATCGCTTTAAACGCGGTGCAGGAAGAGATCGGCGGGTACGGTGCGAAGATGGCGACCTATCACATACAGCCTGATATTGCGCTAGTTCTTGATGTGACCCACGCGACCGACAGCCCCGACATCAAACATTCCCAACACGGAAAAGTCGTTCTCGGTGGTGGTCCTACCGTGAGTCACGGTGCTTGTAACCACCCCATGGTTGCCCAGCGAATCATCGAAACCGCAGAGGCAAACGAGATTCCCCTTCAACACGAAGCGGCAGGACGTTACTCCGGTACGGATACTGATTCGATCTATCACCTACGCGCCGGCATTGCGAGCGGACTCGTTTCATTGCCTCTCCGCTACATGCATTCCATCATCGAAATGGCCGACTTCGGCGACATCGAGAAGACGATTGAGCTAATGACAGCGTTCGTGAGATCGATCCAGGCAGGTGATAGCTTCAAGGTGGAGATCTGACCTGTTAAGTGGGTATTACCTCTAAATGAAGCAGATTGGCGCACCTGTAGACTCTTTGACCGCCGAGGCGATAAAATCAGTATTAGCGGTGGTGGAGATCGAAGCTTCGATCAAAGAAGCTGGAGGAAAATCAGTCGTCTACACGTCTGAGGATGACAGTGTAAGAGCTCAGATCGCGATTAAAAAGGTTTGCGATGGCGCCCTTCCAACAAAACTGATTTCTTTTCGCACTACCCTCATGTTTTCCATCGCCCTCTTGCTCTCAACCGCGGTGATTTTCTTCGTTCTTAGCAGTGCTCTTAACTTTTGGGTAACTATTGGAGTCCTCTCATTTGCACTTTCGCTTTTCATCGTAAATTTGCCCATCGAACGAAAAAGGGCAGAAAAAGAGAGTGCACTCAATCTAAACGTATCACTTCTCTCCCTTCGTAGCGATCACCTCCCCGATCACCATCGGATAAACCCGATGCTCTGCCGCGTGAATCTTCGTGGTCACTGATTCCACGCTGTCCCCTCCCACGATGGGCACTCTCTCCTGATGGAGAATTTTACCCGTGTCGACGCCGGTATCGACGAGATGAATCGTGCATCCGGCCTCCCTATCGCCTGCATCGATCGCGCGCGTCACGGTATTGAGCCCCGGATACTTCGGAAGCAGTGAAGGGTGGAGATTGAGAATCCGATTCTCAAACTCCGAGAGAAGAGGGCTCCGCACAATCTTCATGAAGCCGGCAAGAATCACCCATTCAACCGACGCTGCGCAAAGCTGGTCAGTAATCTGTTGAAGCGCGTCATCCGAAATATACCCGCGTTTCCCATCACCGGGATCCACAAAGAGTGACGGGACACCATACTCTGCCGCGACTTCAAGAATCCCCGCGTCTTGCCGGTCACTTACAACAAGGGACACTTCAGCGGCAAGGACGTCACTCTTGATCGCTTCGAGAATCGCACGTGCATTGCTTCCTTTTCCCGACCCGAGGATCGCGATGCGCCCCCTTGCAGTTGAGACCGGGGAAGTTTCCGTGTCTAGGCTCATAAATGTGCACTACGCCACATTTTCCCCTTTTAACAAACCGGTTTTCCGCGATTGTATCCGCATGCATGATCCTCGTATTGCTGAACTCGCCCGCCAGTTAGTCCGTTACTCCACCGCCACGAAGCGGGGGGAGAAAGTTCTCATCGATCTCTTTGATGTTCCTGAAGCGGTTGGGGTTGCTTTGATTCGCGAAGTGAGAGCGGTGAAGGCGATTCCTTTCGTCAATATTCACAATGCGCGCATCACTAGGGAGATGGGAATGGGCGCGACGGAAGAGCAATACGCGACGATTTCTAAGAACGCGATGCATCAGATGAAGGGCATGGACTGCTACATCGCGATCCGTGGCAGCCACAACGTCAACGAACTCTCCGATATTCCTGCCAAAAACATGAAGATGCTCTCCTCCAAGATGCGTCCCGTGTTGAACGAGCGCGTCAACAAGACCCGCTGGTGCGTGCTTCGCTGGCCTCATCCCTCGATGGCTCAGAGCGCAGGCATGTCGACGGAGGCGTTTGAAGATTTCTACTTTCGCGTCTGCCTGCTTGATTATGGAAAACTGAAGCGCGGGATGAACGCTCTTTCCAAATTGATGACAGAAACAAAAACCGTTCACATTACCGGACCTGGAACTGATCTCAGCTTCAGCATTGAGGGACTTCCTGGTATCGCCTGCGGCGGCACCCATAATATTCCCGATGGTGAGTGCTTCACGGCACCCGTCAAAAATTCAGTCGAAGGCCACATCTCCTACAATGCGCCCTCCATTTATCAGGGCATCGCTTTTGATAATGTCAGGCTCGAATTCAGCGAGGGAAAAATTGTCAACGCGACTGCGAACAACACCAAAGCGATCAATAAGATTTTCGATTCTGATCCCGGAGCTCGCTACATCGGAGAGTTCGCGATCGGATTCAATCCGGAGATCAAAGAGCCGATGCGGGATATTCTTTTCGACGAGAAGATCGCGGGAAGTTTTCACTTCACGCCGGGTCAGGCCTACGAAGTGGCCGACAACGGGAACCGCAGCTCTGTCCATTGGGACCTCGTCAACATTCAGCGCCCTGACTACGGCGGCGGTGAAATCAAGTTCGATGGCAAGGTGATTCGCAAGAACGGGAAGTTCATTCCAAAGTCGCTGCACGTCCTAAATTACTAAGAGCATGCTAAAAACCATTGTAGCACTTATTCTCGGGGGCTCTTTCGGGGCGATCTCGAGATGGGGGCTGCATATATGGATTGATAACAAGACCAGTCAGACGCCCTTCCCGTGGGGAATCCTGACGGTGAACACCGTAGGGTGCTTCCTCTTCGGCTTTCTCTTTGCTCTCGCGGAGTCAAAAGGATGGTTTTCGGAGGTGACACGTCTTGCTATTTTTACCGGCTTCCTCGGCAGTTTCACCACTTTCTCCACTTTCAGTTGGAACACGCTCTCTTTGCTTCGAGACGGTCAGGCGGGCCTGGCCGCAGGAAATATCGGAGCCAGTGTCTGCCTCTCCATGCTTGGGGTCTGGCTGGGATTTGTCCTCGCGAAAGCCCTTTAAGCGAGCTGCCGGCTTCGACACTATTCTCGAATCGGTTTTTTTCCGTTTGAACGTGCGTTACACGAGTCAAAAGGTTATAAATCCGCCCGATCCTTCAACTATTTATGAATTTGAAACGATATCCCGTTCTCTCCGCTTTGAGCCTCTTGCTGCTCGCCGTTTTATCAGCGGAAGCCCAGGATGGAGAACCCACTTCGACGCGCGTGACTCACGGCCCGATGCTGGGACGGCCGACGAGCAGTTCGATGACGATTTGGGCGCGAACCAACGAGACGGGATCGGTTAATATTTTCTACGGTGAGTCAAAAGACAATCTTGATCGGATTGCCCCGGTTTTGAAAACCAACCTTGATACCGACAATACAGGAACGGTTACCATCGAAGGGCTGGAGCCCAATAAGACTTATTACTACCGCATCGAGGACCATCAACTCAGCGGTTCTTTCCGGACTCTCCCCGACGCTTCACAATTTCAAAATCCTGAGACGAATCCCGACGGCCTTTTCAACTTCAGCTTTGAATTTGCCTGCGGAAACAACCAACGCGGAGACGGAGACGGAGCAGGCCCCATTCTTCCGGTCTACAATGTACTCAATTCTGAATGGCGGGACAAAGTTCACTTTGCCATTTTGAATGGCGACTGGCTCTACGAAGATCGCCGAGATTACCCGGCCGAGCAGTGGAATCATCAGGTAGGGATCACCCCGGACATGCAGCCTCATATTGTTCAAAAAGCACCGACGATTGCCGGCGTGTGGGAAAACTACAAAATTTACATGGAGCGAGGCCGCAACCTCAGTGAATGGCACCGTCACATTCCCACTTTCTACACCGCTGACGACCATGAGCTCCTCAACGATATCTACGGAACAGGAGAAGCGGGATACGTGAATCGACGGGCGGTCTTCAGAGACATCGCCACTCAGGCCTGGTTCGACTATCTCGCCTGGGCCAATCCAGTCGAGCACAGCCAGACAGCATGGTTCAGCACCGGAAACTTCAAAGCAGGAAGCGATATCATCGTAGATCCTGACGCTGATTTTACCAAGCTCGATCTAGACGCAATGGCCAACCTTCACGTTCATTGGGGCACACCGACGGCAGGAGTGAAGGACTCCGTTCTTGATTCGGAGCCGGGCGATCCCAACTCCGCCGTCTACAGTATCGTTGAAGTCCTCAGCCCGAATCAGATCAAAGTTTCCCCCGCAGCAAAAGAAGACGGCTCAGCCGCCTACTCCATCGGCCGCCGATGCTATGGCAAATTCACCGTATCCAACTGCGACTTCTTCATCCTCGATACCCGTTCACATCGCGATCTTCACGATGTCGATAATCCGACTAAACCCGGGGCCTCGATTCTTGGCAAGCAGCAGTTCAACTGGCTTACCAAAGGAATCAAAGAAAGTAAGGCCGATTTTCTCTTCGTCGTTTCATCGGTCAATTTTATGGTTCCCCATGTCGGAAGTGGCGGCGGTGCTGACAAACAGCTCACGGTAAAGAAAGACGACGCCTGGACTGTCTTTCTCGATGAACGTGAGGAGCTTATCGAGCTCTGCGACGCCGTTGACCAACCTGTTTTTGTGCTCACGGGAGACTTGCACAACTCCTTCGCGATTCGGGTTACCGACAACGTGTTTGAATTCGCGAGTGGGCCTCACAATTCGATCAACCACGCCCCAATGGTCGACGAAGGCGGAAGACCGGTGAACGGTAAATTTAAATACGGCCCCCGTGAATGTGAAATTCGCTGGTCGAGCTACGCAATGGATGACATACCCAGGGCCAACCGAACTTTCCCCCACTTTTGTGTCGTCCGAATCAACAACGTGTTCAACAATCCCATTGAACAAAAGGGAAGCCGATGGTTCACATTTCCGCATCCTCAGGTGATCTTTCAGTTTTATGATGCGTTAACCGGAGAATTCAGATATTCTGAAACCATCGTAAAGGGGCTGCCCTAAGACGTTCGTAACCGCACACTTATTTTTCGCACATTCGCTTTGAAAGCTATTCTCAAAAGCACCGAGACCGATCTCGAATTTGATCTGGGCGCTGTAAACATGATTGGTCGCAGTTCTGAGTGCCAGGTTCAAATACCTGACCCAAGAGTCTCCCGGAGACACGCCATGATCCGAAAGCAGGATGGCGGTTTTTACCTCTTCGATCTCGGTAGCTTCAATGGAAGCTACCTGAATGGTTCACGGGTCACCACAGCTAGGTAATTAACGCATGAAAGCGCTATCAGCTTCGCGGGTCACGAATACACTTAACAGCAAACAGGCGACAACCAGGCGACACAAAATCTGGGCACGTTAGGCGGATCGACGATCGCGATGATTCGCTCAACGCCCGTGATTATTCTTGTGAGTGATATCATGGGATTCACCTCGCTTTCCGAAGCGAAGAAACTGCTCGCTTCTTCCGAACGAACTCAACAAGCACATCCTGAGATATTTGCGGAAGTGAACCGTGAATTTAAAATCGGAGTCGCGCTCCACACGCGGAAAGTAGCTTACGGCGGCATGAGCCAGGGAGAATTCACTCTGGTAGGCGATCCCGTCAACCTTACCTTCCGCCTCGAAACATTGACGAGAACCCTTAAGAAGCCCGTCCTTGAGTCAGGTGACTTCATGAGAGAGCTACCCAACGCACGCACCTATGGCCGCGGAATGGGAGTTCATAAAGTAAAGGGACGCGCCCAGGGGGTCGAGGCCCATGCAATTACCCAGTTTCCGGAGTCCTGAACACAGCGCTCTTCAGGAAGCGGCTCGCCGGAATCAACCGAACCGCCCTGAAATGTAATCTTCAGTCCGCTTCTCAGTTGGATTGTTGAAGATCGTCGTAGTCGGTCCCACCTCAATGAGCTCGCCAAGATAGAAGTAGGCAGTCCGATCGGAAACGCGTGTCGCTTGCTGCATGTTGTGAGTCACGATGACAATCGTAAACTCGTTCTTCAACCGGGTGATGAGATCTTCAATAATTGCGGTGGAAAGAGGATCCAGAGCCGAGCACGGTTCATCCATGAGAATAATTTTCGGCTCTACGGCGATCGTTCTCGCAATACAAAGACGCTGCTGCTGTCCTCCCGAAAGGCCCAGCCCACTGGAATGAAGCCGATCTTTCACCTCGTCCCATAGCCCCGCGTAGGTAAGGCTGCGCTCAACAACCTCATCAAGAATTGAGGCTTTTTTGATTCCCTGGATTCGGAGTCCAAAAGCAACGTTCTCATAAATACTCTTCGGGAACGGGTTGTATTTCTGAAACACCATTCCGACATGCTTGCGCAACTCGATCGGATCCACTTTCGGATCGTAAATATCAGTGCCCAGTATATTGATACTTCCCTTCGTGATCGAAGCAGTGAGAATGAGATCATTCATCCGATTGAGACACCTGAGAAGCGTTGATTTACCGCAACCGGATGGGCCGATGAATGCAGTGACCTCACCGCGGTTGATATCCAGCGAGACATCCTTGAGAACATCAGTTCCCTTGTTGTAGGCGAAATTCACATCATCGATCCCAATAATGGTCTCAGCGGTATTTCCGCCGGCATGAGAACTGATAACACGGTTTTCTTCCGGAATATCGGTATTGGTTATTCTGTTTTTCGACATGGTGGTTTTCATTTCGATTTGTCTGTCGTGGCTTCGTAAGAGTGCGGCATTTCGTCAATCTGTCAGGGCTGTTTTACCTCTACCACTGCACTTTTTTCCGGAAATGAGCCCGGAGATATATGGAGAGTGCGGCGAAGATCAAAACTACAACCATGAAGACAAAAACCGAGCCATATTGCATTGGCTTCGTGTATTCCGATTGAGGGATGCGAGCTGCCACCGTATAAATGTGATAAGGCATCGCCTGAACCGACTGAGAGAAAAAGCCGCCTACCCACTCTGCCGACTGAGACAAAGCATTGGCCTCAGCATCGGTAGGTATATCCTGCCAGGGAAGCTTATCTTTATGCGCCAAGGCCGCAGTGAACATAATCGGAGCGGTCTCACCGGCGACACGGGTAATCCCAAGAATCGACGCCGTGAGCATTCCCGGAAACGCATAGGGAAGCACGGATTTCGAGATCGATTGCCACTTCGTTGCCCCCAAAGCCATCGAGGCCTCACGAAATCCCATCGGGATCGCCTTCAAGGATTCCTCACAGGCAGCGATAATCACGGGTAAAATCATCACCGCCAAGGTGCACCCCCCTGCCAGCATGCAAGTCCCCCACCCCTCAAATGAAAGAACGCTATCGGTAAAGAGGAGCGGAACCGTTAAAATTGCCCTCGGAGCCGGCACGTCGGTCACCACCGGAGCCACGAGGCAGAAGAGACCGAGGCCAAACAGACCGTAAACAATCGAAGGAACACCTGCGAGATTCATAATCGCGAGGCGAATCAAATCCATAAATTTCCCCTTTGATGAGTATTCGTTGAGAAAAATCGCCGTGGTCAGGCCGACAAAGAGGGCAATAACAATACAAATACCCGTAAGAAGGACGGTTCCTATGAGAGGTCCGAAGATCCCCCCTCCCGAATACGCATGGGAATGTTCATCAACAATATCAATCGCAGGATTCCGGGTTTTAAACTCGGTATATTCACTGAAATTCATCTTATATTCATCCCCCGAGGCGGTTTCAAATGTCATCAGCGTCTCCGGACTTTGAGTAAAGAAATCCGTATTGATGAATGGCGCTTCCGCCTGAAAAACCACCGGGGCGCCTTTCACAATGATATCGAGAAAGATATAAGCTGCGCAGGAAAGAATAAAATAGGTGCCCAACCTCAGCAGGATGGAAACGATCTGATCGCGACGTTTCAAACCGATTGCCTTCGTGGCAAAGGGATTTGCTTCTTCTTCAACGAAAGTGTCTTCAGCTACAGATTGCATGACTAAAAAAGAGAGAATAAAAAAAGCGGAGGGACTAAATTTTCTGAAGTTTCTTCAGGATCTGCTGAGCGGTAAAATTAACTCCAAGAGAGATTACAAAGAGAATCACTCCCACCATAAAAAGAGCCCGCCAGTGAAGCGATCCGTTGTCAACTTCACCCAACTCCTGGGCAATAATGCCTGTCATCGTATGAGCAGGCTGAGCGATCACGCCAAGCCCCTCGGTAAAATCTGGAATTTTGATTTTATTTCCGGCAACGAGAAGCACCACCATCGTTTCCCCAATGATTCGACCGAACCCAAGAAGCACCGCAGCTATAATGCCGGAGATCGCTGTGGGAACAATGACCCGGAAAACGGTCTGCAACTTGGTCGCACCCATTGCGAGCGAGTTTTCAGCCAGCGCGCGTGGCACGTTATTTAAAGCATCTTCAGTCAGGGTGAAAATGGTAGGCACCGCCATGAACGCGAGCAACAATCCAGCATTGAGAATCGTGAGCCGCTCCGCCATCGGGAATCCCGGTATCCACTGAAGGTATTCCAGCTGACTCACCATCCGAAGCGTTTCTCCAAAGACCAATATTCCGAAAAACCCAAGCACCACTGAGGGAATCGCACCAATGAACTCGATCGCCGGCTTGATAAACGTCTGCTCACGGCGATTCGCCAACTGGTTCACATAAACGGCCGCTGACACTGCGAAGGGAACCGCGACCACGAGAGCGATAATCGAGATAAGAAATGATCCGGTAAATAAAGGGAGGAGACCGTAAAAGTCGTGCCATGAACTGTTCGTGACCCAGTCTTTCCCCATCAAGAAAGCACCTACTGACGCCATCAGTCCTAGAGACTTATCGTGACGCCAACCTTGAATCTTATCGCGGTTCTCGCGGACCGTCGTGACGAACTCACCATAGTAGTGATCCGCTTTCTTAAGATTTTTGCGGCCACTTTCCGTCTCGGCCCCATCGGGAAGATCCTTGTGCAATCGTTCCACCTCAGCTTGAAGAGTTGCGAGCAAGGTCCTGTGCTCGTCGACCGAGGAATAGATAGGCGCATTCAACGCTGACAAATCAGGGGCCGCAATCACCACCTCACCGGCTCTAGCCAGCATCCGCGCCTTTTCGGCAGGATCGTCAGTCGACTCTGCACCCGCCAACCAGGCATCTCTCCTTGCCGGGGCCGTTTCCAAGCTGTTGATTTCTTTTCGGCTCTCCAATGCGATTTTTTTCAAATCGGAATGAAGATCCTTCATAGGGCGAACCGCTGACTGAAGCGCTTTTAACGTGTCCTTAAACCCGGCCAGCTTCTCAGCCTCAAGTCCTTTCTTCGCGCGACTCGCCGCCTTCGTTTCGACAATAAAAGGGTGATCCTCCTTCGAATCCGGGAAGGCCTCAAACAAAACCGCATCAAGAACCTTGGCACGAGCTCCTGATGAAATCCCTATTCCGCCCCCCCCGAGGTCCCAGGCTTTCTCGGAACCAAGAACGACTGTCACCTCTTTTTTTAACTTGGCGCGGACCGTAACAATCTTTGCTTCCAACTGCGCAATATCTTTCGTCAACTTCGACAGGGCGGAAGCATCAAGCGCCCCCTCCGATTCCTTGAGATCGTCGAGATCCTCTTGAGCGTCTTCGAGATTATCGAGTCCCCTTTCGAGTTCCTTCCAGGACCTCGCAGTCAGGCTCTCAACATTCGCGAGAACCGCTCGCTGAGCCCTGAGAATGGCATCTTCCTCCAGAGAAGTCCGGTTCACTTCAGCGAAATACGCAATATTGGCACTGCTGTAAATCCTCGTGTGCTGTTCAATCTCCTGACCAATATAGTCGACAAATTCCTGACCGGCAGACCGATAGGCCTTCAACCCTCGATGATGATCCGGAAAAAACATCGCCGCCTCCTTCGCCAGAAAGAAACAAATCAAAATCAGGATGATGATGGCGAGACTCGCATTTCCACCAAAGAAGTAGCGGATAACATCCTGCAACCCCAATCCGAAGAAGGTGAATCCTTTCCTTTGAAAGATTCGCTTCTCGAAATCGGAAGAGCCTTTCTGAGTGTCAGCGTTGGAATCGCTCATCTGTGTTTTCGTGTTGCAAAGGCGTCTCACACCCGCGCCATAAAGATAATCATTTCGAGGAATAATCGCCTTAAAATGTGTGACGAATCAGTCACCAAACAAGTCTTCACACCAACTTTTCGCCAAAAAAGCCCTACGGAAATCCGACGGGCTCTTAGCCCTTTAAAGGCGGTTTCACGTCATCGCTCTCTCTAGAAACTATGACCGAAAACCACGAGAGGAAGTTACTCCCCGGCAGGGATAAACCCGACGCGCTCGACCACTTCTAAGGCCTTCTTATCCGTTGTCGCCCAAACGAGAAATTTCGTCGCCGCATCTGAGAGTTGACCTTTGATCGTGTAGTAGTGAAGGCTACGGGCAATCGCGTAGTCCTTCGCATTCTCAGGCTTGAGCTCAACACCGTCTACGGCAACCGCTTTGATTCCGTCTTTATCACTGTAGGCGAGACCTACATATCCAATACCATTTTCATTCTTAGCGACTTCCTCAGCTATCTGCTCGTTTCCGGCCATTTTCTGAGTATCGGAACCATAGTCACGCTTATCCATCGCCATTTCCTGGAAGGACTTATACGTACCTGAAGAAGTGTTACGAGTGTAGACTGAGATCGGACCTGCGTCTCCGCCAACCTCACTCCAGTCGGTGATGTCGCCGGTAAAGATCCCCTGAATCTGCTCCGTAGTGAGCTCTTCAACACCGCTTTTCTCGTTCACGATAACTCCGATCATGTCATAAGCAGCGACCCAGTCTTTGATCTCCATCCCCTTGGCCGTGAACTCTTCCACTTCGGAGCCCTTAATGTCGCGGCTCGACATTCCAATGTCACCAGTTCCTGCGAGAAGATTGGTGAATGCAGTGGAAGATCCTTCAGCGGCGATCTCGAAAGAGACTTCGTTTCCGGAAGCCTTGTATGCCTCAGCAAGCTGGGGAACCATTTTTGCTCCGAGTGTATCGGAACCTTTGATGACAAGTTTATCTTCTGCATTAGCTCCAGCGAGAAGCGAAACGAGTGCGAGGAGGGAGAATGTTTTTTTCATGAATTCTGTGTTCAGAGTTGGTTGATCTGTCCTGTTGTGGACGTTGCGACCTTGCACTTCCGAATCAGAACCTTCAAACCCTTGCCCGTTTCAATCTTGTCACATTTGAAAGAGGCTTTTCGAGGCATCAATCTCGCCGGAGAGTCATCGTAGGTCCTGCGCGGGCACGAAAAAGCCGAAACCATCAGGCTTCGGCTTTCCACTTAAAATAAACTAAAACCCTTTCGCCTCTAGGCAGGAGCAAGCTCACCGGAAAAATCTTCGCCGCCGTTGTCTTCTTTCTCCTCGGCAACCACCGGCTTTGTCTCCGGCTCCGCTGGAAGATCAGGAGGAGTCGGAACGTCAGGAGGATTCTGAATACTGCCATGTTCCATGATCTCTCTGACATGGGCTCCGTTAATCGTCTCATAGAGCAGCAGAGCTTGTGCGATAGCTTCCAACCCAGCGCGATGCTTGTTGATCAGATTCGTCGCCTTTTCGTAAGCCTCATCAATAAGGCGCTTCACCTCATCATCAATTTTCTGCGCGGTTGCTTCAGAATAAGTTCGCTGAGAACCAACATCGCGTGCGACAAAAACAGGCTCCTGGCTTTCACCATAATCAACCATTCCAAGGTCTTCGCTCATTCCCCAGTTACACACCATCTTACGGGCGATGTCGCTGGCCTGACGGATATCTCCGGAAGCGCCATTCGTCACATCACCAAAAACAATTTCCTCAGCAACCCTACCGCCCATCGCAACGACAAGGCCGTCAAGAAGCTCGTATTTGCGGTGGGTGTATTTATCCTCTAATGGAAGAAACATCGTCACACCAAGCGCTGGTCCACGCGGAATAATAGTGACCTTGTGCAACGGATCAGTGTGCTCCAGAAGCTCATTAAGAATGGCATGCCCCGCCTCGTGATAGGCAGTGTTCGCTTTCTCCTTATCGCTCAAAGCAAGGCTCCGTCGCTCTTTACCCCAGCGCACCTTGTCACGGGACTCTTCCATTTCAGCAAGGGTGATCGCCTTCAGCCCTTTGCTCGCAGCAAGAAGCGCTGACTCATTAATCACGTTCGCAAGTTCTGCACCTGAGTAGCCGGGAGTTCCGCGAGCGATAACACCCAGGTCGACCCCTTCAGCCAATTTCACTTTCTTCGCATGAACCTGGAGAATCTGTTCACGGCCCTTTACGTCGGGAAGACCGACACGAATTTCCCGATCAAATCGACCGGGACGAAGCAACGCCGGATCCAGAACATCAGGGCGGTTCGTTGCCGCGATAATGATGACCCCTTCCTGAGAATCAAAACCATCCATCTCAACAAGAAGCGCGTTCAAAGTCTGCTCGCGCTCATCATGACCACCGCCCATACCGTGCCCACGGTGACGACCTACCGCATCAATCTCATCGATAAAAATAAGGCAGGGAGCACTTTTCCTACCCTGCTCAAACATGTCACGCACACGGGAAGCACCAACACCTACAAACATTTCAACAAAATCCGATCCACTGATCGAAAAGAAGGGTACCTCCGCTTCACCGGCAATCGCTCGCGCAAGAAGGGTTTTTCCAGTTCCCGGCGATCCTACCATGAGGACCCCTTTAGGAATGTGTCCGCCCAGCTTTTGGAATTTCTTCGGATCGCGAAGGTATTCCACGATCTCCCATACTTCTTCTTTAGCCTCTTCGATTCCGGCAACGTCTTTGAAAGTGATCTTGCTCTTGTCCATCGACATCAGCTTCGCTTTGCTCTTGCCAAAACTCATCGCGCCTTTTCCAGCCGCTTTGATCTGATGGCGGAAAAGAAAGTAGAGAAGAATGAGAAGGAAAAAGATCGGCATGTAAAATGACATCATCATCATCCCTATGCCATCGGCATCGGTTGGAAGATCTGAAATCTGAAGACTGTTCTCAGCGAGCAGCACCTTCAAATCATCACCGACATACTCCAAAATAACCGGCGTCGTAAACTCACTGTATTTGTTGCCGCCATTCTCCGCTGGATTCTCCACCTCATACCAGCCGGTGATATATTGCTTAGCGCTTCCGTCTTTCTGACCAAGACGCAACAACATCCGCGCTTTCGCGTCAGGCCCGCCCTGCGACTCCCTCTTAGAATCATCCTGAATTTTCCCCTCTACGACCAGCTCCTTGAACTCTGCGTAGTTGAGATTCTTAGACGCGTCTGAAAACGACTTCGACCAGATCGCAAGAGCGAAAAGGCTCATCGCGATAAAGAGCAGAATCAGCCCCTTCCAGTTAAAACCATTCTCTCCACCACCTTGGCGCTGGGGATCTTTATTGGGCTCTTGTTCTTGCATCAAATTTGTCGAGTTGAGGATTCGAAAGGGTCCGAATTACGGAAATTACCACACAGCACTTCGAGGTGCAATCGAAGCCCATGCAAAAGCTTGGACAGTGGAGCTTAATCCCCGTTCAATCAACGGGATGTTTGCATCGAATTTGAGGTTTTTTCAACGCGCACCCCTTGGAACGAAAAATACCGGGAACACCCTCGCCTCAGGCTTTTCTCCACGCCGAAAGGAAATCTAATATCCCATCATCACTTCATTAAAAAGTCTAATCTAGTTTAAATTTGATAATAATTAATACCAAAATAATTTATTTTAATAATGGAACAAGAAGCAACAAGACTTGCCTTTGATGACAATGCCGACATGGCGCTGCTCAACAAAATCGCGAACGGAGATCGTCAGAGTTTCAGAAAAATTCATCAGCGATATAACGGCCTGATGTTCACTGTGATCAATAAGGTGCTGAACGACACCGATGACTCGGAAGAGGTACTGCAGGAAGTGATGTATTCACTTTGGAGAAAGGCCAGCCTCTACAACAATGGGAGGGGGCGCCCCGTCACCTGGCTGGTTTCCATGGCCAGGAACCGCGCCATTGACCGGCTCCGTTCCAAACAGAGGCAGAGCAAGCTTAAAAAAGCATATGCCTCTGAAGTCGAAGTCGTTCCCAAAATCACCAAAAGTGCCGGGGGATTCGAGATGATCGAACGCCGCGAGACCTGCCACGCAATCCGCACTGCCGTTCTCGAACTAACCGAAGTGCAACGGGAAGCGATTGAAAAGGTCTACTTCGACGGACTCACTCAGCAGGAAATCGCTGATCAACTCGGCGAACCGCTCGGAACCGTAAAAGCACGGGTGCGCCGCGGATTGGCGAGGCTCCGCAAAACGGTGAAGCTGGAGGAGAAATGATCTGGAACAGGCGCCCAATAGGGTCAGATCACCGACCCAACCCCGTTAACTCCAAAAAAAGCCAACCTCGGCCTCACTTCAACCGCGTCAGCATATCCAAATCAGAGGTTGGATCAAAACTGGCGACGGCCTCTTTCTGAAGTGTCACAATCTCTCCGGCGCCTTTTTTGGCGAGAGCGAGCATCTCCATCATCTGACTTTCGGTAAAGGTAGCCTCTTCTCCTGATCCCTGAACCTCGATAAGATTGAGATCCTCGGTCATTGCGTAGTTAAAATCGACGCTCGCGTCTTTGTCCTCGTGATAATTCAGATCGAGAACGCAATTTTCTTCCCACACGCCACAGCTCACTGCCGCGGCATACTGAGTCAGTGCGGATTCTTCCATCTTCCGAGCGGTAATGAAACGCTGAAACGCCATCTCAACGGCCACACAGGCACCGGTGATCGAAGCCGTGCGAGTCCCGCCATCCGCGCGAAGCACGTCGCAATCAATCCAGAGAGTCCGTTGGCCCAGTTTTTTCAAATCAATAACGGCACGAAGACTGCGACCAATGAGACGTTGAATCTCTGAGCTGCGTCCATCAAGCTTTCCACGACTGATGTCACGGGACTTTCGCTGAAGCGTCGAACTTGGGAGCATATTGTATTCCGCAGTAACCCATCCACCTTGAACACCCTGATTTTTCATCCAGCGGGGCACACCCGCTTCAAGCATCGCTGTGCAGATCACTTGAGTGTCTCCAAAACTCACAAGAACACTCCCGTGTGCGTGTTTTGCAATATCAGCCTGAAAGCTCAGAGGCCGCATTTCATCTTGGGCACGCCCATCAATTCTATTCATAAGATAGCCAATGCTCTAATTGTTCCCCTTTTGCAACCGTTCACATTCGCGGTTGCTTACCGTCCTGATTTAGCGACGATAGCGACTCGCAGAATACTCTCTCCTTGAATGGGTCAAAACCTCGAAAGATTCGAAAAATTTGCCATCGACGTCATCCTTGATAAACGTCAAGGGTTCCGCGCGGACGCACTTCGGGGATTTCTCACTCCCATGTCGAAACTCTACGGAGGAGTCGTCAGCCTACGGTTAATGCTTTACCGCAACCGAATCCTGCGTGAGCGAAATCTCGGATGCCTCGTCGTCAGCATCGGAAACCTCACCGTCGGCGGAACCGGCAAAACGCCCGTCGTCGAAAAATTTGCCCGCTCACTCCAGGACGGTGGCCGCCGCGTCGCCATACTGAGCCGCGGCTACAAGTCAGTGAAGCAACCTTTTCTGAGGCGCCTTTCGGCGAAAATGAAAGGCGAGAGCGAGATTGATCCCCCTCGTGTTGTCAGCGATGGAAAGTCGCTTCTTCTTGATTCAAAGACCGCAGGAGACGAGCCCTACATGCTCGCCGCAAACCTGAAAGACGTTCCTGTGGTCGTGGACAAAGATCGAGTCAAAAGCGGCAAGCACGCCATCGCAGTGCTGAATTGCGATACACTCATTCTTGACGATGGCCTGCAGTATCTAAAGCTCAAGCATCGACTCGACATCGTTCTTGTCGACAAATGGCATCCCTTTGGAACTGAGAAACTGCTTCCTCGAGGCACCCTTCGGGAACCGCCTCGCAACCTGAAGCGAGCATCCTATATTTTCATTACGAAGTGCAACGGCGATCCCAACGATGAGTTGATCGAGCGGATTCGCCTGTATAATCGTACAGCCGAGATCATCGAGTGCGAACATCGCCCCTGCTACCTTCAGCATATTGAAACGCGAGCCAGCGTTCCCCTCAATGCACTGAAGGGAGCCAAAGTGGGAACCGTCAGCGCCATTGCCGTTCCCGAAAGCTTCGAAGACGGAGTCCGCAAACTCGGAGCAGATATCGAAGCGACCTGCCGTTTTATGGATCACCACCGATTCAGCGAGCAGGAAATCATCTCCTTCATCAATTGCTGCATCGAATCCGGAGTCGATATGATTCTGACGACCGAAAAAGATGCCGTGCGATTTCCCCGCCTCGCGCGAATGGATGTTCCGATCTATTTTTTAAGAGTCGAAATCGGTATCCTCAGCAACGAAGAGAGCTTCGATCAGTGCATCACCCGAATTTGCCAACCGCGGACGGAGGTTTCTGCCCGCACTTTCTTTTAAACCACCCCGCAGCCCCGTGACATTAATCGCCGGAATTTTCGATAACTTCCCCTCCGAGGCCGTCGTCGATGGCCTGAAGTGGACACTCATCATTACGCTGCTGGTAGTCGGTTTCCTCGGAACCTTTCTCCCCATCATTCCCGGCACGACGATGATACTCGCGGGAACCCTCGCCCACTATTTCCTGATGGGAATGGAAGAGTCCGGTCTCACCTGGCAGGGAATAGTCATCATCGTAATTCTCTACATTGCCTCCATCGTCGTTGACTGGATCAGTGGAGCCGTTGGTGCCAAGTGGTTCGGTTCCAGCAAGTGGGGAATCATTGGTGCCATCGTTGGCGGCATTATCGGTATCTTTTTCTCCATTCCCGGTCTCATCATCGGCCCTATCGCAGGTGTCTTTCTTTTCGAAATGCTCTTTGCGAAAAAGGAGGTCAAAGAAGCCTCCAACTCCACCCTCGGCACCGTTGTCGGAGGTCTCGCAGGAATCGCCGCGCGAGTTTTCATCGCGCTCGGAATGATCGTCTGCTTTCTCGTCGACGTATTCTTCATCAAATAGCGCTTTTAACGTTCCTCTTCCATGTCGTCTCCCACTTCTCCCTTAACTGATGCTGAACCCAACCGACTCCAGCAGGAAGTCGTCATTCTCGGCGGCGGCTTCGCAGGCGTTTACTGCGGGCAGCGAATTCGAAAATCGTTGAAGAAGGCCGGGCTTCCGCCCGAAATGGCGCTCATCGTCTCGGATCAGAACTACATGGTCTTCCAGCCCATGCTTGCGGAAGTCGCGGGAGGCTCCCTTTCCCCAAGGCACGTCGTCAATCCGATCCGACGTCTCTGCAAAGGGATTCAGGTCCTGCGAGGCCAAGTCGAAAGAATTGATCTGGAAAAAAAAGAGGTGCACATCAACACCGGTAACTTTTCAGCCGGAGTGATCGTCGAGTTCAATCACATCATGCTCGGGGTCGGAGCCGAGATCGACCTCAGCCGCGTGCCCGGAATGCCGGAACACGCGCTCCTGATGCAGAACGTCGGTGATGCCATGATCCTGCGCGCCACGATCATTTCCCGAATCGAGGAAGCCAACGCCGAGCAACGCGAAGAGGTGCGCAAAAGACTCCTCACTTTCGTCGTCGTTGGCGGAGGTTATTCCGGAGTCGAAACGGCAGGTGAAATACTCGACTTGGTCAAAAGCGTCGCGAAATTTTACCGTTATGTCAGCGAAGAGGATCTTCGTGTCGTGCTTGTCCACAGTCGCAGTCGTGTCCTCCACACCCTCGGTGATGAACTTGGAGACTACGCTGGCAAAAAGCTCACCGAGCGGGGCCTCGAGCTGATTCTCGAAGATCGCGTCGGTGCCGTCACCGCAACTAAGGTCTGCCTGCAGTCCGAAAAAATCATCGACACCGCCACGGTCATTTCCACCGTGGGAACTGCGCCAAATAGGATAATCAAACAACTCTGTGACGAGCAAGGACTTCCCAACCATCGCTATTTCATCAAGACAAATGAATTCATGCAGGTGGAGGGATTCGAAAATGTCTGGGCTTCAGGAGATTGCGCCTCGATCCCGCTTGCCGACAGCGACGGCAAATATTGCCCTCAAACCGCCCAGTTTGCGATGCGGGAAGGCATTTGCATCGCCGACAACATCGGAGCAAAGATTCAGGGGAAACCGCTAAAGCCTTTCACGTTTCAAGGGCTTGGTGAACTGGCTTCGATTGGTCACCAAACCGCCGTTGCGAGTATCATGGGAATTCAATTTTCAGGGTTCATCGCCTGGTTCATGTGGCGATCCATTTACCTGTCCAAACTCCCGGGCCTCGACCGCAAACTACGCGTCATGATCGACTGGACACTCGATCTCTTTTTCCCGCGTGACATCAACCTCCTCAGCCCCCGCTACACCAAACTGTTCCGAGAAGTTCACCTCGAGCCGAACGACACGCTCTTTCGCCGTGGCGAGCCTGCATTCTCGCTCTATGTCGTTCAAGAAGGCGGCATCGACTTGCAAGACGAAAACGGCAAGGTCGTTCGCGAGATCGAAGAAGGTGATTTTTTTGGAGAACGCGCCCTCGTCCACGGCGGCGGCTACCTTTACGACGCTGTAGCAAAAGACAGTACGCAACTGGTCTCACTCAGCGGCGAAGCAGTGCTGCCCTTTTTCGAAAGCAGCCGGAGATTCAGGCGCGTTCTCGCGAAGACAACCGCACAGGGAAGTGCCGAAGGCGAATTGGCTGTCGTCAGGAAAAAGCTTCCCGATGCGATTCTCAGTGCCAGTGTTTCGGATGTGATGCGAAGAGATATCGCGACGCTTCGCTCGGACCAAACCATCAACGAGGCACTGACGATGTTTCTCTCGCGGCGCTTCAGTATTTACCCTCTCGTGACTGATGACGGAAAGCTGACCGGCGTGATTGCCCGCGAAGATGTTTTCGATTTTATCAAACGCGACGACATCGACGACAAAACCTGCCTCGATCGAATCGATCTCATGCACCTTCCTATCTGTAAAATCGGCGATTCAGTCGATGTTAGCCTCGACAAAATGATGCGGGCCGGACGTTACAAATGTCTCGTCGTCGATGACGAACAGCGCCTCCACGGTATCCTCACCGTGATGGACTTGTTAGGCGAAGCTGCGAAGCAACAGATGTAAGAGCTCCTCGAACTTGCCGAGCAGCCAACACCTGAAAGTTACATCATCTTGTCCAACACAAACGCACGCAGATCAGCGATCGCGATACGCTCTTGGCTCATCGAATCACGCTCACGCAATGTCACGGTGTCTTTCATTTCGTCACCACTCTCGCCGAGCGTTTCGAAATCAACCGTCACGCAGTAAGGCGTTCCGATTTCATCCTGACGCCGATAACGACGCCCGATCGCACCGGCCTCGTCATAGAAAACGTTCATGAAGGGTGAAAGCAACGCCTGAATCTCACGCGCCTTCGCAACGAGCTCGGGCTTGTTCTTAAGCAATGGCAAAATACCCACTTTCACAGGAGCCATCCGTGGCGAAAAGTGCAGGACGGTTCGTGTCTCTTCTTTGCCCTTCTCATCCGTGACGGTCTCTTCGTCGTAGGCCTCACAAATCAGCGCAAGGATCGTCCGGTCGCAACCGGCACTTGGCTCAACGACATGCGGCAGGAATTTCTCCTTCGCTTCCTGATCGACGTATTCAATCGCCTTCTTTGAATGTTCTTTATGCTTCGTGAGATCGTAAGCGCCACGATAAGCAACCCCCTCAAGTTCCTGAATTCCGAACGGGAACTCATATTCGATGTCGTAAGTTTTCTCCGAATAGTGAGCACGCTCACCGTCAGGAATATCGAGCACGTGAAGGTGCTCACGTGGAATACCAATCTCCTCGTAAAAAGTGAGGCGGCGTTCAAGCCACTCTTCGGTCAAGGCGAGACCGTCCTCAGGACGACAGAAAAATTCGATCTCCATCTGCTCAAACTCACGTGAGCGGAAGGTGTAGTTCCGGGGATTGATCTCATTTCGGAATGATTTCCCAATCTGGGCAATTCCGAAAGGAAGTTTGATCCGGTTTGAATCGAGCACATTCTTAAACTGCACGAAGATCGTCTGCGCCGTCTCAGGACGAAGATAGGCAACCGCGCTTTCATCATTCTCATCCGAAGACGCTCCCATCCGCGTTTCAAACATTAGGTTAAAGTCGCGCGCCTCCGTCAACAATGAACCATTCTCAGGGTTAAACAGAGTCGTATTCTCGACCGCCTCACTCCGCTCCCCTGTGAGTTCAAGCTTCTTCGGCGAAATCTGCTTATCACTGAGAAACTTGGAATAGAAAAGGCGAGCCGTTTTCCGAGCCTTGTTTTCGTCCTGCCCTTCTCCAACGAGAACCGCATACTCACGCTCAACTGACCAATCGGATTCCTCGTTCGAAGCGCCCGTGTAGTGATAAACCGTTCCTGATTGCGGCTCGATCTGGTCAGCACGCAGTCGCGCATTGCTGAGAAGGCAATCGCACATCGGGTCGGAAAAACCTCCGACGTGCCCCGATGCTTTGAGCACATCTTGGTGAGTGAGAATCGATCCGTCCATTCCCACGATATCTTCGCGTTCCTGAACATTCTTACGCCACCAGTAATCCTTGAGGTTCCGCTTAAGCTCAGCCCCCAGCGGGCCGTAGTCCCAACATCCATTAAGACCGCCGTAAATCTCCCCCGACTGAAAGATAAAACCACGTTTTTTACAAAGGCTGACGATTTTTCCCATCAGAACTGTGTTTTTTTCGGAAGTCGCATCACTCATAAGAAATTTCTAAATCGAAGGTTATAAAAAGAAGCCCACAACATAGCCGCCCCACCTTATCCGCAAGGGGAAAGTAACAACGAGGCCGACGCCGCCGCCCTTTCCAGAAAGAAGACGTTTCTCTGGAAAACCACTCGACACGCACTCAAAAACCCCGCCAAACGTGAGAAGGATAGAAAAACAACCCATGAACTTTTCTCAGGAGTGCGATTTCCCCTTGACCCGCCTGAAATTGTGCGGAGATTACCCGCCCTGTCCAAAAGACGAAAAAGTCGTCTTCACAGGAACCTTTCACGGATTGATACCATGTCTAGAGTTTGTAAAATTACCGGAGCAAAAGTAACTTCTGGCCGCAAGATCCACCGAAGTGGTAAGGCAAAGAAGAAGGGTGGTATCGGTCGTCACGTTACGAAAACAGTTAAGCGTCAGTTTAAGCCGAACCTCCGCCAAAAGCGTGTTTGGGTCCCTGAGCTCGGACGTTTCGTTCGCGTAAGAGTGAGCGCTCGCGGTCTTAAGACGATCGACAAGAACGGTGCTTTTAAAACGCTGAAAGAAGCTGGCTTGATCTAATCGATCGGTTTTGATTTCGGTGTCGCTTATGCCTGACACCTTTTATTTTGCTGACGAGGACGACCCTGAGGTCGTTCTTTTCGCTGATTTCGTGGCCCTACTCGGAATCACGCCCACTTATCCCGGGACCTTTTTTGCCGAAACCTCGGCAGATCTGAATCATGGCTGGAATCAATGGCGCGAAAACTGGTTCATCCCTCATCTAGGCCCGACATTCTCCCGGGTCTTCCAGCTCGCAACGGCGCAGAAAGTAAACGAAATCGCCGATCAGGACCGCGATCTCGAAACGAAGTTTACGGAGGCGATCTCTGAAAAGAGCCAAACCGCCGCGCTAGCCTTCCTCGACGGGAAATCCGAGATGCAAGGCAACCGCGAATGGCTCAAACTCACGCGGTTGATAGAAAGTGAAAAGACGCCCGGTCATCTCACGACTCTCTTTGCCTTTCAATCCGCGCTTTACCATCTGCCCCTGGCCAGCGCGCTGCGAAGTTACGTTCGCTACGAATTTCACTGCGGTAGAACCTCATTTTCACGCCTTTCTTCCGATGAAGAAAATCAGATTTTTCAGCGTATTCTCCCCGATGTCGCAGTTGCCGTGAAAGCCGATATCAGCGATGATAGCGATGCAGGTTTCCAACTGCGAGCGATATAGAAAAAGAGAATGGCTATCGATCTAGACGAAATCACCCTCACCGAAACGGAGACCGATCTCGATACTCCGTGGAATGTGATTGTTTACGACGATCCCGTAAATCTCATGAACTTCGTGACACTCGTGCTAAAGCGAGTCTTTGGATACCCACAGGAGAAAGCGGAAAGCCTCATGATGGAAGTTCACAAGGCTGGAAAATCCGTCGTCTGGACCGGTGAGCGCGAAAAAGCGGAACTCTACGTGCAGCAGCTCCAGAGCTTTCAGCTGCTTGCCGCAATGAAGCGAGCCTAGGTATTAAGTTCGACGCGGCATTGCGTCATCGACAGAGACGGAAAAAAACTTCATATCAGGCAGATGATTCGATTTCTTCTCACTGCCTTTTTGCTCACAGCAACGACACCACTGTTCGCAAAGTTTGACTACCCTCCTAAGATGCAGGGTGCCGAGACAATTGCTTACAAAACAATCGGCGACGTCACGATGAACCTTCATGTCTTCAAGCCGGAAGGATGGAAGGCAGAAGATTCCCGCCCCGTTGCCGTCTTTTTCTTCGGCGGCGGATGGGCCGCAGGAAGCCCCGAACAATTCGAAGCACACTGCAAACACCTAGCGATGCGGGGAATGGTTGCTATTACCGCAGACTACCGCGTCTCAAGCCGCCATGGAACCAAAGCAAAGAGCTGCCTCAACGACGCCCGAGACGCGATTCGTTTCGTGAGAACTCATGCTGAAGAACTGGGAATCGATCCCAACCACGTCGCCGCAGGCGGAGGCTCAGCCGGCGGACACCTCGCGGCCGCTCTTGGAACCGTTTCAGATGACGAAGAGAAAGTCTCCTCACGCCCCAACTTGATGCTGCTTTTCAACCCCGCCTGCGTCCTTGCGCCCTATGAAGGAAAACAACCATGGCCCGAAGATCGTGCCGATGAGTTCCTCGAAAAAATGGGAGTCGATCCGGTAGAAATGTCACCTATCCATCACGTTTCCAGCGAAACGCCCCCCGCGATCATATTCCATGGAACAGCCGATGAAGCCGTCCCCTTCGCCACCTCGGAACAGTTCGCTACCACCGTCAAGAAAGCAGGCATGCGCTGCGATCTCAAAGCCTACGATTCTCAACCTCATGGCTTCTTCAATTTTGGTCGCAATGACAATGTAGAGTTTTACCAGACTCTAAACGCGATGGACGCCTTCCTCGTCGATCTCAACTGGCTGCCGGAGAATCCGAACTAGGCACGCAAAAAACAGAGAAGGATTCAGGTCACTCTGCCTCACTATCCTCGTCCAACACTTCGCGTCCGTAGTATTTCACGAGGCGCTTGATCTTGGGCCGCTCTTTTGATTCCCGCCACTGATTCGTGTCGCGGAGGCTGTAGACGCAGCCACAGTATTCCTGCTGGTAAAACTCTTCGCGCTTCGAAATCTCGATCATGCGCTGACTGCCACCTTCTTTTCTCCAGTTGAAGGTCCAGTAATCCATTCCCGGATAGCGCGCTGCAGCCCGATCCCCACACCCGTTGATTTGATCCATGTTCTTCCAACGGGAAATCCCGAGCGTGCTCGAAATCAAATTGAACCCATTCTCCGCCGCGTAGTGGGCAGTCACTTCAAATCGCATGTCGAAACAGGCCGTACAGCGAATTCCACGCTCAGGCTCATTTTCCATTCCCTTGGTTCGATCAAACCAATCACGGGCATTGTAATCCCAATCGATAAAGTCCATCCCCAACTTTTCCGCGTAGCGAATATTCTCCTCTTTCCGGATGTTGTATTCGTCGCGCGGATGAATGTTAGGATTGTAAAAGAAGATTGTCGTTTCGATCTTCGAAGCAGCAAGAGCATCCATCACTTCAGCTGCGCAGGGCGCGCAGCACGAATGCATGAGCACTTTATTTGCTCCGTTCGGAGTCTCGAGAACGGGGCGTTCATAATTGTCCGCGGAAAAACGCGACATATCATTTCCCTCTTTTCCGTCACCTTGGCTTGATCGTCTTCCCATAATTTCGTTCCGTTCAATCTCGTGGATACAATAGAAAGGACTGACGCCGTTTCAAGAACCGACTGAACTCCGGCTCCCATGACTTACGTATCGCTTTGAGACTCTTGTCTTTCATGACCGCCTTCAATGTCTTCTCATCACGCAGCAGAGTATTGCCTTTTTCCTCAAGAGTAATTGTGCCCTCATGGTGACGATAGAGCACTTTCATTAACGCAATCCCCAACTCGACAGGACGCATTGCATCGCGGTCCGTAATGACAAAACGAACGCCAGCACAGTCTTCCCCGCCATAAACGCTGGCATCAGGAGTGAAACGTGTCGGAAGAAAACCGAGTCCATCAAGACCGGCGCTCTGCAGTTCACCGGCAAGACGACCATCATGAATCCAGGGAGCACCGACATGCTCAAAAGGACTGCGCGTTCCACGCCCTACCGAAACATTTGTAAATTCAATCAGCCCCACTCCGGGGTATAACATCGCTGCGGTAAGGCTGCGAATATTGGGAGAAGGATTGACCCAGGGGAGCCCTGTCTCATCAAAACGCTGCGCCGGATTCCACCCGCTCACTTTGATCACGGTCAGGTCCACATTCACCTTCCGCTCCACATTAAACATCTGTGCAAGCTCACCACTCGTCATTCCGTGTTGAACCGGCGTGGTATGAAACGCGACAAAATCATTCCCCTCACCCGAACGAATCGGCCCGTCAACGACCACTCCTCCGATCGGATTAACACGATCAAGAACAATAAACTTAATCCCCGCATCAGCAGCCGCCTCCATCGCCAGGCCCATCGTCGATATGTAAGTGTAAAAGCGGCACCCAATGTCCTGAATATCAAACACGAGCGCATCAAGCCCGGCGAGCTGAGCAGCACTCGGCTTCTTATTTTTGCTTTTGTAGAGACTGTAAATCGGCAAGCCCGTCGACGCGTCAACATCGTCATCGACGGAATCCATATCGAGAACCCCGCGAATCCCGTGCTCAGGGGAGAAAAGCGTTTCTAATTCGACATCAGGTGCGTGGGCAAGGAGATCGATCGTTGAACGGCGGCTCCGGCTGATACCCGTCTGATTCGTGATCAGCCCGACCTTCATACCCTTCAGGGCCGCAAAACCCGATTGCTCGAGAACATCAATCCCATTGAGAACTACTCCGGGATCACCGGCTGCCGCATACTCGGAAGACTCACTCCCATTTTGAGTCGATGACTGCGGAGGTAACACTTCCCCGGTATATCCGACGGCTTCTGCCGCGAGCGTTCCCACCCGAATCCGGAGTGGCTTAATCGACCCTTTCTCAGTAGGATGATTCCGATTCGCTAACAAAACGACAAAGGTATCCGAAACCGGATCGACCCAGATCGAAGTCCCCGTCCACCCCGTGTGACCGAATCCGCTGAGCGGAAACTTGGTACCGCGCTGATAAGAAAACGGCGAGACAAGATCCCAGCCGAGCCCGCGCTGATGCTTGAGTGAAGCGGGAAGCTGATTGGATGTCGCGTCCCGCACCGTGTGATCCGCCAAAATAGGAACCCCGTCCTGCATTCCTTTATTGAGAAAAAAGCGAGTAAATGCTGCGATATCTTTAGCCGTGGAAAAGACTCCGGCATGGCCGGCCACGCCTTCCATCCGCCGCGCGGTTGGGTCGTGCACCTGTCCTCGGATCAAACCATAATTGGGAATATCCGTAGTCGGGGCGATCCGGGAATGACGAAAAGGAGCCGGCCGATAAGTGGTCTCCGTCATTCCGAGCGGGTCGTAAAAATGATCTTCGACAAAACTGTCAATACGCTGCCCTGAAACACGTCGTACAATCTCACCGAGAAGAATAAAATTCACATCACTGTAGCGGAAACGCGTTCCGGGACGTTCAATGAGCCCTATCATCGCCGCGCGTTTAGCGCCCTCGTCATGCCCCCAGAAATCCCGCTCACTGAGATAAATCCCGGGAGGAAGACCGCTCTGGTGGGTCAACAAATGGCGCACCGTAATTTTTCCTCTATCCTCCTTCGTGACGAGATCGTCTTTTGGCTCCGCCCGAATCCCCCCTGCGAGAAACTCGGGAATATAAGTCGAAACAGGGGCATCAAGGCTCAGCTCGCCCCGCTCCGCGAGATAGAGAATCGAAGGAGTCGTCGCGAGGACTTTGGTGAGACTCGCGATATCAAAGATCGTGTCGAGAGTCATCTCCTCGCTCCCCGGCGAGGTAACTCTTTTCCCGTAGGCGCGATGATACACTTCGCCCTTGGACTCAATCCAAAGAACCGCACCGGGAATATGCCCCTCACCAATCGCAGCGAGAATTTCCTGATCAATGGCAGCGAGCGCAGGTTTATTCATTTCCGCAACAGTCTCACTTCTAAAGAACAAAAAGACGAGAAGACTCGAAAACAGGTAATGGGCAAGGAGACGTTTCAAAGAAAAGGGGGCAGAACTAATCTCCTGGCTGATCAGAAGATTCACGAGGAATGAAAAGATAGACAAGGGCGCCGATGACACTCCGAGCAGCAATGAGAACGACTCCAATAATACGGTTGGTATCTGACAAGAGAGGATTTTTAATGCAATGAACAAGAGCCCAAATCTGGAGCCCAAGAGATCCGACCGTAAGCATAAGGATAAGTCCTATAACAAAGATTTCCTGCATTCCCGGTCCGTTCATGGTCGTATATTCACTTCTGTATCAATTTCTTCACCGTTGCTGATCACCAGTCTCGGACCCCACAGGGTCAGGCCCAGGGCTCAACAGGGTCAAATCAATGAGGTAACCCGGTTGATTGTGACCTACTTTGGCAAGGGAATCAATGCCCATAAGAATGCCATACAAGGTTATCAAGCGGACCTTTCAGGGAACACCTCTTTCAGTTGACCGCTCTCCTTTGCGGAAATAGATTCGGCCACCATGTTGCTGGTCATCGATAACTACGACTCTTTCACTTACAACCTCGTCCAATACTTTGGCGAGCTCGGTGCCGAAATGGAGATTTATCGTAACGATGAGATCACCATTGAAGAAATCAGAGAGAAAAATCCTGATAAGATCTGCATTTCACCAGGACCCGCAACGCCCAAAGAAGCGGGTATTAGCTGTGATGTGATCCGGGAGTTTGGAAAAACGACTCCCATTTTCGGCGTGTGCCTTGGACATCAGTGCATCGGCGAAGTCTTTGGCGGCGACGTCGTTCGTGCTGATCGGCTCATGCATGGAAAGACATCACCGGTCGAGCATCACAAAGACGGGCTGTTCAAAGAGATCGATTCGCCCTTCGAAGCGACCCGTTATCACTCATTGATCGTAAAACGTGACACTTTTCCCGACTGCCTCGAGATCACAGCGGAAACGGCGGAGCATGAGATCATGGGCCTTCGTCACAAAAAGTTCCCCATCTACGGAGTTCAGTTTCACCCCGAGTCTATTTTGACAGCCTCAGGAAAGAAGCTGCTGAAGAATTTCCTCGATATGTGAGCGAAAAGCTCGCGGGAATTCTGTAGGTGAAGACCGTGACTTCGCTCTTTGAAGTATTCGGATGCCGCATACTTCCGCTCGAGGCCACGGGCGGGGCCACCTTGACCTCATCTACAGGCTTACTCGCCAAGGCGATTCTCATACCAGACCACGTTGGCGCTACCGCGGCCTGCATTGAGCAAGTCGCCGTCGCCATCTCCGTCCATATCAATGGTCCGAAGGTCGTAGGATTCCTGATCTTCGTCGAGGGTATGTGGCGTGAAATTGCCTTTCCCGTCATTCTCATACCACATCATTTTTTTACTCTCGTAGCCACAGGAAGCGCCATCGAGATCGCCATCACCGTCATGATCCCAGAGTGTGAGACTGTGCGGACTTTTCAAATCGGGATCAATCTCATGAATTTTCCAATCGGGCCCTTCAAACCAAAGCACGCCGGCACTGTGACCGCGCGAAGCGAAAAAGTCGGCCTTCCCGTCTCGATTTAAATCGCCAGGCAAAATGTTCGTCGCAGCGAGCTGATCGGTTGCGATGATGTTTTTCTCCCAGGGACCTTTGCCCATTTTCTTACCCGGATTCTGCCAATAAGCGAACCAGTTTCCATCTTCAAATGGACCGCCCTTTGCGCCCACCGCAATCTCACCGAATCCATCACCATCGATGTCGCCAAAGCCGAAATAGTGACTGCCCCCACGAGCATCTTTGTCTGCGAAAACATGGCGATCCCATTGTTTCGCCTTCTTTGGATTCTTCGGAATACTGAACCAGGCGATGGAGTCGCCAAGAACCCCGTCAGGGCCAAAATTATTGATGATCACATCGAGTTTCCCATCGTTGTCAACGTCTGCCTTGAGAAGGCAGTGGATACCGGTGATATCCGGGTCAACCTGACGTTCAGCCCAGGCACCAGTCCCATCCCCGGGATTTTCGAGCCAGAAAGGATGCGCTGCAGCATCTGTTCCCACCCAGTCCGAATCGCCGTCTCCGTCGATATCGAGGGTCTCACTATGAATGCAGGTCGTATTCATTTTTCCAAAACGCTTCAAGATCGTTTCCTCCCACGATGGAGCTGTAAAAAGCGACACTTTGCCCGGATAGCTGGCAATCACGTCCACTTTCCCGTCGCCATTGTAGTCGGCTGCCACCGCCGTATTGCATCGGCCGGCCTCCATTACGGTGTGCTTGACCCAATCAGCTGCATGAAGCGTTGAGAGCAAAGTGAGGAGAGAAAATGTAAAGGTTAGGAGTTTCATTCGTCGAAAAGATTGGCACAAATCCCGTGCTCTGTGAAGCGAAGCCTTCGTCGTTATCAGGCGTTTTTTTTCCTACGATTCTCAGAGGGCAACCGTAATAGTAGTAGATAGCCTCATTTTGAACATGAAGAAAACCGCCCTCACCGCCCTCGCTTTCATTGCCGCTATTTCTCCCGCAGAGACCAAGTCAGAGCAATCCGCGGTTTGGAGCATTTCAGATCACGATTCGACCGTCTATCTCGCAGGTTCAGTCCATGTTCTTCGTGAAACCGACCTGCCGATCCCAAAGATTTTCAAGCAGGCCTATGACGAGTCGGAAGAAATCGTCTTCGAAATCGACATGGCGAAAATGACCGATCCCGGGATGGTCGAAAAAATGCGCGAAATGGGAACACTCCCCGCGAGTGAAACTCTCGCTGACAAACTGAAAGCTGAGACCGTTGAGAAATTGAAAGCTTATCTAGCAACACGCAACGTCCCCTTCGCCATCTTCAAAAATTTCACCCCCGGGATGGCTTATCTGACGATGACGTCACTCGAGGCAATCAAACTGGGCGCACGACCGGACCTGGGCCTCGAGTCACAATATTTTGACCTTGCTTCCAAAGACGAAAAACCAAGCAGAGGGCTCGAGACAGCCGAATATCAAATGTCGAGATTCAATGAGTTTTCCGACGAGGAAATGGACGAAGTCATCAATAAAACACTCGATGAAGTCGATGAAATGGCCGAGTCCCTCAACGAACTGATCACTATCTGGAAGTCCGGCGACATGAAAGAGTTAGAAGCGCTCATCATTGAACAGATGGCGCCCACCCCTCGAGTTAAAAAAATACTCCTCGACGAACGGAACGAGAACTGGATTCCTGCAATCAAAAAAAGTCTCGCCGAAAAGCACAACGTGATGTTTCTCGTAGGAGCAGCGCATCTCGTTGGCGAAGGAAGCGTAGTTGATTTACTGGAAAAAAAAGGCCTAACCGTTACCAATCTTGAAAATGAATGATTCAACTGACACCAAAACCCTGATCGTCTACATCAAACCCGGCTGCCCATGGTGCGTCGACGCTGAAGCATGGCTCAAACGCGAAGGTTATTCTTACGAAGCTGTCAATGTGATCGCGAATCGCACGGAATACGAGAAAATGCAAAAACTCTCCGGCCAAAGTTGCGCCCCTACGCTGACATTCGGTGAGCTCATGCTCGCTGATTTCGATACCGGCGAGATGGCAGCCTTTTTCGAAAAGCACGGCATCACTCCGGAGTGAACTAGGAGGCGGTAACTTAGTATCCCTCTTCCTGCATCTTCTCGATGATACCACCGAGGTGCTCAATGTAGCCATGGACATCGACGCTCATCTCCTCGGGCTGGCCTTTGACTGAGTACAGCCAGCCATCGACGTAGGGAGAACTTTTCACGATACAGGCATCGACTTCAAGAATGGGGTTTCCTTCAACGAAATCACCTTCCATGACACAAAGAAGATCACTCGCCGCTTTAAAGCCTTCGACGTAACCGATCGACTGACCGGAGGAAACCGTCTCGCCTTTTGCGACCTCGTAGCGTGCCTCGACTAATTCGCCCAGCATCCGCGTGGCGAATTTGGTGAATCCAACACGCCAGATATCAGACCCTTCCTCCTCCTGAACCATCCAGTAATGGCTGAGCGAATAGCGGAAGGCCACCGGTAGCCGTGCCGAAAATCGAGCATGTTTGTATCGTGCGTATTCCATGTCCTAACAATCCTCTAACCAATCAGCTTTGCTCTTAAAAACTCGGCAATCATACGGGGTTTCGACAGACGGTAACGCTTTTCAAACACCTGATAACCGCCCGCTTCCATCTTCACGAGAATACCGGAATAAATGCGACGCATTAGCTCAGCCGAACGCATCGATCGACGATCAGCATCCACCAGCGCCTCCTCCGCGCTTTTATAATACGCCTGTGCAACCGAGGACTGATACTCCATCAACGCCTGAAATCTTTCCGCATTAGGCTTTCCGGAAAGCAGGTCACTCTCACTCAACCCAAATCGCTCGAGATCATCGAGCGGCAGGAAAACGCGTCCTTCTTCCGCATCCTCACCCACATCACGCAGGATGTTCGTCCACTGCAGAGCGTAGCCAAGCTGCTCGGCATAAACACGAGTCTCGGGTTGGCGGTAGCCAAAAAGCTGAATACTGACGAGACCAACGGCGCTGGCGACATGATAGCAGTATCGCTTCAAATCCTCTGCGGTTTGAAACCGAAGCGGAGTCAGGTCCATCTCAACCCCGTCGATGATGGCCTCCAATTCAGCAGGAGCGAGTTCTTTCCTGGCAACGAGATCAACAAACTCCGTCTCAACGCCCGGTCGGGCTAATATATCCCCGCCACGAATCAATTCTCGCCAGTGTTGCAAGGCCGTTTGGCGCTCTTCAATCGTAAAACCCAGATCATCGGCGATGTCATCGGCGACGCGACAAAAGGCGTAGAACACCCGCATGTCATCGCGCTTTGCAGGAGGCAGGACTGCCAGCGCAAAAGCGAGATTCGACCCGCTTCGCTGAACAATCTCGAGAGAAGTTTCCGTAACCGCTTTCACGCCGACTACTCGATTTTACCAAAATGATACCCGAACGGGTAATAGACGAAGGCGGCACGCCCAACGATATTTTCCTCAGGCACGGTCCCCCATGCCCGGGAGTCCAAACTGTTGGCACTGTTGTCACCCATCGCCCAATATTTGTGCGCAGGTAGCTCAATCCGCCGGGTTCCTTGATTGGTGTAACCAGTGTAGTATCCCTCTTGAGACATGACTCTTTGAAAACCGACCTCTGAAGGAACCGCTCCGTTGATTCGTATTTGAGGCTGATCCACCTCTATCAAATCACCCGGAATTCCGATGAGACGCTTGATGTAATGTTGAGACCCCTGCCTCGGATCAGGTAAGCGGCGCTGAATCATGTCGATATTCTGCGTGTTAAATACAAATACATCGCTGCGCTTCGGCTTCACCCAGTGATAGGCCAACTTGTTCACGACAAGCTGATCACCAGTATCAACGAATCCTTTTGCAATCGTCTGCCCCTTTTTAACCTCCGCCACCTTCACATACTGAGGGTTCGGGAGAAGTTTCGTATTGAGAAGATTGAAGATACGAGATTGAGTTCCCGGCGCGCTGAACACCTGGCCTTTTTCCGTTTTTAGATAAGTCCTTGGGAAAAAGATAAAGTGGGTCTTCCCATAGAAATGCTCCTTGTCGAGGAGAACGACGTCATCCTCTTCCAAGACCCAATCCACGTGGCTGCGGCCATACCAAAATTTATCCCACAGCAACTGAGGAACACCCGGCTTGGTGTAGTCATCCGGCGCATGACGCTCCGCTTTCGGGTTCATCCCCTTGGTTGGGTAAGCAACAATCCCGTTCAGTGTCGGCTGCATCGAGCCCGTCGGAATTTTGAACTGCTGAATAAAGTAGGCTCGAATTCCCATCGCGATGACGACGGCGACGAAAATCACTTCGATATTCTCCTTCAACGCTGAAGGCTTGTGATCTTTCACTGATTTCTTGCAGGTGTCAGTGAGGTCATCCGCCAGCTCCTCCAGTTCTTTGCGTTTCGCCTCGGGCTCTTTGAGGGCCGAAGCAAAGGCTTCCCTCTTCTCAGCGATCAGCTCTTTTCGATCATCCGTAATGAGATCATCATTGTAACGCAAAAACTTCTTCACTCCTTTGAGGAGCGCGAGACCCTCCTTGCGCCCGTTTTTATCGAGTGGCAACTCTCCCAGCGCTTCGAGCTCTTCTTTAGTGGGTTTTTTGATCCAAAACATATTCTATGAAGTGGTTGATGGGTATCAGTCACCTGATTTAAGCACTTTAATGAAAGCATCCTGAGGAATATTGACCCTCCCGATCGCTTTCATCTTTTTCTTACCTTCTTTCTGCTTTTCGAGCAGCTTCCGCTTTCGGGAAATATCACCACCGTAACACTTCGCGGTGACGTTTTTCCGCATCGCTGTGATACTTTCCCGAGCAATAATCTTGCCGCCGATGGTCGCCTGAATTGCAACCGTGAAAAGCTGCTGAGGAATCACCTCTTTCAGCTTTGCAGCCAAGTGACGTCCGCGGTATTCCGCTTTGTCACGATGCACAATGACAGAGAAAGCATCGACCGACTCCCCTGCGATGAGGATGTCCATCTTCACGAGTTTACCCGGCTTGTAGTCAGCGTGCTCGTAATCCATGCTGCCGTATCCACGAGTCATGCTCTTGAGTCGGTCGTTGAAATCGACAAGTATTTCATTGAGCGGAAGAATCGCAGTCAAAAGCACCCGCGTCGCATCAAGTGTTTCCGTATTGAGAAGCTCACCCCGCTTTTCAGCGACGAGTTTCATCATGTCACCGATGTAGTCGTTCGGCGTCATGATATAAGCCTTCACGGTCGGCTCGAGAATCTCTTCAATATGCTGAGGCTCGGGCAGGTAGGTTGGGTTATCGACCTCAACAAACTCTCCGTCCGTCTTTTTGACTTTGTAGATAACGCCGGGATAAGTCGAAATGACGTCCATATTGAACTCCCTCCGAAGGCGTTCCTGGACGATCTCCATGTGGAGGAGACCAAGAAATCCGCAGCGAAATCCAAATCCAAGAGCCATCGAGCTTTCCGCTTGATAGCTGAAGGCTGCGTCGTTGATTTGAAGCTTGCCCATCGCAAGCTTTAGCTGCTCAAAATCATCGGTCGTCACCGGGTAAATCCCGCTAAAAACCATCGGCTGAATCTCTTTAAAACCAGGCAAAGGCGTCTCCGCCGAATTGCGGGAATCAGTGATCGTATCCCCGATTTTCACTTCCGTAGAAGACTTCATGTTCGCGATGAGGTAACCCACATCGCCAGCTCGGAGCGTATCACGCGCTTCCTGCTTGGGAGTAAAAACACCGACTTCCTTCACTTCGTAGGTCTTTCCGGTCGCCATCATGCGAATCCGGGTGCCACGCCTGACTTCGCCCGTCATGACCCGGACATAGCTGACCACTCCTCGGTAGGTATCGAATAGAGAGTCGAAAACCGAAGCTCTCAAAATCTCATCTTCGGGCTGAACCGGCGCAGGAATGCGGGCAATCACCGCTTCGAGAATCTCTTTTACTCCGATCCCCATTTTTGCACTCGCCTCGATAGCCTCTTCCGCTGGAATGGCGAGAATGTCTTCAAGCTGCTTTTTCACCGCGTCCACATCGGCATTGGGAAGGTCGATCTTGTTAATCACCGGGATAACAAACAAATTGGCTTCCTGCGCGAGGTTCATATTCGCAACCGTCTGTGCCTCGACGCCCTGAGCAGCATCCACGAGTAACAGAGCCCCTTCGCAAGCAGCCAGTGACCGGCTTACCTCGTACGAAAAATCAACGTGTCCGGGAGTGTCGAGAAGGTTGAGTTGGTACATTTTACCATCCTCACCGGGATACTTCATCGTGACCGGGTGTGATTTGATCGTGATACCGCGCTCACGTTCCAGATCCATCGAGTCGAGGAGCTGGTCCTTCTGCTGGCGTTGCGTGATCGTTTGCGTCGTCTCAAGAAGTCGATCAGAAAGGGTCGTCTTCCCGTGATCAATGTGAGCGATAATCGAAAAATTCCGTGTCAGTTCAATAGACATTTGATGGGGAGTGGAACCTAGAATGGTCTCACGGAAAGTAAATGGCTTTCCTCCCCTGCTACAAACAGGATTTTCGCTGAATCAAAAGCACTGCCGGACATAGCCGGCCGAGACTTAGATCTCAATTCCTTCTTCACGCATCAACTCAGCCAGTGCCGTCTCCAGAGTAGCTCTCGCCGTCGCGGTGGTCTCGTGCAGATAGCGATGCATCTCCGCATCTGCATCATTTCGATCCTCACACTGCTCGCTGTATTTCTCAAAAGCGGTGACGCTGCTCAAAAGATTCGCCAGCTGCTGAGGGCACTCACATTTAATCACCGATGAGAAACCGGCAATCCGCACCAATTCCTCGCTGGAAAAACGCCGCTCCGGAATATCGACAGGCGAACGCTCCACCTTCGCAACAGGAACCTGCCCTTGATCAGGAACGGTTTTTACCGCACGAAGTGCCAGTTGGATATCGGCGATACAGGCAAGCTTAATTTCTGCGGCGTCGACCGGTCCTCTGAGCGCTGTAATTTTCTTGATATCGAGAAGATCTATTAATTCTCCCTGGGCATACCAATAAACCAGTATCGCCCTCCGAACTTGCATCGTCTCAGTTAATTGCTGAATGGACTCGATATCCTCCGGGAAAAGAGTATCCGCTTCAATCACGATCAGATCGATCGCGCCGGGGCGAAGACTTTCGACCAAATCATCTACCTTCGAAAACTCTCCGACAATCTGGAGCGCTGGTGTGGAATCGGAAGCCTCGCGCACTGCCTTTTTCAGGGTAGAGCCAACGACGCCGAGTCGGCAAACACTTGCGTGAACTTCGCCATCGGCCTGATTGATGGGCCCCTGGGCGTCTAACACACTCGATAGCCGCTCTTCTAATTGGTCAGTTGAGAGCGGAGCGATACTTCCGATGGAGTGGCCGTTATCGACCAGGGCCTTCAAAAGCGACAAGCGCTGTATATTGCCCCCCGTGTACTGTCGACGTTTTGACTCACTTCGATTAGGCTCGACCACTTGGTAGCGGCGCTCCCACACCCGCAGTAGGTGCGAAGAAATCCCAGTAAGTCTCGCAACTGCGCTAATTTCGAAGAATTCAGTTTCGCTTGTATCGTTAATTTCAGTGGGGCTTTGCATGAAAATTTCCAGTCTTAATACGGATGCAACAGTCGCGGTTACGTCTAAAAAAGCATAAAACGCGCATTTTTTCCAAAAAAAGGCTTGTCTAATTATTGTCTACGGACAAAGGTGATCAAAAATGAGACAAAACGTACACAAAATGAGAAAGCCAAGAGCAACCCCCGAAGAACGTCAGGCAGATTCAGACCTCATGAGACGCGTCGCGGAAAAAGATCACGCCGCTTTCGCAGAGTTCACTGAGAAATACTCAGCACTCATTTTCTCTACCGCGCTAAAAGTCCTCAATCATTACGAGGACACCCAGGACGTAATGAGCGAAGTCCTCACCACGATTTGGAAAAAGGCGGACACATTTCACGCGAAAAAAGGTTCGCTGGTTACTTGGATCTGCACCACCGCAAGGAACCGGGCGATCGACCGGGTCAGGAGCGTTCAAAGACGCTCGGCACTTTACGACCGCTACGAGACGAAGCTGGAAGGCGAGGCTCCGGAAGCAAGAGACTCCGGCCGGGAACGCCTTTACCGCTCTGATGCGAAAAATGTCCTCAAAACGGCAGTAGTTAGTCTATCCCCGGAACAGCGCGAAGTCATCGAGCTAGCCTATTTCGAAGGACTGACTCAAAAGCAGATTGCAGAGAAGATTGACAGTCCGATTGGAACCGTCAAAGCGCGCATCCGCAGAGGCGTTGATAAACTCCGCGTATCAATCGATGGGCGAATCAAGGACGAAGGCAAACTTCTTCTCGATAGTGTTTCCGACTAGCCGGAGCTCGGCGAAAAGCTGAACATCTTCCGGGCGACTCCTCCTGTCCCGGAAGATTTATCTTTTCGCTCCGGTTTTGCGGTCGACTTGCGTGACTTCGACCGCTTGTAGCCCAAGGCTTTGGTGTAGATTTCGTGACGCCACGGGAACACCTCCTCGATCTCGATCATTTCTTCGGGATTGGTCCACGCCCGCGTCACAATCGCGGCGAACTCAGCGAAGTCTTCGTTGATGTTGGTAAGTCCGTAGGCGCTGGGGAAAACGATACAGTCCTGCAACGCCTCATTCCAGCCGCGCACTTTCTGGGCCTGAATGCAGTGCCCGACCTCATGGGCCATCACGTAGACGAGAGGACCGTCAAACTTCAGATCCCGGGGAGCGACATAGTAGATCTTACTTCCTCCTCCCCACCAGAAACCTTCGCCCTGGTAATGCAGCGATACGATCTCGAGATATTCGACCATCTCAGGTGGAAGACAGCTCAGCCCTTTAGCAATTGCATGAAGGCCAACAGAATCATCCTCCCGCAGGCTGAACACTTTCACTCCCCCTACGCCATCAACGCGAACCTCGTTCTCCCAGGCTTCGACGGGCTCTTCTATCTGAAAGGTGGTGTAGCGTGACACCTTTCTCCATCGCTCGTTGGTTTTCGCGGGCTGAAAATTAGTGAGGTTAAAATTGCGATCCAGGTTCGGGCTGCTCTTCTCAACCACTTTCAAAAACTCTTCGCTTTGCGCACGGGGATCCATCGCCCCGAAACTACTTCCTCCCAACAGCTCGCTGACAGCGGCTCGCGAGGCCTTGCCATGCTCGAGAAAAGCAGCCGATAACACTGCCATCAGAGAACGCTTCTCCTGAATCCGGAGCTTCGAAAACAACGCGAGTTCGTTCACCTGCTTAAGAAGACCAAAATCTTCCGCGCCGAAAATAATAATGCGCTCCTTGGACTGAGTGTTCACAAACCGCTGCACCCCCTTATTAACGATCACCGGAAAACTCACCGGAGGCGGTTCATCCGAGGAACGCCCCTTATCCAAAACCCATGAGCCCTTTTGAGATTCAACAGGTCTGAATAACGCGTCTGACTCGGCCACGTAATACCAAGGCGAAGTGGCCCGCTCGCTGGTATTTACCGGAAAGAACCGGGCCGCTTTACCTGCCGCCATTTTCTGAAGGAACGCCAGATCAGACGGACTAAGCCGCTCCTTAGGAACCGTCACCTCATTGCCGTTACCCGAGAGGCGGAGAATAACCGACGACTCGGTTTGAGACACATAATCAGCACTAATCTCCCTACCCGTAACATCGGTCCAGCCACGCGCATTGACGTCAAATGAGCTGAAAAGGATCAGCAAAGTGATGATTCGGAAGGTGATTTTCATGGTGTGCAGAAACAATTCAGATCTCGGGCGCTACCCCTGGACGATTAAACCCTGTCTTCTTTTATCAGAGCGGTTAAAGCGCCGTGAAGAAAATTCAACTCTCTTTCCGTAGGCTGTGCCTTCGAGAAAACGCTACGCAAAGTCCGGAGAGCGCTCGGCTTTTGCTCCTCGGTTAAGAAAAAGCCTTTCTCGTCGAGTGATAGCTCAAGCCGATCCAGAAACAAAAAAAGGGCCGCCTTGTCGGAAGCCAACTCGCTTTTTGAGGGCGCGTCCTGAACCACCGCCGCGCGGCGCCACTCCCACCCCAGTAAAAGAACGCACTGCGCCAGATTAAGAGAACTAAATTCAGGATTCGTAGGAAACCGAATCAATGTGTCAGCACGAACTAAATCATCATTGGTGAGACCCGAAGCCTCCGGCCCGAAGAGAACACCAACCTTCTGATCGCCTTCGATCAGTGTCTTCATTTCAAGGGCTGCAGGCTCGGCATTCAATACCGGCACAGTAATCGAACGATCACGAGCGGTCGTCGCAAAGACACGATGGCAATCCATAAGGGCCTCTTCAAGAGAATCGAATACCTCAACATGGTCGATCACACCGTCGGCATCGGCTGCGGTCTGGCGCGCCACCGCACTGGGCCAGCCATCCCTGGGCTTTACCAGCCTCAACTCCTCAAGTCCACAATTCAGCATCGCCCGCGCGCACATTCCTATATTTTCACCAAGCTGAGGCTGGACCAGAATCACCACGGGCTGTTGTTTGATCGTCATGGAAGGGTGTGCGAGGTTAAGAGATGGATGTTCCTGATAAAATTGACTGCATCGATTGCGGTCAGCCATGCAATCGCCTCAGCTTTCCGCCTGAAGAAGGATGGGAAATTGGTGACTATGTCGCCTATCGTTGCTCAGGTTGCAACGACCGTTGGGATGTGGTTGTCGCGGATCCCAACGAAGACACCCCGCAATCCTCTCTTTATAATGAAGCTCGAGCGGCTTTTGAATCCTACCGCGAGAACAAGTCCTCCTAATCTCCATGAAACGCGAAAAAAACGTTCTCCTTTTCGATAGCGACTGCCCCCTGTGCACTTTTCAAAGCCAGTCACTGGCCTGGATGGATTGGCTCGGGAAAGTCGAAATGGTTCCTCTGAAAGACCCACGCACCGCCGAAATTGCTCCGGATATCACGCGGGAAGATTTGCTCGAGGCGATCCACTGCATCACACCGGAGAACGAGATTCACCGAGGCGCGCGCGCAATCCGGTTTCTGGGGTTACGCATTCCCCTGCTTGTTCCCGTTGGCCTTTTCCTATGGATTCCCGGCGTGATCTGGATCGCTGAAAAAGTCTACGCCTTCGTCTCGAGGCATCGCCTCTTTTTCAGTAAAATCTTTGGTTGTAAAGGCGCCTGCGCCATCATGCCCGAGAAAAAAAAGAGGTGAAGGTCGACCACGCTATTCAGCCGCCGCAGGAGGAACCACCGGGACTTCCGAAGCACGTGTCGCGTTTGCTTTTACGACAACCGCAATACTTCCTCTTGAAGGATTCTCTGAATTAAAAAAGCGCCGGTTAAAATTATCGTCGGCACCGGTGAACCCATAGATGCGGGCCAGTTCGCGATTTTTCACATCAATCACTGTCTGATATTGCGGGAGATTCGTTACATGTGGCTCAAAGTCCTCTCCCGCTTCCCGATCAGGAACGACAGTCAGTCTCGGCATCACATCAATCGAGACCACGCCCAGATTGACCCGGGGACGAATGACAATGGACGTGGTAATTCGGGTCGTAGAGATGATCGGTAAATTAATATCCCCGGCATTGATAAACGGATTAAAGAAATTGGGATCGCCAACCCCATTGCTCACCGGCAAAGTGCCCACTCCTCCAGCAGGAAGAATCGCCGAGCCATAGTTCACGAAACCCTCGAAACTCGTTTCCTCGTGACGGATATCCATCGTAATCGACCCGTCCGGATTCACGTAGCTCGTCGTCTCATTGGTGACACCAATGTTTCGTTTTACAAACTTAGTGGGCGTAGCGGGAATCACCGTGATCGGCACGTTTGGATTGAAGCCACCCACGATTCGAGGAGGCGCAAACGCGACAGGCAGTGGCACTTCCCTGACATCAGAAATGAAGGTGTTTCGCGGAGGCAATCCGGTGATAAACTGAAAGTCCAAAGCCACATTGGGCTTTGGCATCGCGTCACCCGCAAGGGCTCGCTCTGCCGCTGCAATACCCTCAGGCGTGTCAATAATCATGACGCTCCCCTTGTTGGCAAGGAGCACAAACTTGCCTGCAGGACTGAGCACGCCTTTCAACAATGGGCGAACCGTGTCCATTGCCGCGTAACCCACATCGATCTCTTTTTTGATCGTGGATTGAGCCAGCAGAGAGACGGGCAAGCAGGATAAAAGCAAGACCAGGGCCGCAGGAAGGAAGGACGACTGAGAACTCATGCCTCTCAGTATGGCAGAATCCGCACAATAATAAAAGCCATACCGTAAAACGAAAAAAGGGCAGCCGCTTGAACGACTGCCCTTTTCGAATAGTAAATTAACTGGCTAACACTTAATGCTCGCCACCACCTGCGGTGAGGTCAACCGGCTTATAGCCACCCTTGGATCGGAAGTACAAGAATAGAACAATAAAGACAACTAGCATAATTGCTGGAAACACAGCCATGTTTGCGAGTGCCTTCTGAGCACTTCCTTCTTTCGCTGTTTCAATTGCTTCCGTTATCCCGGCTTGCTGGCCTGCAGGTGCAGATTTAACCAACTCGTCAATTTTTTCAGCTTTCAATGTCGGATACTTGATCGTTCCATAGTAAATTGAGTTTTGATCGAGATAATCTTCGCTGATTTCTCCATCTTTCAAAAAGCCATCAACTTTTGCGACCTGCTCGACCTTAGCAACTTCCTGAACAACTTTCTGCTCCTGAAGGGCACCAATGTAAGGGAACCCAAGAACACCGACAGCAAGCATACCAATTCCGGAAACGGAGTTGAGAGTGAGAGCACCACCTTTTGGCGTTTGCTCGGAAACGATTCCCAGCATGGTTGGCCAGAAGAAAGTCTTGCCAAGGGCGTAGAGAGTTGCCGCTCCAAAAATCATTACGACTCCGCTTGCACCGGAAAGAGCAAGGAGGCCCGCGATTGCCAGAACGGCACTAACGATCAAAAGACCGAGAGGTGAAAGCTTATGGACAATAGGCCCGGCGAAGAATCGCAGAACCATCATGATCACTGAAGTGTATACAAGAATCCATCCTCCGTGGAAGGAGACAACACTCTCCATGATTCCTGCGATCCAACCATCCGTTCCGATCTCGGTCGTGGCAAGAGGTGCCATGATGAGAATCAAAATAAACATCAGAGGTCTTCCCAAACTTCTGGTGTAGAGCCCCATCGCCAGAGCCATCACGACTCCGAGGATGATCCAGATCGTCATGTGGCCCGGAAAGAACTGGTCGAGCTGCAACACGACGAGAAACGATACCACAGCAGCGCCAAGGAAACCAAACTCGCTGAGCATCTCACGATAGGTGACACCGGAAGCAACACGCTCCTGAACCGGAAATTTTTGGCCAATCAACATTACAAGGTAAATGACCGCTGGAATAATGATGAGACCGAGCTTCATCTGCCAGCTGGCACCACCCATTAGAATAACAAGGACACCCGCGATCACAAGACCACCCGGCCATCCTGCATGGAGAATATTCAACCACTTGGTCTTTTCCTTATCGTAAAGGGTAGCGACGACAGGGTTAATGAAAGCTTCAACAGTTCCGTTACCCAGGGCAAGAATCAGACCGCCCCAGAAAATCAACGCTTTTGCCAACTCAGGGTTCTCACTGGCAACATTCAGCCCGTAGATTCCCATCACCGCCCAGATGATCTGGCTGGTCCCGGCAAAAATCATCGCGAACTTATAGCCAACCTTATCAATGATAAGGCTGAAAAGAATGATACTGACGGCAAATGGCCAAATTTGGATCCCTTTAAAGATACCAACTTCAGCGTCATCGAGGCCAAGCAAGCCTTGGGTGATAGCGGGATCATCGAGAAGAAACATCCTCGTGATGAAACCGAACGCGGTCGTAATGAGTGCAGTGAAACAGCCCCAAAAGAGCAGTTTCGATGGTTTTTGGTTGCTCATAAATTATACGATTTTTAAAGAGTGCCTCGCGGTAGATAGGTTGAAAGCCGCGAGGCAGGTTGCGTTTCTTAACAAACAGACGATTTTCCTCAAGAACTATTCTAGAGAAAATTGCGCCAAACAATCCTACAAGACTGGAAATCGGGACTAATTCCTTAATTTATTAAAAATATAAAAAATTTGCTTAATTATAATAAGATCTTATAATTTCACGAACACACGTTTCCTGAAACACATGCGCGACTACACGAGCCCTAACTTTATGGATCGAAATGCTTCCAATCCATTCATCGATGATGTCTTCATCGATCACCCGTCGAATCTTCCCGGGGTTGGCTCTGTTCATCAGAATGCCTTTTTCCATGTACTTTCGACCCTCGAAAGTATGGTCGTCCAGCAAAATGGAAGCCAAATGCTTGAAGGGAGCGGTCGCACGTTTCTGATCACCTCCCCCCGCGCAGGCTATGGGAAAACTCATCTTGTCGCGCGGCTGAAAGAGAATGCCGGGACGATCACTAACTTTCTCACCCTCCCTTTTGACCGCTCTCGCCCGGTTTCATGGCCCATCGCCCTCTCTTCGATTGTTCGCCAGCTTTCCACTCAGAGTAAAGACGCCACCCCTTCCGTGAAGGCAATGGACGAAATTGCCCGCTTCTTCCTTTCTCGTCTCATTATCGATCAACTGAGTAACTGCGCGCTCAAGCCTAAAGATTGTCCTGAGAACGCTGAGACATTGCGCTCCGATTTCATCAACCTCTTTGCCGCCGACTCAGGATCACGAATTTTGAATTGGACGGCAAAGCGCTCATCTGAACTGGCGGGGAATGCCAGTCCTGCTTTCCTTCAGCAGCTCGGAATCAAAAGCCGCGAATTGAGTTTCTGGCTCCGCGTGATCATTGACCACACCAAAGGAGAGCCCGCCGCATTCGATGCCTTGAAAGGTCTCTCAAACGGAGAGGCGAGGGAGAGACTCTTACAACTGCTCCGCATTGGCGTTTCCTACCGTCCTGTTTTACTCGTCGCAGATGCACTGGATGGGTTCTTCGGCTCGAACAGCGCCGGAATGGATATCGCTGAAATCGTGACCGCGATCCGCGAAAATGTAGGGAGGTCACTCACCCTAATCTGCGTCAACGAAGACGTCTGGAAGTCCTCATTTAAAGACCAGCTTTCCAGTGCCTGGCTCGATCGCATCACCGGAGAGACAACCCGATTGCGAAACATTTCTCCTGAAACCGCTGGCGAATTAGTCACTGCTCGTCTCGCCCGTGCAGAAATCACGGGAAGCAACGCAGAGAAATTCGTCGACTCCCTCAGCAATGAACATTTGTGGATCGATGCAGAAACGACACTTTACCCCAGGGCAGTTCTTCGCCAGGCCAGCGCTCTTTGGAAAACACAACCTGAATCCTTTTTCACGGCTCCGGGCGAGAGCGCGCCAGCCCAATCAGATGGCGAAGATCTGTCACAGTTCACAGATAAACTCGATTTCTTCAAATCGCTTCAGGAAGAATCGCTACCGGAAAGATCGCTCCCCGTGACCCCGGCTCCGGCGGCGCACGAGCCAGCCAACGCGAATGGAGATTCGGACCCTCGTGAACCGAACGCGCCGAACCCGTTCTTCGCTTCAAACGGATCAGGGAACGAATCCGATCTCGCCGGAATCGATTCGATTATCAACGACATTAGAGGTTCAGGAAAAGCGGTCGTCAGCGAAATCCAAAAACAGCCTTCAGAACAAACGCCTCCACAAGTCCCCGGCTTCACCAACGCGCCGCAGCAGGCTCCTGCCCAGCCGTCGCGCCTTCACCCTCAAATAACAGAGCCGCCAAAACAGAATCCGTTCACAGCCCCCGCTTCAAACGGAAACAGCCCCTCCGGAGAAAGCAAGGTGTTCACCGGTGAAGGCATTGAAGCGACGATCAAACGTCGAGAGAATGAATTACTGCGCGGCAACGCACTTCGCCTCGATCTCGAACGGCTCGGATTATTCGTGCAGAAAATGGGAATACATCACCCCGCACTTGGTCAGCATGAGGAAAGATTCCCCAGTAGTCGCTCGACCTGCCTGCGCTGGTCCGTGCGGAACCAATCCATACTTCTCGGGTTCGAGTCTCCACGGAATGTCTACTTCTGGAACAATCTTCTCCAGCAATCACTTTCGTCGAATGACTCGCAGAAAATCGTGGCCTTCTCCCACCCTTCCGACAAATTCGATTCGGGACTTTTCTCCACTTTTGGATTCAGCCCCGCGGTCATCAAAGGGCGAATGGATGTGATTGAAATGAAGGACCGCGAACTGGCCATGATCTATGCCGCTGAAACAGCAATTCGCGAAACGTCAGGAACACCTGCTCACGCGGAAGCGCTGCAGCGCGGATTGCGCTATCTCGATCCTCTCTGGCGCCGAATTTGCGAGAAAATTTCCTGACCTGACAGCATAGCGGAAAGGTCAGATTCGCAAACCGGCATCCCCGGTGCTGCGCGCGATAGCCTTGCCAAATTTTTAGATATGTGTATCACTGGAAGCATACTTGTTATCTCCAAATGAACGCAAAAGCTCTTGGTCGGATTTTCCTTTTCACAATCTTCGCCCTCTTATTGGCAGGTGTTGCCATCTACATGACGCGGCCTGAATACCCGTTTCAACAGGCGATTAAGAATACCGAGGGCAAAACAGTAGAAGCGCTCATTACCGGGAAAATTGCGGATACCGTCTATTTCACCCTAATACCTGATCGTGAAGAGTTCACACTCACACTCGATAAACTCGCCTACAGAGACCGGTTTCACCTCTGGATTCTAGAAGAACAGCCCCCACCTCCGAAGCCAGCCCCCGTCCCTCCGGAATTCTCCGATAACTACATAGAGAATCGGGAAGAGAAAATAGGATCGATTTAGAGCCCCTGCACTCAGCAGTTGATTTCGAGGGCAATGCATCGTTTTGTTAACCAGCTTGAAAGGAATACTCTCAAATTCTCCCAAAACCGTCGCCACGGTGACAACGAACGGTGATCTTGCGCAACTCAACGATATTGAGAGCGTTGTCGATTTTGATATTCTCGAATTCAGATTCGACAATCTTTTCGCTGACAAATCAGCCGCTACCGATCTGGTCAAAACGCTTAAAACTCCCATTTTGGGAACGGTGAGATGCCCCGAGGAAGGCGGTGCACATTCGCTTACTCCAGCCATGCGGATCGAACTTTACGAGGAGATCCTGCCACTTCTTGAGCTGGTAGATACGGAGATCACTTCCCTTTCTCTTCCCGAATTTGCTAATTTCGCGTCTGAAGTTCAGGGAAGAAGAATCCCTCTCATTGCCTCTTTTCACGATTTCGAAGCGTTCCCCGGCACTGCTGTTGTCGCCAAAAAAATGAACGAGGCGTTTGAACTTGGAGCCGACGTAGCCAAGGTGGCCGTTCACCTGGAAACGATGAAAGATCTTTTCAGTCTCGTCGAATTAGTGGAATCACATCGCAGCGACGGACGGCTTGTTTCAGCGATGGGAATGGGGCCACTCGGGAAAATTTCCCGGCTCATTCTCGCTAAGGCCGGTTCCTGCCTCAATTATGGCTACCTCCAGCAACCCAACGCTCCCGGACAATGGTCCGCGCGAGAGCTCAGAGGATTGATCTCCGAATTTTGAAAAGCCCACGCTTTTAGTGGGTAGGTGCCGAAGTCGTGCCATCAAGCAGCTCCTGCTTACGATGGGCAACAATACGGGTCGCAATCCCCAGAATCATCTCCTCGAGAACAAGCCTTAAATGACTTCCGGCCCGATAGTCAGCTGGAGCAATGTATTTGATCCGGCCCGCTGAACCGGACAACTGAAAAGCCTTCCGAAAACTGACGCGGGTAGTATCCTCCGGATTGTAAACGGCAATGCTATGCCCACCGAAGCGCTTCATCACCGTGAAGCAGGGGACATCCGTTGGACCATCTCCCAGGTAAATCATGTTGGGGAATGGAATTGGTCTCAACTCATCTTCGACATGGTCATTCACGTCATCGTTGGGATCCAACATCCCCTTGTTAATCCGGAATAAATACTGAGTTTTGGCAGTATGAGAGATCACCCGCCGCGGAAAAGCAATCCGCCCCGAACTATCCTCAGCAAACTCACATCCGAAAACCTGCTTCAAATGGGGATTCAGATCACTCCCGTCAATCAATGCCTTCATTCCACTTGAAACGATGTAATGCTCGAGAGTCACGCCAATGGCGCGATGCTCATCCGTAAGGACCGACTCGATCTCAGTAAACATCTCCGGTAATCCCGGGAAAAAAGTAAGTCCCTTGCCCAACTCTTCGAGTTCCGCATTACTGGGCCCGTCCATCTCCAGATAATCGAGAATCGCTTTGAGATAAGCCAACTCACTTTCGTAGCCCTCATTTTCGACGAGGTTTTTACAGCGCTTCCAAAATTCAGCCGGATTGATACCGAATTTTGGAAACAATACATCGTCCTGCATGTAAGTAGGACTGAGCGTTTGGTCGTAATCATATACGACCGCAATTGTCGTTTGCGGGGAGGCCATTCAGAAACGGAACATTACCACTATTTTCCGACTTCTGCATCAGCCGATGCGTCGGATTCAGAAGCTTTCGAATCCTTTTCAGCCTCTTCGACAGGAATTTCTTTTCCTTCCACCTCAAGTAATGCATTTCGAAGCGCTTCAAACTGCCATTCAAAACCGAAAGCCTTCATCATTGACGGGAGAACGCGCTGACTATCCAGAAAGAGCTGTCCCATTCCGCCGGGAAGCTTCTTTAGTAAAAAGGCAGGGACAGGTATCACCGCAACACGCCCGAGGACGCTCGAATAGATCGACGTGAACTCACGATTCTGAACTGGATTCGGTGCGACACAATTCACTCTTCCCCGAATTCCCTGATTTTCAGCGCACTCCAACAAAATCCTCGCGGCATCGGTCACGTGAATCCAGGACATCCATTGATTGCCGTTACCGAGCTTTCCTCCCAACCCCAGCTTAAAGACGGATCGCACCCGTTTCAAAAAACCGCCCTGCCCGAGAACGACTCCGATACGGGGATTTACGAGTCGAACGCCCAATTTTAAAACCGGCTGAGAAGCGTCCTCCCACTCACGGCAGACGACAGGTAAAAAACCAAAGCCCACATCGGCTTCTTCATCGAGCCACTCATCTCCACGGCTTCCATAGAAACCTATCGCCGAAACCGAAACAAGGCCTTCCGGCCTCCGACTTCGGGAGACTTTCGCTATCGAAGCCACCAAATCAGCAGTGAGATCAGTCCTGCTTTCAAGGATACGTCTCTTTTTCTCCCGAGTCCAAAATCCAACGATAGGTTCGCCCGCAAGATGAATAATGACATCAAGTTCACTTACATCAATCGCCTCTGTATCGGCGAGTGAACGCACTTCATCCACACTCTCGACCGACTTACTCGCATTTCTCGAAAACGCGACAACCGTCCATCCGCGGCTCTTGGCCTGAGCGGCTACAGTGGTTCCTAAAAATCCTCTTGCACCTGTAATCCCGATTTTCATAGCTCACTTCCGACGGGAGCCGGGAGTGCCTTACGACACAGTCAGAGACTAAGTTCGCTACAGGGTCCTGCAAGCAATTTAGCTTCACAGCCCCTTCTGGCTCCTCAGGTTAACGGGAACGTGTGATCACACGCTCGCTTCGGCCTTCTGGAGGTCGAGAATGTCGACAAACTCAGTCGACCACTGACGCAGACGAGTGAGACCGGAAGTCGACTCGGGAGAAAGTGACTCCTCCATCAGGATCAGCTCAGAAAAACCTGTGACGGATCCAATCATATTTCGAAAATCATGACGAAGCTCTTTGTCATGAAGTGAAAAGTCCTCCAACCCATTGAGCTTCTTCTGGATCGCGATACCTGAACTCACGATGTATCCGAACAACTCCGGTCCATCTTCACCGTATTCGCCTACCTTTGACTTCAGGGATGTGGTGACGGAAATCACGTCACGGGCAATTTCACGAAGGCGGTTCAAAGAAGGGTCACGTCCGACAATCAATTCACCTGGCTCTTCAGGCGCGGTCTCAATTTCAATTCGCGAATTAATTGCATCGATCACCTTTCTTGTGCCTTCATGAGTGGGAAAAAGCCCCGCCATCTCAACCGACTTGGCCTTTTCAATAGCTGATTGGCTGGAAGCGGAAACCAATCCAAAAATCGGCAAATTTGCCAACGTTCCAATTCCGCGAACCGCCTGAATTGAGCTCCAGAGCCTCATTTCTGAAAGATCCAGGTCAACTACCATGAAATCCGGCGAGTGCTG
>JAOFXR010000170.1 GCA_028047635.1 Verrucomicrobiales bacterium
TCAATAACGACTCTCACATCGTTCGATTTCACCATGATATCGCGATTCGCCGGGCCATCTACGAGGTCCATTTTATACTGGAGACCGGAACAACCGCCCCCGATCACCGCAACACGCAGCGCTCCGTTTTCAGCCCGCCCCTGCTTTTCCAGCAGTCCACGCAGTTTGTTGGAAGCGCCATCCAGCACCTTGATCAGCGTCTCGTTCCCGAGCTTGAATTTGATTTCGCTCACACTCACAGTTCTAAAAGTTCGTTGATGACAGCACTCACGCAAGGACGAAAACACAGAAGCTTCCTTAAGACGAAAGCATATCTTTCATTTGTTTAAGATAATCGGCTACAAAATCTTCGTCAACGGGCGCAGCTTCAATCGTCTCGTGATCCGTCCGGATAATCTCGTCCTCACTCATCTCTTTAAAAAATGAACTCTGCTGACACGGAATTTTATCACCATACCGCCTCCGACTCTGGCACCAACTGATCGTGAGATCCTCCATCGCACGGGTGATCGCCACGTAGAGCAGCCGGCGCTCTTCATCACGACTCCCTTCTTCAATCGAGCGGGAGTGGGGTAAGACACCTTCCTCAACTCCAACTACAAAACAAACCGGGAATTCCAACCCCTTCGCTGCATGCATCGTGATCAATGAAACGCCCTGGCCTTTATCGTCTTCGTTCTCCCTGTCCTGCATTAACGCGACACTGTCGAGGAATCCCTTCAAGCCGCGCTTTGATTTTTCAAAATGGCTGTGCATTCCCTCAATCAACTCAGCCACATTTTTGCGCCGGTTATCAACTTCTTCCGGCGTCTTGCAGTTCTTTTTGATAAAAGTGCTGTAGTCAATTTCACTCAGCAACGCCTCAGTCATCGACGCGTAATTCGCCGACTTGGTATGGGCGCTGTCGCTGTAGCGAACGATGAATTCCGTAAACGCTTCAATCGCGCGATTCGCCCGCGTCGTTAGGCTACCGAGAAACTCAAAGTCATTGAGCGTCTCAAAGATGCTCATATCATGATCAATGCTGAACTGCGTTGCGAGAGCAATGGTGCCCCCGCCGATCCCACGAGGTGGCGTCGCAATAACCCGCAGCAAACTCACATCATCATCGTGATTTGTGAAAAGGCTCAAATAAGCAAGAATGTCCTTAATCTCGCGGCGCTCATAAAAGGACTGCCCGCCGATGAGCTTGTAAGGGATTTCGTTTTCACGAAGATGCTCCTCCATGATGCGTGACTGCGCGTTCATCCGAAAGAGAATCGCCATGTCATCATAGACACGCCGGTCGATGCGGTGACGCTCCAAAATCTCACTGATCACAAATTCGGCCTCAGTCTCTGCATCCGGCATCGAAATTACACGGACCTTCTCGCCCTCGCCCCGACTGCTCCAAAGCGTCTTCTCGCGGCGATCGATGTTGTGACGAATCACGCTGTTCGCGAGTCGCAAAATGGTATTCGTTGATCGGTAATTTTCTTCCAACTTGATCACCTTCGGATTGGGAAAAAAGCGCTCGAATTCCAAAATATTGGTAATGTCCGCTCCTCGCCATCCGTATATACTCTGATCATCGTCACCGACGACACAGACATTCGACTCATGCCCCACGAGGAGACGCAAGAGGCTCATCTGCAAATGGTTCGTGTCCTGAAACTCATCCACCATGATGAAACGAAAACGGCGTTGCCACTCCTTCTGGACGTCAGGATTTTCCTTAAGCCCTTGAACCGCGAGGATCATAAGGTCATCAAAATCAACCGCATTCAGCTGCTTGAGCTCTTTTTGATAAGTGCGGTAAACTTCGCTGATCGCCGAATTTTCATTATTACTCACCGACGTTCCCGTGTTCTTCGCCGTGCTGATCATCATGTTCGCCAGCTTGGGATCGAGATTGTCATCTTTCCCTAACTTTCGCACTATGATGCGCCGCAAAAGGCCGAGCTGATCGCTCTGCGTGTAGATCGAAAAGTTCTTTTTGTAACCAAGTCGCTCGATACAGGTTCTTAGAATCCGCACACAGAGACTGTGGAAAGTCGCAATTGTCACCTTCTCAACTGTCTCGGGCGGAATCATCATCCCGACCCGCTCCCGCATTTCGTTGGCTGCCTTATTCGTAAACGTCACCGCGAGAATTTGCTGAGGCGGAACATCATTGTAGATCATCCCCGCGATCCTCGTCGTGACCACACGCGTCTTCCCCGTCCCCGCTCCCGCAAGGATCAGGACAGGTCCATACATGTGCTCCGCAGCTTCACGCTGAGGTTCATTTAGGCCCAGAAGGCCCTTCTTGTGCGACATGGATTGGAATAGGGAG
>JAOFXR010000171.1 GCA_028047635.1 Verrucomicrobiales bacterium
ATGGGCGCAGAGATGCGTTCTCTTTCTCGATGCGACTGAAGCATGATATTGATTTAGGATATTGTACGAATATTCACCGGGGGGAGACCTGGGAGGAAACATTCAAAGGTCTCCAGCGCTACACCGACGAAGTGCGGAAGCAGGTCGCCGGGGATCAAGCCTACGGGATTGGACTCCGGCTTGGGGCGGATGCTGCATCGGAATTGGCTTCATCGAGCGATGAGCGGAATCGCTTTCGAAAGTGGCTTGATGCCACCAATTCCTACGTTTTTACGGTAAATGGTTTCCCTTACGGGACGTTTCACGGGAGTCGGGTCAAAGAGCAGGTTTATGCGCCGGACTGGACTTCTGACGCTCGCCTTACTTATACCAATCAACTTTTTGACCTCATTACTGATTTCGCGCCTGCTGACAGCGCGGTTAGCGTTAGCACTTTGCCCGGTTCTTTTAAGGAGTTCATTCAGCCTGAAACAGAGAAGGAACAGAAGCGTGCGATCTTCAAGCACTTGAGATCATGCAGCGATCACATCGAAAGGCTCCGCGACAAAACGGGGCGCGATATTCATTTAGGTCTGGAGCCCGAGCCTCTTGGTCTCTTTGAGACGAGCGGGGAATCGGTATCCTTTTTCGAGGAATTAGTGTCGGGTCTTGGTTCCGCTGAGCAGGAGCGAATTCTGAGGAATATTGGAATCAACTACGATACCTGTCACCTCGCGATTGAGTATGAGGAGCCTGAGGTAGCGATTGCTAACCTGCGAAACGCGGGAATTCGAATCAGTAAAATTCACTTGAGCTCTGCGCTTCGACTCGAGCCAACTCCGGAAGCGGTGGCTGAGTTGGCAGCCTTTCAAGACGATGTTTACCTTCACCAGGTCGTGATCGGGAAGGCGGGCAAAGTCGTTCGACGAATCAAAGATTTGCCTGAGGCTTTGAAATGGTATGACGAGAATTCATCCGATGCGGGTGATGAATGGAGGGTTCACTTTCACATTCCCATTCATGTGCAGCCGGGAGGCCACTTCAGGGACACTCGATCACATATCGACGCAATCCTGAAACTGTTGGGAGAAGATCCCGGGTGGTGTCAGCATTTTGAAATGGAGACCTACACGTGGGAAGTAATGCCCGGAGAGCTGCGTTCCGATGACGTGGTGGCGCAACTCGTAAACGAGTATGAGTGGTGCCTTGGTGCGTTCAGAAAGAACGGGCTGGCGTAAATTTCCACCAGGCCTTTCCGGGAGCGTCCGAGTCATCGTCTCGCTTCGGAAAACCAAACGCGCTGGTGGAAGGATTAACCGGTTGATTCGTCTCTTCCGAAAATTTAGTGTTTGGTTGAACCTGTGTAAAAGCGCTTCCTCCGCGAGTTTCGGGAGGGGAATCTAATTCGATAGTAGGCAATTCTGAAGTTTCTTTCGGAACTGCTGCGGCAAATTCGTCAGTAAATGAAAGAATTGGTTGGGCTGGGGCGGCGACCTGGTTGGCCTGCAGCCTTTGCTGATAGGTCTGATTCGCTTCGATCTCATTTTTAATGAGGTCGAGCAATTCTTTTAACTGCACTGGCTTCGCAATAACGGTGCTGGTGATGCCTCCCGTTGAAGCAAGTCCCTGAGCTTCTCGGGCAATCGCCGTCAGTAAAACTACGGGAATGTAGCGCAGCGAAAGATCGGCTCGGAGGTCTGCCAATACGCGTCCACCGTCTCGCTCCGGCATCATAATGTCGAGCAGAATGAGGTCGGGCATGTGATGACGAACCGAATTCAGCGCGAGGAGAGGATTATTCTCCACAATCGGCTGAAAACCGAATTTTGAGAGCGTCTTCGCCAGCAGTGCTGTGAGCGCCTCATTATCGTCAATGATTTGGATTTTACTTTGCATGAAAATCAGATCATCCAGTTTGTCTTGATTTTATGGAAATTACAATTAATATTATTGAGCTATTTTGAAAGGGGACAAAAAAACCGGGCCACGCAGGTGGTCCGGTTCCTTGAACTTGGTAGTTGCGAGGGATTACTTCGCAACTTTCATGACACCGTTCATGATCATCCAGTGGCCCGGGTAGGTGCAGAGGAAAGGATAATCACCTTCTTCTGCAGGGGCTGTGAATTCTAAAGTGTCCTCTTCACCTGCCTGAACAAGCTTGGTGTGGAAGAGAATATCCTCAGACTCAGGGATAGCTTGCTTCGTTGTCATAAACTCGGGGTCAGTCATTGCTGCATTAGCCGCCATTCCAACGACATCCTTCTTGCCGGGTTTCACGATCAGAAGATTGTGAGGCTGACGAGTGACACTGTCGGTTGG
>JAOFXR010000172.1 GCA_028047635.1 Verrucomicrobiales bacterium
AACCCGACGGGGCAGAAAAAATCAGGGCGGTTGAAAATCGTTACTTTCGAGAAGGAAAGTGGCAAAGAAGTAGAGAAGTAAAGAATCCTGCGCCAACTTACCCACGCCGCGCAGCGGCAGATAAACTTCCACTTTTTACCTTTCACTTTTTACGGCAGCCAAGCTGCCCCCCCCAGCTATGCACGAAGAAATCGAACTCACCCGAGACGTTGAAGCCATTCAGATCCCCAGTGGAGATGTAGTTAATCTTCCCGTCGGAACCAAGGTTATGATCACCCAGGCGCTGGGCGGCACTTACACAGTGGCGACTCAGTCCGGCCTTGCGCGAATCAAACAGGACAATGCCGATGCGCTAGGAATTGATCTCGAAGCGGAGAAAAACAAACATACCGCTGCAAACGAAGCCCTCGAAGCCGGCGACCTTCAGGGCGCGATCTGGGAGCAACTCAAGCTTGTCTTTGATCCGGAGATTCCCGTCAACATCGTTGACCTTGGACTCGTTTACGACTGCACCATCAAAGAGGAAGAAGGTGAAAAGAATGTCGAAATGAAGATGACTCTTACCGCCCCAGGCTGCGGCATGGGACCCACCATCGCGGCCGATGCTCAGTCCAAAATCCTCATGCTCGAAGGAATCAGCAACGCCCAGGTCGACATCGTCTGGGACCCCGTTTGGAATCAGGACATGATCTCAGAAGAAGGGAAAATGAAGCTGGGGATGGTTTGATTTTGCCTCGGCAAAATCAAACCTGTAAAAGGTAAAAGGTCGGTTAGGCTCTGGGTACAGAGCCAACGCAAACTGGGAAAATAATGCTTTCCGAGAAATTTGCAGCCTGCCCCCGTAGCCTCAGCGAAGGAGGAGGCCTATTCGAGACTTTTAACCTTTTACTTTTTAGCGCACCGAAAGTGCTACGCCGCCGCCGGAGCCACTCGCGTGATAAAAAGAAACGCGGTGTAGCCGAAGTAAGCAAGCAGCAGAACCGCGCCCTCCCAGCGGCTGATTCTTTTCCCAGTGAACATGATCAGCATCAGCAAGAGGGTGAGTCCAGTCATCACGTAGAGATCAACCATCTCCATCCCTGAGGAAGCGATAGGCTTAATTCCAGCGGTTACGCCGATCACGCAGAGCAGATTAAAGATACAGGAACCAATCACGTTTCCTGTGATGATATCCCCTTCCTTCTTCAAGGAAGCGACAATCGACGTGGCCAGCTCCGGAACCGATGTGCTGAACGCAATCAGCGTCAAAGAAATCACGGCCTCTGGAACTCCGAATCTCTTGGCAAGACTCACCCCTCCGCGCTCGAGCCATTCAGCGCCAAAATAAAGGCCGACAAGACCTATAAGAATCAGCACTACCAACTTCCAGATCGGCTCTGCCATGGCTTCTTTCGGGTCAAACTCAGACTCAAACTCCTCAAGAACCTTCGGATTTTTAATTTTCTTGGCCAGAAAGAGCTGAAAAACAGTGTAGGCAACCGCTGTTAGAAACAACAAAATGCCTTCAACTCGGCTCACCATGCCGTTCATCAGCATCCAGGAAAAGACCAGTGTAGCAACAAGAAGGATGGGTAAATCGCGGAGCAATAGCTCACTTTTCACTCTCAGAATGCAGATAAAAGCACTCATACCGAGAACAAGGCCGATATTACATATGTTGGATCCGATTACATTACCCAGCGCCATTTCGGGAAATCCGCCCTGATTAAAACCGATACTGACAAATAACTCCGGAGCACTTGTGCCGAAGGCAACCACCGTGAGACCCACCACCAGAGAGGAAATACCATATTTTACCGCAAGTTTCGCAGCCCCATTAACGAGCCACTCCGCCCCCAAATAAAGAGCAGTGAGGCCTATAAGCAGGAAGAAAACATCGATCAAAACTGGCATAGCTGCACTCTCGCAGGGAGCGCGAAACCTGCCACCGAAAAATCTTTCACATTTTCGTGTTGATTCCTCCAAATTTCTCTCCATATTTCCGCTCCGCTGCTCGGAGTAATTATCCGATAAGCAACGAACGTGACCCGTTCGTCTAGTGGTTAGGACACCGCCCTTTCACGGCGGTAACACGAGTTCAAGTCTCGTACGGGTCGCCATTTTAACCCTTCATAAACCAACGGGTTACAAAGAATCGGACACTACCGATTTGAAATTTATGTCAAGTTTATGCCAATAGTGAGGCATGAGCATGCCGGAAAAGTTCCCCTTTACCGTAAAATCAGGGAGTGTCTCTGTCCGGATCCGAGAGGCTCAATTCAAGAGCAAAGGGAAGACCTACGACGGCTACCAGA
>JAOFXR010000173.1 GCA_028047635.1 Verrucomicrobiales bacterium
CCTGAAAACTAAAATCTAAATGACAGCATCACTGCCTGGTTGGCCTGCTATCGCTCAAGCGTTTAAATAATCGATCAAATAAAGCCGATTGTTCAAATCTCTCATGACCTGACCGATGTTGGCAACAAACTCGAACCCGCTGCGCCCGCATGACGCGCCATTGTCGATGGCGCGCAAAACACTCGCCCGAAGTGTCGAGCTCGTAAAAAATGAAATCGCTCTGCTTTGGGAATAAGGCGATTAAACTACGGGAACCGCTCCCCCACTCTTGACCGTCTTTTTCCAGCTACGCGGGGCTATCATCCGTGAATACTCCAAGCCCTTATGAGCGAAAACAATTCAGGCAAAAAGGAAACGTGGAACCACACGACACCGGTGACCTTCTCACCGCTATTCGATTGGCCCCTCAATCCAAAAGGTATCATTGCATCGATCTTCAAGCGATGGGTAACGATCACTCGAAATGTCCTCTTCCTTGGCATGGCAATACTGGTCTACCGCTACCTGCTACACGAATCATCTCGGAGCCAAACTCTTTACGCAAAGCATGAAGGGGTTTGCGGTCTTGGATTCCTCTAGACCGAAGCCAACCGATTAGGTTTTTGAAATGTCTATCGCACCGGTATTGATAGGCGTTTTTGTAAGGCGAATCGATTTTTCTCCCTTCTACGACGAAATCGCTGGTTGCTCCCTGTTTGTAATTGCGAAGCCTGTCCATCAACTCTGGCTGGACGTCAATCTCCCCTTCGCTCTCCGCTGATTTGGTTCGGGTAAGCTCGTTTGTTTCAATTCGGATCCTATTGTTGGCGAAATCCAACTGCTTCCAGCGCAGGGTATCGATCTCCTTTCTTCGTAATCCAGCTCCCAACGCGAGTAGGAGAATTTTGTATTGTTGCACCCGATCCAACCCGGGGGCCGCAAGCGGCTTGATTTTTTCTCTTGAATAACCAAATTCCTATCACTCAAGCGCCGACAGCGCTTTTAAAGACTCTCGGGCCTTCTGATACTCTCCCATCTCATAGAAGGCTCTAGCGCGTGCATAATGAAAACGCGCAACGGTTTTAGATTCACTCTCCCCGGCATACAAAAGTAGTTCTGCTAAATGCTCGCCAAGATCCCACTGAGAGAGTGCCGTAAGAATTTGAAGGCGTAGATCCAACGTCGGCGCTTTCGTCTTTTCTTCAGGTGGTATCGATTCGATCAAGTCCCAGGCATCTAAAAACATTCCCAGCTCACTGTAGCCGGTAGCACTTTCCAGTGGATCGTTCGTCTCTAATCTTTCAGCGCACTCATCGGCGAAGGTCGCTTCGTGAGTTGTTGGCTGCCACCCTGATTGCATCCTTCTCCGCCTCACGCTCACGGATGGCTTCGTCGATGGCTATGATCTGGGACTTGGCCGCGTTAATGGCAGCCTGTCTCTTGTTTTTCCAGATCGCTCTGTCGGCGTCGGACATTCTTACCCCCCCTGTTTTTCCTTGAGAATCTCCGGACTGCTCGCGAAACGAGGATTGTCGGTCGCTCGCAGTAGACTCGGTCCTTCGCCACTGATCCCTTTTAGCGTTCAGCTCGCGAATCTCCTGATCCAACGGAGCGAGGAGTTTCCGTTCGTGGTCGTCGATGAACCTCTCTCGCTCAGCAATGTATGTCTTCTGGTGATCCTTCGTCGCGTTAGGGGCTGGTCGCTCAGGCTTCTCATTCTCCTCGGGTTTGGCCGAGGCCACCTTGGATGCTTCGCGCATGTCAAGTAGGGTCCTCACGTCAAGTCGGGCCTGCTGTAGGTCGCCATCGGTCGCCGACAGTTCGGCTTCGAGCTTCTCAATCTTGGTGATGGATACCTGCTCCCGTTGGGGTGAAGCGAATTCCTTCTCGTAGACGAAAGCGCCCAGCCCAAGGAGTGTTGTAAGTGCTAGTATTATGGTTCGCATAGCTTTCCCTTCTTAAATCATTTATCTGAAGCTCATAGAGCAGTCGCATAGTTTCTCTCTTTGATCCACACTTCATCGAATACTAGGTAATGCGTCAATGATAGAGGCGTAATCACGTAGCAAAGGCTATGTATACCTATTCAACAAACAACGCATTCAAATCATCATCGCTCAATTCCTTCTGAATGCCCAGCCAAGCGCCGACAGAACGTTTGAAAGATTCTCGGGCCTTCTGATACTCTCTCGCCTCATAGAACACTCTAGCGCGAGCATGATGGAACCTCGCAACTGTCTTAGATTCACTCTCACCAGCGTATAAAAGCAGTTCTGCTAAATGCTCGACAAGGCCGGA
>JAOFXR010000174.1 GCA_028047635.1 Verrucomicrobiales bacterium
CGGCGGACTACAGATGCCTCGCAGGAGATCGTCCGAACCAGCACCGCAACATTCGCGAGCCTGCCGACGCGGCAAAATTCCGCGACCGTTTCGTCAGAGAAGGCGCCGTGTTCCCGATCGACAACGATGTAATCAATCCCGGCTTGCTTAGCGACTTCGACAAGAACTGGCGACAAAACATCCGTCGCCATGATTCCCATGACCCGTTCGTCGCGAGCGAGTTTTTCTTTGAGGTGTATGGCTGGTGTAAGCATGATTTTTTATTCGTCGACGAATGTCAGGGTGTAGCGGTAGGTGCTAGCCGTCCAGAGATTCGATGGGTCTTCGTAAACTCTCGGCACGTAGATCTCAAGCGCCTTGGTCTCTCCGTGTTCAATACACCAGAAATTCGACAACTGCATCGCCGCTCCCTCGCCCGGGTGGCGGGTATCAATGATGGTGACGGTCTCCTTGATTAAACCGAGCGTTTCTTCATCGACCTCCGCTATAATGAGAGGAAAACGGGGATGTCCGGAAACAATGGGATTCATTTTCGCGATGTTCCCGATCCAGTAAAGCTTCCCGGTTTTACTGCTGCGGAAGAGGCGGTGGAAGTGGCTCCCTGAGAAAACTTTCGAGCCATCACTGTAGTTGAGCGGCTCCGGTTGGGAAAAGGTTAGTCCGCCATCTTCGGAAACTGCCCGCCATTTGAAGGCTTCGGTTCCCTTTGCGTGGGTTACTCGCCAAACGTTGAGAATGCGTCCGTCTTTCAATTCGGCGATATCTGATTCCAAGAGGCCATTGAAAGCAATATCACGCGGAAGCCACACCGACTCCCCGCCTTTCCAATCATAGGCGGCTTTGTCAGGATTCCATTTCCCTACCACACAAAGGCTCCCGATCGTCCCATCCGCAGGCCATCGCGCCGGACCGGGCTGCTTGTCACCAACGCTGTCGGGAATGCGTGTATTCGTCATCGGGATGACAAGTGTGCCATTGCTATGTTTGAGTATTGATTGGCCTGGATAACCGTTATTCGTATTTAAAAAATCAGGTTCGAGTACATTGTCAGGATGGAAGTCGAGTCCTTCTTCATAATTGAGAACCTGAGGCTCCGACCAACTTTCGCCATCATCACTGGAGAGACGAATCAACCCGTGATTGTAAATCGCACGCGGCTCACCGTCTCGCATGTCGCGAATGTGATGGATCGAAAGTGAGACAAGCCGATCGGAGTTTGGGTCGTAAATCCCGCAAAACTTCCAGTCGAGAAACGAAAGCTTTTCCTGAAAGGTCATCAAGGGCGTGAGCGGTTTAAGCGGTGTCCAGGTTTTCCCGTGATCAAAAGAGCGGCGCTGATGCGGTTCGGAGGGAGAATCACCGTAGCCTCGCTCCTGATTTTCATGGGACCAGAGCGTGTGGATCTCCTCTCTAAATCCGGGTTTCCCGGAAAAGATATAGACCCATGGCGTTTCGCCTTCCTTTTCATTTTCGGCATAGACTTCCCTTTTTACCTTCACGATTGTCCCTGTGTACATCGGTGGCGCCGACCAAACCGTAGATCCCATGTGGTAGTTAGCTGAGAGGTTCGATGCTTTCGCATACCAGGCCGTAGCGATTTTCCCGTTGGGCAGTTGCACGGATGAGGGATACCCGCAGTCCCACTCTTTCGATTCAGCGATGCGGAAAACCGGCCCCCAGGTTCGGCCTTCATCGTCACTGAGTTTCGCACACACACCGAAGCGATCTTTAATTCGAACCCCGTAGCTCAAGAGCGTTCTCCCATCCGCAAGGCGAAGGAGATGACCATTGATCTCATTTCGGCCCGTTGCCGGCTCCGGTTCCGACCAGGTGCGGCCATTGTCGAGAGAACGAATCATATCGACTTGCTTTTCCCTGGCGGCGGCGAGCCATCGGTTTCGGCCAAGAGGAACAATCGTGGTTTCATTATGAACCGGTCCAATCACCGCGGCAATTTTCCAGGTCTTGCCGCCATCAGAGCTGCGAATCAGATGGGATTGATACCCTGACATCTGGGTGGATGCCGCTGGATCGGAAAAACTCCCGTGATAGCAAGAGGCCGCGAGCATCCCCGTTTTTTCCGCCCAAATATCACCAAAAGGAATCAGTTCGCACCACCCCTTTTTATCTCGTGGAAGCTCGCCCATCTTTTCCCACGTCTTACCGCCATCGCTTGAACGCAATGTGATCCCCAGAAGAATATTATCGCGGAAGTCATCCTGCTTGGGACGCTCTTCCTGTTTATGGTTGGTCCATCCCGA